>CAYHAR010000039.1:20443-23550 GCA_964354595.1 uncultured Anaerolineae bacterium | reverse complement strand
GACGAGCCTGGCAACCAGGTCAAGGGATGCGTTATAGTCAGTCATCTTGACTCCAGGTGGTTATGAGGCGGCTTACACAGGCGGGCTTACTTGCCAAAAAGTATAAGCGGAAACGGGGGAATGGTCAAACGGGCAAGCCGCGCGGCGGTCGGCCAGGTTGGCCCGCGCAAACACAAGCCGGGCTATGCTGCCCGGCTCGAGTCCTCTGCCGTGCTCCCGCGCCCCAGTTTTCGGCGAATCCCCGAACAGGCCCGATCTTGACCAGAACGGGGCGGAAGAACTGACAGCTTGTGAACGTATTCGGGGGTGATGGGCTTGAGGATGATCTGCTCGCCGTCATCTACCAACCGAATACGAATGTCCCCCTTCAAGCCGTACTTGCGGCGCAATCCGGATGGGATGACGATTTGCCCCTTGCTGGTCATAGTCGCTTCCATTTCACACCTCCCACATTGGCTATTAGTACAACACAACAGCAAGAGTAGGCCAAGTTCGATGTGGGCTACATCACGACAAACTCTTACCGGGTGTCAGACGAAGGCCATCAAAACGGTATAACGGAGATATTGAGCGTGGAAGACAGAACGTCAATCGTCGTCCAACAGCCGGGGCGCTTCGGCGATGCTTTCCAGAACGTAATCCGGCTGCACGGATGCGTGGTCCAGGTCGGCCCGTTGGGTCGCGCCGGTCAGCACCAGGACGGTCGTCGCGCCGGCTTGCTTGCCCATCAGAATATCAGAGCCGAGGCTGTCGCCGATCACCATGCACTCGCCGGCCGTCCGCCCCAATCGTTCGAGAGCAACTTGCATAACCAGGGGCGAAGGCTTGCCCGCGATCACCTCGACCTTGCGCCTGGCGCAGCCCTCTAGCGCGCCGATGATGGCGCCCGCATCGGGGATTTCGCCTCCCAGCGTCGGCCAGGTGGCGTCGGCGTTGGTGGCCCAAAAGCGCGCGCCCCGCCGCAAGGCTTGAAAGCCAATGTTCAGCTTGCGATAGTCAAAGGCGCGGTCGCAACTGGCGATCACCACGTCAATCTCGTTCGGGTCTTCGCTGAGGCAAAAGTGCTCCGCCAGTTGCTCCCGCAGCGGCGGATCGCTGATGGGAAACACGCGCGCATTCGGCATCTGTTCGCGCAGGTGACGAATGAGGACCAACGGGGAGTTGATGATCTCGTCGGGGCTGACCGGCACGCCGAGCTGGGTGAGCTTGTCCACGTGCTCGGCGCAGGTCTCGATGGCGTTGGTCACAAAGACGAGAGGATGCGCCCTTCGCAGATCCCCTTCAGGGGAACGACGCATCCTCTCGATGGCCTCACGAGCGCCAGGGATCAACCGATCGCCCCGATAGACGGTTCCATCCAGGTCGAGAATGATCCCTCGCGGTCTGTTCATAGGTTTTGACCTCCCCGAAAGTTGGCAGCTTTCGGGGAGATGGCGATCACTTGTAAAACTCTTTGATGACCTCGACGACCCGGCGGTTTTCCTCTTTGGTCCCGATCGAGACGCGGAACCACCCCTCGCTATCGTACTGGCGCGATTCGGGCCGGAGAATGAGGCCCTTCTTCAAGGCGTACTCGACCATGTCCGCGCCCTTTTTGCCGGTGCGCTTGCCGTCGAACAGGATATAGTTGGCCTCCGAGTGAAAGATGGTCAACCCCTGGATGCTGCTGAGCATTTCCTCGATGTATTCCACTTCGGCGTTGTTGAACTTGACCCTTTGCTCCAGCCCTTCCTTATCTTCCAGCGCGGCCAGCGCGGCCCACATGATGATGGTGCCGACGTTCCACGGGATGAGCGTCGCCGAAATCCGAGTGGCCACGGCCTTGTTGGTCATCAAGTAGCCGAATCGCAGGCCGGCCAGCCCGTAGGCTTTGGAAAGCGTCCGGGTGATGATGACGTTCGGGTATTGCTTGATCAGCGGCGTCTTTGTCTTTTGCAGCCCGGCGTACTCGATGTAGGCTTCATCTATAATGAAGGGGATGCCCGTGTCGGCGAGGCGGAGGATGTCCTTGTCGTCCATAAAGTTGCCGCTGGGATTGTTGGGATGCGCGACGATGAGGAGCTTGGTCTTGGGCGTGATCGCCTTGAGGATCCCGTCCGCGTCGAACAGCAACTTTTGATCCTTGTAGATCATCGGGACGGACACGATCTTGCCGCCGATGACGTTGGTGCGCAGCTTGTAGATGCCAAAGCACGGCCATTGCTCGATGACCTCTTCGCCAGGCTGGACAAAGCTGCGAATGATCATGTCATAGATTTCGCACGAGCCGTTGCCCAGGACGACGTTCTCGGGGCCGTCCAGCTTGTTGATCTCGGCGATCTTGCCGCGAACCACCAGGCCCTGATCCGGGTAGCGGTTGCCCAACTCGGCATACTTTTGGATCGCTTCCATGACCTTGGGCGACGGCGCATGAGGATTCTCGTTCGTCATCATCCGGTGAAGCGACGGGTCCTGCCAGGCCAGCTCGACAGGATCGCAGACGTACATCTTGAGCGGCTTTAGCCACGGAACAAAATACTCGTCAACATTCTTTGCCATGATAAAACTCCTTTTTGTTTTGCGTTTTGTATTTCACGTGCACGCCCCTACCCTATCAGGGCGCGTGCTTGATTGACCACATCTTCAACCCTAAAGCCCAACTGCTCGAACAGGGCTTTGTAGGGAGCCGAAGCGCCAAAGCGATCCAGGCCGATGACCTTGCCCTTTTCGCCGACGTAGCGCCCCCAGGCCAGCGTGACGCCCGCTTCAATCGCCAGGCGTGGCACGCCGGGCGGCAGCGTAGCGTCTCGATATTCAACGGGCTGCGCGTCGAACAGTTCCCAGCTCGGCATCGAGACGACGCGAGCAGGGATGCCTTGCTCGGCCAGCTTCTGCCGCGCGGCCAGCGCGAGGCTCACCTCCGAGCCGCTCGCCACCAGGACGACGCGCGGCTTGTCGCCATCGGCCAGGACGTACGCCCCGCGCGCGAGGCTGTTATCCGCCGGCGCGACAAAGGGCAACGCCTGGCGACTGAGAATCAAGGCTGTGGGACCATCGCGCCGCTCGAGCGCGACCTTCCACGCCTGGACGGTCTCGTTGCCATCGGCGGGACGAATCACCACCAGGTT
>CAYHAR010000039.1:0-20343 GCA_964354595.1 uncultured Anaerolineae bacterium | reverse complement strand
CCTTCCACGCCTGGACGGTCTCGTTGCCATCGGCGGGACGAATCACCACCAGGTTGGGAATCGCGCGCAGGCTGGTGATGTGCTCCGTCGGTTGATGCGTAGGGCCATCTTCGCCCAGGCCGATGCTGTCGTGCGTAAAGACGTACACCACCGGCAAGCCCATCATCGCGGCCAGGCGAATCGTCGGGCGCATGTAATCGGAAAAGATGAGGAACGTGCCGCCATAAGGCCGCAGGCCGTGCAGCGCCAATCCATTGAGGATCGCGCCCATGCCGTGCTCTCGCACGCCAAAGTGAAGATACGTTCCGCTGAAATCGCCGCGGCGCACCGGCTTGCTTTCCTTGGGGCGAGTGTTGTTGCTCGGAGTCAAGTCAGCCGAGCCGCCCAGCAACATTGGCACGCGAAGCGAGAGCGCGTCGAGCGTCTGGCCGGATGCCGCGCGCGTGGCGAGCGGTTTATCGGCCGGGAACGTCGGCAGCGCCGACTGCCATCCATCCGGCAGCTTGCCCGCCACGTACAAATCCCACTGCGCGGCCAGGTCTGGGTCCGCCTGGCGATAGCGAGCGAGCAGCGCGTTCCATTCTTGCTCGCAAGCCGCGCCGTTTTCGCGCATCTGATTCAATCGCGCGTGAATGCCATCCGGCACGTAAAAGCGCGGCTCTTGCGGCCAGCCCATCGTCTCTTTGGTGGCGCGCAAGGCGTCCTCACCCAACGGCTCGCCGTGCGCTTTGGACGAATCTTGCTTGGGGCTGCGATAGCCGATGTGCGTGCGGCACGCGATGATGGACGGGCGCTCGGTCTCGGCCTGCGCGGCGCGGATGGCCGCGTCCACCGCCGCCATGTCGTGACCGTCCACCGGCTGCGTGTGCCAGCCGTATGCGGCAAAGCGCTCCAGCGCGTTATCGCTCAACGTCAAGTCCGTCGGCCCGTCAATCGAGATGCGATTGTCGTCGTAGAGGACGATGAGCCGCCCCAGGCCCAGGTGCCCGGCCAGCGACGCCGTCTCGTGCGAAACGCCTTCCATCAGGTCGCCGTCGGAGGCCAGGACGTAGGTAAAGTGATCCACCAAGTGCAAGCCCAGCTTGTTAAAGCGAGCCGCCAGCCAGCGTTCGGCCAGCGCCATGCCTACCGCGTTGCCAAAGCCTTGCCCCAGCGGGCCGGTGGTCGTCTCGATTCCACGCTCGGGCGCGTACTCGGGGTGACCAGGCGTGAGACTGCCCCACTGCCGGAATCGCTTGAGCTCGTCGAGCGGCATGGCATAGCCGCTGAGGAAAAGCAGCGCGTAGAGCAGCGCCGAGCCGTGGCCCGCAGACAGAACAAAGCGATCGCGATTCGGCCAAGTCGGATGGGCCGGGTTGTGCCGCAAAAGGCGAGTCCACAGTACCGTGGCGATATCCGCCGCGCCCAGCGGCAAGCCGGGGTGGCCCGAGTTGGCCTGCTGCACCGCGTCCGCCGCCAGCATCCGCAGCGTGTCGGCGATCAGGTGATCGGTTTCGTCATAGACCGGCCTAGTTCGATTTACCATCTCACTTGCTCACTGTCACTTTTTGGCAACTGCGGCTATGCGCTCGCCGACGTACTCTTCCAGGCCGGCCGACGCCTTGCTAAAGAGCTCCGCCGTGGCGATCGTCGAAGGGTGCAGGTTGAACTGGTCAAGCTCCATGCCGTTCTCGTCCCAGGATTGCAAGACGTACGGAATCTTGCGCGCCTTGCGCAGCACCTCTTCCGGCACATCGTCGAACAGGATTTCCTCCCGGAACAAGAGATCCTCACAGCGTTGAAAGAGCGGCTCGAAGACGTAGGGCGGCATCGTGTACACAATGTCGCCGGCGATCTTTTCGACGTCCCAGAAATGATACTTGCCGCCGACCATGGGACCATCGCGCATCGAGCAAGCCAGCATCTTGCTGGGCATGCCGTTGTCCTTCAACAGCTTGAACGCTTTGCGGAAGATATAGATGCCCAGCCAGTGCTTGTCCGCCCAAGTGAAGGTGATGCCGCGCCGGGCCGCCTGCTGATCCAGCACGGGATGCTCGGTGAGGCGGCCGATCATCATGGTAATGACGGCTCGCCATTTGCTCATGTCCACCTTGTTCTTTTCGGCCAGCGCCAGGCCTTCTTTGGCCGCGTTCGCCACCGCCCAGATTTGCGGCAAGGTAAAGCAGGTAGTGACGTTGGTCGGGATCGCCATCGAGGTCAACGCCTTGACCACTTGTACTCCCTGCGTGCTGGCGGGCACTTTGATCATCAGGTTGGGAGAGATGGCCCGGATTTCCTTGGCCTGCTCGATCATCTTGTCGGTCTCGGTGAGCAGCCGCGGATCGAGCTGGCCGGAGATGTAGCCGAACCGTCCGCCCGAAGCTTCCCAGATGGGCAGCATCATTTCCGCGCCGCGCCGGATGACCTCGCGGTAGGTCTGCCAAAAGTATTCGTACTGGGTGAGGCCCGGATTGGAGCGAATCAGGTTGTCCACCCATTCGTTCCAAAAGGGCAGATCGTTCTTGACGGCGGTCAAAGACAGCGGCGGGTTGGTGGTGCAGCCGCGCACCAGGCTTTTGGCCGGATCGTCAATCACGTAAACGCGGTTGAGCTGCTCTTCCCAAGCGGCCTTTCTCGCGGGCGGAGCAGAACCCACCATCTTTTTGACCCACGATTTAAAGATCAGTGGGGATGAATCCCACCAGATTTCCATATCGGGATGAACTTGCGTCAGTCGTTCGACGACACTTTGTTTCATAGGAATTGCCTCCTTAAATGATAGTGTAGCGACCCTCGTGGTCGCCCCCTGGCGGCAGGGCAGTCACAAGGACTGCCCCTACGAACCTCCACGCCGTTTTTTGACCTCGGCGGTCAACGCCGGGAGAATCTTGAACAGATCACCGACGACGCCAAAGCGCACGTTTCTAAAGATCGAGGCTTCGGCGTCTTTGTTGATAGCGACGATCACTTTGGCCGTGCGCATCCCGACCAGGTGTTGGATCGCGCCCGAGATGCCGGACGCGATGTACAAGTCGGGCGAGACCACCTTGCCGGTCTGCCCCACCTGATGCGCGTAGGGAATCCACCCGGCGTCCACGGCGGCGCGGCTCGCGCCCACCGCCGCGCCAAGCGCCTGGGCCAACTGGCGCACCGGCTCAAAGCCCTCGGGGCCACCAACGCCGCGCCCACCAGAGACAATGATCTTGGCGCTATCCAGGCTGACGCGGTTCGCCTCCACCACGTAATCCACGACCTTGACGCCGATGGCGTCTTCGGCCATCGCCGGATTGACTCTCACGATCTCACCACTCTGCGCGCCATCCGGCTCCGGCGCGGGGAACGCACGCGTGCGCAGCGTGATCATTTGCGGACGGCGTTGCTTGCACGTCACCGTGCTGAGCAACTTGCCCGCATAGACCGGGCGCGTCACGCGCACCAGGCCATCTTGCAGCTCTAACGCCGTCGCATCCGCAATCACGCCCGTTTCCAAATCTACCGCAGACGTTGCAAACACGTCTCGCCCGCGCGTCGAGGTTGGGCCGAGGATCACCTCCGGCTTTTCTTCCTGCGCCAACTTTACCAGGAGCGCAGCATACGGCTCGACGCGGAAATCGGCCAGCGTCGCATCGTCGCACAGCTTGACTACATTCGCGCCATAGCTGAATGCCGGCTGCGCCAGCCCCGCGACGCCCTGACCAAAAATCAGCGCCGTCACACCGACGCCCATTTGGCTGGCGAGCTTTTTCGCCGCTCCCACGGCTTCCCAACAAGTCGGCAGCGCAGCGCCTTTGAATTGATCAATGTAAACCCATACGTTTGCCATGTCGTCTCCCCGTCTACAGCACTTGCTCTGCCATCAACTTGTCCACCAGCCTGACCGCAATCTCTTCCGGCGTGTCGCCCGCGATCATCTCGACCTTGACTGCGCGCGGCGGAATCGTGCGGATTTCGGGCCACGTCACGGCGGAACCGGCCAGGCCAATCTTTAATGCGTCCAGCCCCAAATCGGCGGCTGACCAAACCGGGATGGGCGTCTTGCCCGCGCGGCGGATGCCCATGAACGACGGATAGCGCGGCTCGTTGATGCCCTTGACCACGCTGACTACCGCCGGAAGTTGAGCGGCGCAGACCTGCTTGCCCTCATCCAACATGCGCTCGACCTTGATGGTCTTGGCCGCCGGATCGAGCTCGACAATCTTGGCGACGTAGGTGAGCGTCGTCCACTTGAGATGACGCCCAAGTTGAGCCGGCACCAAGCCGGTATCTCCGTCCACCGCTTGCCGGCCCAACAACACCATGTCCACATCGCCGATTTTGGCAACCGCCTTCGAGAGCGCAAAAGACGTGGCCCGCGCATCAGAACCCTTGAGCGCCGGATCGGACACCAGGACCGCTTCATCACATCCCATCGCCAGGCAATTCTTTAAAGCCTCTCGCGCGTTCTCCGGCCCCATAAACATCGCGGTCACTTTGCCGCCGTGCTTTTCCCGCAGCCGTAACGCTTCTTCGACAGCGTACTCGTCCCACGGGTTGGTGATCATCGGGGAATCGCCCCACGTGACGTGCCCCGCTTTCACATCCACCGTCGCAGCGGTATCAGGTGTTTGCTTGACGCAGACGACAATGTTCAACCTTCACCTCTCTCACTTTTTCTACTTTCTCATCAGGCCTTGATGCGTTCGCCCTTCGGGTCATACAACGGCTCGCGCTCTACTACCGCCTTGATTCGCTCGCCAAAGATTTCCACATCGAGCTGCGCGCCGACTTTGGCGTGCTCCATTGGCAGATAGCCATACGCGATGCTCTTGCGAACCGTGTAGCCATAGCCGCCGGAGGTGACCCAGCCGATGATCTTGTCGCCAGCGCGGATCGGCTCTTTGCCAATCACCACCGCCGTGTTATCGGCCAGCGTCAAGCAGCAGAGCCTGGTCTGGAGGCCAGCCTGCTTTTGCTTGAGCAGAGCTTCGCGCCCGATGAAATCGCCCTTATCCAACGCCACCGCAAAACCGATGCCACTCTCGAACGGCGTGTAATCCGGCGAAATGTCCGCGCTCCAATAACGATAGCCCTTTTCCAGCCGGAGCGAATCAATCGCGCGATAGCCCGCCGGGACGATGCCTTCTTCTTGTCCGGCTTCCAACAGCGTGTCGTATAACTTGAGGCCGTACTCCATCGGGCAATAAAACTCCCAACCGAGTTCGCCCACGTAGGTCACGCGCAGCGCCATCGCCGGCACGTAGCCGACGGCAATGTGCTTCATCGTCATGTACGGAAAGCCTGCGTTCGATACGTCGGCCTTGGTGACCTTTTGCAGAATCGCGCGAGCGCGCGGCCCCCACAAGCCGATGCAGGCGTATTGCGAAGTCACGTCTTCGAGGATGACCGAACCACGCGAAGCGTCCGGCATGTGCAGGCGAATCCACGAGATGTCGTGCACGCCGAGCGCAGTGCCGGTGATGATAAAAAAGCGATCCTCGGCCAGGCGCGTCACGGTGAAATCGCACTCCACTCCGCCGCGCGGATTGAGCATCTGGGTATAGATCACGCTGCCGACAGGCCGATCCACATTGTTGGCGCACATGCGCTGCATAAAAGCCAGCGCGCCCGGCCCGCGAATTTCGATCTTGTTGAACGACGTTTCGTCGAACAGGCCGGCCCGCTCGCGCGTGCTGACGTGCTCGTATTCAATCGCCGTTGACCAGTGCTTGCGCGCCCAGCCTTTTGGCTCGTGAGTGTGCGGCGATTTGGACTCGTGCGGCGTGAACCAGTTGACGCGCTCCCAGCCAAACTTTTCGCCAAAGTACGCGCCCAGCTCGTTCTGACGAAAGTAAGCCGGCGAGAGACGCAATGGGCGGCCCGACGCGCGCTCTTCGCTCGGGTAATGAATGTCGTAATACCGGCCATAGGTTTCCATTGTGCGCGCCAGCATGTAATCCTTGCTGGCGTAATTGGGGCCAAAGCGCCGCACGTCCAAGCGCCACACGTCCCATTCGGGGTTGCCCTCAATGATCCATTCGGCCATCACCTTGCCGATGCCGCCCGCGCCGGCCAGGCCGTGCGCGCAGAACGCGCAGGCCACCCAAAAGCCCTTGACCGACGTCGGGCCGAGCAAGAATTCGCCGTCGGGCGTAAAGCCTTCGGGGCCGTTGAGCAGTTGGCGAATCTCGGCGCTTTCGACGGCGGGCACGCGCTTGATCGAGTTCTCCATCAGCGGCGTAAACCGTTCCCAATCGGGCGGCAGCAGCTTGTAGTTGAAATCATCGGGGATGCCGTCGAGGCCGAACGGCGCAGGCTGGCGCTCGTAACCGCCGGTGATGAATCCGCCGACTTCTTCGCGCCAGTAAACCAACAGGTCGGGATCGCGCAAGTTGGGCACGCCGGCCAGTCCCTCGACGGGCTTGGTGATGAGGTACAGGTGCGCCATCGGGACGACGGGCAGGTTGAGGCCGACCAGCTTGCCAATGTCGCCGCCCCATTGCCCGGCGGCGTTCACCACGATCTCGGTCTTGATGGTGCCCTTGTCCGTGATGACCTCGGTCACGCGCCCATCCTTGACCGTGATGCCCGTGACGACGGTGAAGGTAAAGAACTTGGCCCCGCGCGACTTGGCCCCGGCCGCCAGCGCATTCGTCAACCCGGTCGGGTCAATGCTGCCATCAGTGGGCGTATAGACCGCGCCCAGCACGCCTTGGGGGTCCATCAGCGGAAAGAGCTGGTGCGCTTCTTGCGTGCTGACGAGTTCCATCGGCAGACCGAACGAGCGAGCCAGCGCCACCTGTCGCTTGAGTTCCTCCAGCCGCTCCGGCGAGGACGCCAACCGCAGGCCGCCCACTTCGCGCCAGCCCGTGTCTTGACCGGTCTCGTCCTTCAGTTGCCGATACAGATCCGTGCTGTAGCGCATCATCTTGGTGAGGTTCACGTCCGAGCGCAGTTGGCCGACGAGTCCCGCCGAGTGCCAGGTCGAGCCGCTGGTCAGCTCGTTACGCTCGAGCACGACGACATCTTTCCAACCCATCTTGGCGAGATGGTAGGCGATGCTGCATCCGCCCACACCGCCACCGATGACAACGACTTGCGCATGAGATGGAAAGTCAGGCATGTTGAATTATCTCCTTTAGCCAATGTCCCCAACGGGGGTCTTGCATTGCTTCGGTCGCCCGCCCAAACCACAGGTCGGCGTACCCACGAAAATCAAAATCGAGCTTAGAGATGCCGATCTGCGCGGTGCCCCATGTTGCTTCGCGCATCTCGGACATGGGCCGCATCAGCTGCAGCCGCGCGAATCGTCGAGGTGTGGCTTCGCCAAAGTAACATTCCAGCAAGAAATGAGCTTGGTCGTCTGTAAAGCGGTGGTGGCTGGAAAAGTTTGCCAGGTCAAAATAAATGTCCCCCATGCCAGCGTACTCCCAGTCGAGGATGCGGATGTGGCCGTCGTCGAGGAAATTCGCGTTGAGCAGATCGTTGTGGCCGGGATGGGGGACGAAGGAATCCTTGAGAAAAGCCTGCTCGACCTCGCGCATTCGCTCAAGCAGCCAATCAAAATTCTGGGGCAAGGCAACATGGTAGCGGCGGGAGACTTGCGTCAGGCGTTCGACGTTGCGGAACGGGGAAAACGTGCCGGGAATTGGGGGCAGAGCGTGAAATTTCCCAAGCGCCTCGGCCACCTGGCGGATATACTCCGGTCGGCCCATCTCTTCCAACGACACAGGGCGACCGTGGATAAAGCGCGTGACGAGATAGTTTTCAGGCAGGATGCGGCAATACACCTCCGGCGCGATGCCCAACTGGTCGGCGGCCAGGTTGGCAGCGTACTCGGCTTCGCGTTGGATGCCGAGCAATTCCGTGTCGGCCCCGCAGATGCGGAGCACGAAAGACTCGCCATCTACGTCCACGCGATAATTCTGGTTGGTAATGCCACCGCCAAGGACGGAGGTCTTCAAATCCCTGGCGCCCGCCCACTGGGGCACGCGAGCGATGACTTTTTCCAAAGTAGCCACAGACTCACCGCACCTGTTGCCAGACTGACCCCGGCCCAGCCATTTCGGCCACAATGTCGAAAGACGAAATGATCCCCAGCGGCACCGCCTCGGGCTGGTCGGGGTCCACCACGATCAAACGATGATGGTGATGCTCGATCATCTTGGTGGCGGCTTGGCGCAGGCTGGCCGTCATGTGAATCGTCAGCGCGGGGTGCATCACCTCCGAGACGATTCGCTCGCCGCAGTCCGCCTCCTCGCAAGCTGCCAGCAAGTCCTGCCCGCTGATCACGCCCAACGGCTTGCCCCAATAATCTATGACGAGGACGGAGCGGTAGCCCGAGTCGGTCATGGCCCGGGCGGCCGCGGCGACGGGCGTCTTGTCCCGGCAGACGAGCATCGCATCGGACATCACGTCGGCGACCGTCTCGCGCCGGGCGGGAATTGTTTTCGCCAGGTTGGCGACGAAATCAGAGACGGAAATCACGCCGACCGGCTTGCCGTGATCGGTCACGAGCAGCCGGTTGATTTCTTCCACGCGCATCCGGTGAGCGGCCTCGGCCACCGGCACATCGGCCTCGATGACGCCGACCGGCGTGGTCATCAATTCCCCGGCCGTCATCTTGCGCATGGCCTCCAGGCTCTCGGGCGTGGCCGAAAGCCATTCGCCCGCCAACAGATCGAAATCGGAAATGACGCCGATAGGCCGCCCATCCCGGTCGGCGACGACGAGCGCATGGACGTGTTGCAGAGTCAACATCACTGCCACCTGGCCGAGTGTGGCCGTGGGCTGGCAAGTGAGCAGGCCCGGATGCATGAGATCACGAACTCGCTTGGTCACTGCATAGCCTCCTTACTGAACTTCGTCCACTTCTTTGTACCACTTGACCCGGTCGCCGACTCTGGCTCTCATGCGCCAGGCGAGCGGTTTGGGCTCGGCCTCGATCCGTGCCAGGGCAGCCTCCACCAGGGCAGTGACGTGGGCTTTGTGCGCGTCGGTCAGTTGAGCATAGCCCGGCGCCAGCTTTTTGACCTTGTCCAGGTTCATCGTGAGCGTCCGCCACAGCCCCCAATCGGCGGCGCACAGCCGCGCAATCAGGCCAATGTTGATCGTCTCTCGGTCGCTATCGCCCAGCGGGTGTTCCTGGAGCAGCATAATCGTATCAATCACATCTTTTTCATTGATCTGGACGATCTGCATTTTTTCCAACACCAACTCGGCCAGCGGGATGGTCGGCGAATCCACCTCCAGGCGACCGCTCCATCTGATCATGTGGCAAAAGTCCAGCTTTTCGTAGAACACGTCAATGTGCAAGTGATTCGTAGGATTTTCAAAAATCGCGCGGCATCCCTCAGTGACCATAAAGACTTCGCGGTTTTCCACATAGCCCATGCCGGTGAGCAACGCTCTGATCTCTTTGGCCTGCTGAGAATAAGCGGCCAGGTCAATGTCCGTGTACGCGCGTCCCATCTCGGCTTGCAAGTGGCCGGCGCGTGGACAGTGCATGTGGAAAGCCAACGATCCAAGAACACGCAACAACACCCCGGCCTGATTACCGGCTTGGATGATGCGCATGGCTTCACGTTCAAACTTGTCGCGCTCGGCGCTGTCTTGAGCGCCCATGCCGAGAGTCGTGGACATGGCTCGCACCTTGAGAGGATGAACAAATGGGAACTTGCGCACAGACCGGCCTGACACCTTGGGAGACATTTTAGCAGGTGTCATTATATCAGAAACAGCAAAAACTTGCAAATTCACGCAAAAACAATTATAATATGGGCTGTAAACGCTCAATTCGTGACATCTGTGAACAAGCACACTATGCCCCCAATGAGCGGCTTTGACTCGGCGGGAGCGAGGCCGATTGAATGAGTAAACAACTCATCCCCGCTCAACGACACGAGCGAATCCGAGAGCGCCTGGAAGCCTGCAAGATCGTCAGCAACTCTGAGCTGAGTGAATTGCTCGGCGTCTCGGAAGCCACGATTCGGCGCGACCTGGAATGGCTGGAAGAGCAAGGCCTCCTTGAGCGCACTCACGGCGGCGCCATCCTCAGCCAACAGATGAAGTTCGAGCCAGAATACGCCGCCAGGGCTTTGGCCCATCCCGAAGAAAAGCGCAGCATCGGCGCGGCCGCTGCCGCGCTGATCGAAGAAGGCGACACGATCTTTCTCAACAGCGGCACCACCGCCACACAATTGATCCGCCATATTCCCATCGGCTCGAAAATCACCGTCATCACCAACAACCTGAGCGCGGCGCTCGAAGTGCGCGAGGCCAGCTTTGAGCTGATCCTGCTAGGCGGATCATTCTACGCCCGGTCGAACGCCGTGATCGGCCACTTTGCCACCGAGAATCTGCGCCAGGTATACGCCAACAAGACTTTTATCGGCGTGGATGGCATCAGTCTGAAATATGGCTGCACGGTTCCCAGCAACTCGGAGGCGGAAATCGTCCATCTGATGATCGAGCGCACGCGCGGCCCGGTCATTGTGATGGCCGACCACAGCAAATGGGGCGTGGTCTCGAATTTCGAGATCGCCCGGTTGGATCAGGTTCACAGTCTGGTGACGGACGAGGGACTGGACGCCAGAGCGCGCGCCGAACTGGCAACCCGCAATGTTCGAATTCTCGTCGCCGGCGCCGAGCCTGGCCCCGATAGCCGGGACGGCGCTTGATGGAAGAAAGTCGCCTGCCACTCTGAATTTTCCCACGAGAAACTGATCTGTCTTTTATCATCAGGAGGATAAACAACCATGAAGAGCACTGAAAGTACTTGGATCAAAACATTGTCGGATACCGAGATTGAAAAAATCAACGAGCAATCGCTCCATATCTTGGAGACGACCGGCATCATGGTAGATCACGCAGAGGGATTGAAAACGCTCGAAAAGGCCGGAGCGCAAGTGGACCGCCAGACCAAGCGAGCGCGCATCTCTCGCGAGCTGGTCGCCCACTGCCTCAAGACCGTGCCCGACCATTTCACACTGGCGGCCCGCGATCCCAAGAAGGATTGTCCGCTGGTGCGCGGCGGCCGGCCGTATGCCCGCAACGGCGGCGGCGCCGACTATACACTCGACCTGGACACGGGCGAGTTCAGGCCGATGATGCTGGCCGATTTGCGCGGCTATTACAAGTTGATGGACGGGTTGGACGGCATTGACTTTATCGCGCCCGTGTTCGGCCACGATATGCCGGTGGTCGGGCGCGACATTTTCATGCTGCGCGAGGCGTTTTCCGGCACCAGCAAAAATATTCACCTGCGCACCTTTAGCGGCCAGTCGCTCAAATTCATGTTCGAGATGGCCGCGATGGTCGCGGGCGGCAAAGAGGAGTTGAAGAAACGTCCGCTCGTCAGTCTGCTCGAAGCGCCCGTCAGCCCGCTCAAATTCTTGGATATTACCGTAGACGCGCTGTTCCTGTGCGGCGAGTATGGCGTTCCGCTCGACGTGTGCGTCATGCCGATTGCGGGCGGCACCGGCCCGGTCACGATGGCCGGCAACGTGCAACTGCTCAACACCGAGTTCCTGGGCGGCGTGGTCATCTCGCAACTGGCTCACCCGGGCGCGCCGCTGCAATACGCGCCGCGACCGATGGCGATGGACATGCGCACCGGCTTTAGCCTGGCCGGCGCAATCGAGTTGGGCATGATGGCCGTCGCCGGCGCGCAGATGGCGCACTTTTACAACGTCCCGGTCAGCCTGCACGGCCCGTGGACCGACTCGATGCTGCACGACGGGCAATCTACCTTTGAGCGCACGTACATGAACTTTATGGCGGCCTTTGCCGGAGCCAATGTGCTCGTCGGCGCGGGCATGATGCAGCAGAGCCTCGTCACCAGCCACGAGCAATTGGTGATTGACAGCGAGATCAACAAGACAGTCATCCGCGCGCTGCAAGGCTTTGAAGCGGACGAGGGACGCCTGGCAATGGAGGCCATCGCTCGAGTCGGTCCGGGCGGCAATTTCATCCAAGACCCGCACACGCTCCAGTATCTGCGGGGCGAACGCTACAAGCCCAGCCCCTTGATTTACCGAGACTCGCGTGATGCGTGGACAACGGGCGGCGGCAAGACGTTTGAAAAGCGCGCGAATGAAATCGCGCGGACGATTTTGAAGGAGCACGAGCCGCTTCCGTTGCCGGAGGACGTCAGCCAGGCGCTCGACAAGCTGGTCAGCGATGCCATGAAATCGCTCAAAAAGTAGATACTCACAGAGAGGCACAAAAACCATGTCAAACTTGCAACAAATGCACAAAGACCTCTACGAGGGCAATGCGGATGCGGTCAAGGCGGGCGTCCAAAAAGCTCTCGCCGAGGGCATGTCGGCTCAGGATATTTTGAACAACGGTTTGCTTGCCGGGATGGATCGCGTCGGGTGTGACTTTAAGGCGGGCGATCTCTATATCCCCGAAGTGCTCATGTGCGCCAACGCGATGCACGCCGGGCTGGGCGTGTTGCGCCCGCTCCTGGCCGAGTCGCGCGGCGGAGGCCAGTCGTTGTTGGGCAAGATTGTGATCGGCACGGTGCACGGCGACATGCACGACATCGGCAAGAACCTGGTGAGCATGATGCTCGAGGGCGCCGGTTTCGAGGTTATAGACCTGGGCATTGACGTCGCCCCGGACAAGTTTATACAAGCGGTTCGCGCTCAACAGCCCAAGATCGTCGGCATGGCCGCCATGCTAACGACGACGATGCCGGTGATGAAGACCGTCATCGAGGCGCTCAAAGAAGCCGGGCTGCGCGGCAAGGTCAAAGTGCTCGTGGGTGGCGCACCGGTCACATCGGCGTTTGCCAAGCAAATCGGAGCCGACGCTTACGCTCCCGATGTCGCCACGGCCATAGATGTCGCGCGTGGGCTGGCTGCTTGATGATATAGGCCTGACAGGTCTGGCAGACCTGTCAGGTCTTACACCGAGAGGTCAAGATGCCTTCTCTTTCACCGTTTGGATTGCCGGGGCGTTGGTTCAAAGGGAATCTGCACACTCACACCACGCAATCGGATGGCAAGCCGACGCCCGCCGAAAGTATGCAGTGGCACGCCGATCACGGCTATGATTTTCTTGCCATCACGGATCACAACCGGGTCGTCAACCCGCTCGAGTTTATGGCGAACCCGCCGCTCCTGGCGATCCCGAGCGCCGAAATCTCGGCCCGGCGCGGCACGGTTGAATACCACGTCGTCAGCATCGGCGTGAACTCGATGCCCATCCCGCACGCCAAGGACCCGCAGGACACGATAGACGCCGTGAACGCGGCCGGCGGATTGTGCTTTATCGCGCATCCCTACTGGCACGATCACACCTTTGAAGACTTGCTCGCGCTCAAGGGCCACATCGGCATCGAGATTTTCAACACGGGCTGTTGGCTAGAGATCAACAAAGGCCACTCGCTGGTGCATTGGGACGGGATCCTGCGGCGCGGCCAGGGCGTGTATGGACTCGCCACGGACGATTCGCACTTTGCCTACCCGGATCACGGGCGAGGCTGGGTGAATGTGCGCGCCGAAAAACTGGATGCGCCCTCCATCATGGATGCGCTCCGCCAGGGACAGTTCTATTCGACGATGGGGCCGGAAATCTATGACGTGCAATTGGAAGGGCGCAAGGTGACAGTGCACTGCTCGCCGGCCCGCTCCGTCTTTTTGATCGGCGACATCTGGCACTGCCCCAACGCCGCCCAAGTCTGGGACGACCGCCCGATCACGGAAGCGACGTTTACTTTGCACCCGGGGCAGCGATACCTGCGTGTCGAAGTGGTGGACATGGACTATCAGTCCGCCTGGACGAACGCCTACTTTCTCCCATAATCTGGACGAAGGGCGAATGACCAAAGACAAACCTCGCCCTCGTCCTTCGTCGTTTGTCTCTCGGAGACACACATTGAAAAAGGCTACCCAGCGTGCCACACCAGAGGTCGTCTGCTTTGGGATGATTACGCCGGTGGCGATTCTGGTCGTTGACCAGTTGCCCGAACACAACACCGGCGCGCTCATCAAAGGCGTCAGCGAGTTTGTGTTTGACGACGCGGCCATTGTCGCCGGCTTGCTCCGGCGCTGGGACGTGCAGAGCGGTCTCATCGGAACGGCGGTGGGCAACGACTCGCGCGGGCGAAGCGTCGTCCGGCAGCTCAAGGCGATGGGCGTCCTGGGCAAGGTGCGCCTCTCCAAGGACATTTCCACGCCGCTCGAGGTGGACATCTCGGATCGAACCGGGGCGCGCACGTATTTCTGGCAGCGCGAGCCGCACGTGCTCGATACGCTCGACACGGCGGACCTGTCGCTCCTGCAAGGCGCTCGCCTGCTCTACGTGGACTGGTACGACGGCGACCACATTCTCCGCGCGATGGATGAGGCTATCCGGCTGGGCATCCCCGTGTTCCTCAACCTGGAACACGGGCACCAAGACCCGGACATTCTGGCGCGTTACGTTCACCGGGCGACGATTTGTCAGGCCGTCACAGACGCAGCGCAACGGCAAGAATGTGACCCTCTGTGTGTAGCCCAACAGTTGCTGGAGGCTGGCGCCAAGACCGCTCTCGTCACTCTGGCGGGAGAAGGCTGCCTGGCTGCGCAGGGGAAAGAAACGCTGCGCGCCTACGCTCCGCAGGTAGAGGTGGTAGATGGGTGCGGCGCGGGCGCGACTTTTTCGACCGGATTTATCTACGGCTGCTTGCAAGGATGGAATCTGGAACAATCTGTGCGATTCGCCATCGCCGCGGCATCGCTCAAGGTCATGTGCGCGGGCTTGAATGTCGCACCTGTGGCGCAAGTCAAACAACTGGCATCTCAAATCAAGTGCTCGAATAAATAACTGGAGGAAAAGAATGTACAAGGAAATCAGGCGGAAAGATAGGGCATTGGACAACGCGTCAGCTTTTGCTGTTTTAAAGAACTCGGCATACGGTGTGCTGTCAACGGCAGATAAGGACAATCAGCCCTACGGCACTCCGGTAAGCTATGTCGTTGTTGATAATTCGATATTTATTCATTCTGCAACTGAAGGTCATAAATTGGAAAATATCACGTCCAACAGCAAAGTTTCTTTCTGCGTCGTGGGTAAAACTAGGTTGCTTCCTGACAAGTTTTCCACCGAATACGAAAGCGCGATTGTTTTCGGAACAGCTTTAATAGTGGATGGTGAGAATCAGAAAAGAGAGGCGCTAGAGGCTTTACTAGCAAAATATTCTCCCGACTATCTGGAAGCCGGAGAAAAATATATTGACAAACTCTTTGACCAAGTCATAGTTATGCAAGTGTCAATAGATCATATTACTGGCAAATCGAGAAAATAGTATTATGCACCTAACAATTTTCCAGAGTGGACAGCAAGGGAATCGCGGTTTACGCTCTCTACATCTACGGAGGCATATTGGTCACTTTTGCTACACTGCTCACGTTTGAACAAGTTCAACGCATCCACCAAGCTTCACTCGAAATCCTGGAAAACGTCGGGCTGCTGGTGCGCAACGCAAAGGCGCGAACGGTTTTTGCCAAGCACGGCTGCCGCATAGACGCGGAGACGCAAATCGTCCAATTCCCGCGCGCCGTGGCCGAGGAATTCCGCAAGGCCATACCGCCGACGTTTACCTTTCGCGGGCGCGATCCCAAATTCGACAAGACCATCCCCGGCGACGGGCCGATTGTCGTCACAGCCAGCTCGGCGCCGGACATTATTGACCCGGTCACAGGCCAGGAGCGGCGCGCGCGCTCGGATGACATTGCGCGCATCGCGCACGTCGTCAACGAATTGCCAGGCCACGACGTCTTTTCGACCTCGACGCTGGCCGACGATGCGCCGCCCGGCCACTTTACTCTGGCGCGCGTCTACCCGGCAGTGAAAAACTGCCTCAAGCCGATTCGCAGCACGTGCAAGGACGAGCAAGACGCCGAGACGGTCTTGCGCTTTTGTTATCTCGTCGCGGGCGGTGAGCAGGCGTTCCGAGAGCATCCCTTTGTCACCTTTCACTTTTGCCCGGTCGTCTCGCCGCTGACGATGGACGTGGCTTCGACGGAAATGGTCATGTACTTGGCCGAAAAGGGATTGCCCATTTACGGCAGCTATGTGCCGAACGCCGGGCTGACTTCGCCCATGACGCTGGCCGGAACCGTGGCGCAGTGCAACGCCGAGTTCCTGGCGGCGGCCGTGCTGATGGAAATGGTGCGCCCCGGCACGCCGCAGATTTACGCCACTTTGCCGACGGTGGGCGATATGCGCTCCGGCGCGTATGCCTCGGGCGGCATCGAGTGCGGCATGTTGCACATGGCCTGCGCGCAAATGGCGCGCTTTTACGACGTGCCCTATGGCGGATACGTCGGATTGACCAACGCCAAAGTCAACGACGCGCAATCCGGCTTTGAGACAGGCATGTCCTCCGTGGCCGGCGTCCTGGCCGGCATGGATATGCTGAACATGGGCGGCCTGCTCGACGCGCTCAAAGCCTTTGACTTTGCCAAGCTGGCGATTGACGACGAAATCGCGCTGATGCTCAAGCGCATCAAGCGCGGCCTCGAGTTCAGCGAAGACAATCTGGCGCTCGACGTGATCGCCCACATCGGGCCGGGCGGCGCGTTCATGACGCACAAGCATACTCGCAAGTGGATGAAGACGGTCGCCCTGCTGCCCACGATTGCCGACCGCGAGTCGCGCGAGGGCTGGGAAAAGAAAGGCGCGCTCGACTCGCAGGCGCGCGCCATGCGGCGCGTCCGCGAGATTTTGACGCGCGACAATCCGGCCGTCTTTTCGCCCGACGTGGACGCGCAGATTCGCGCCAAGTTTGAAGGATTGGTTGCCGGAGATTCTGTCCCGCCTGCAGAATGGTCCGTGTAGAGTATGAACGGATGACGGAAATCTACAGGATAGACAGGATCAACAGGATGATTTCTCTTGATCCTATCCTGTGTATCCTGTAGAGTTCCAGAGCCGGCCGAGGGCTGAGCGGTTACCGTTCGTCCCGCGAAGTGGTCATTCGTCTGAGAACAAGGGGCATGACATGAAAATCTTTTACGCCACCGACGTGCACGGCTCCGAAATCTGCTGGAAAAAGTTTATCAGCGCGGCCAAGTTTTACGACGCCGATACCATCATCTTGGGCGGCGACATGACGGGCAAAGCCATCATCCCTATCATCGCCCAAGGCGGCGGCAAATACAAAGCGACCTTGTTGGAGCAGGAAACCATCCTGGACGACCAGGACGCAGTTGACAAAATGGCGCAAACGATTCAAAATCGGGGTTATTATCCCTACATCACAGACCCCGACGAGGTGGCCGCCATCTCGAACACGCCAGGCCGGTCGGATCAGCTCTTTGTGGAGCAAGTGGTCAAGACCGCGCAGCGATGGATGGACTATGCCGACGCCAAGCTGGAAGGGACCGACATCCGCTGCTACGTCTGTCCGGGCAACGACGACATGTTCGAGCTTGACCAGGTCATTGCCACCTCCAAGCGCGTCAAAATGTGCGAGGGCCAGGTGATCCCGCTAGACGATCAGCACGAGATGATTAGCTCCGGGTGGACGAACCCAACTCCCTGGGACACTCACCGGGAGGAGGACGAAGAATCGCTGCGGCGGCGGATCGAAGCCATCATCGCCCGGGCGCGTGACGCGCGCAATTCGATCTTTAATCTCCACGCGCCTCCCTATGGCAGCGGCCTCGACGAAGCGCCTGAGCTGACCAAGGATTTGAGGCCCGCGTATGCCGGGCGCTCGTTGGTGAACGTGGGCAGCCATGCGGTGCTCGACTTGATTGAACAATACCAGCCTCTGCTGGGTCTGCATGGTCACATCCACGAAGGCAAAGGGATGCGCAAGTACAAGCGGACGGTGTGCTTTAACCCAGGCAGCATGTACGAGCAGGGGATGCTGCTCGGAGTCGTCATTGAGCTCAAGCGTGACAAAGTGGGCACCTATATGTTGACGACAGGCTAGTCTCGGCACAGACGAAAAGATCTCCATTCGTCCTTCGTCGTTCATCTGCGCTGAACAACGAGGAAGGAGGTGGAACGCCGCTCAATTCAAAGCCAAGAAACGACATGGGGGCTGGATTCCAGCTCTCCCGACCGGGGGCGCTCTTTCCAGGAACTGACGAACAGTTTGCGGATCGGCGCCGAGCATACGCAGACAAAGGAGTTTCCCATGAGTGAGGTAGCTCTCTTTACCCGCAAGGCCAGCGGCCTGGTGCGGGCCTGGTCTGTCTTTGACGCGTTTGTGTACGCGCTGTTTTCCATCAACCTCATCACGCTGGGGTTGTACATCTTTTCGTACTGCTGGTCACTCGGCGGTCACCTGGTGCCGGCCGTCATCATCAGCGCCGTGTTCACCATCTTTGAGGTGATCGTCTATGCCAGCCTGATTTCGGCCATGCCGCGCGCGGGCGGCGACTATGTCTGGCAGAGCCGGGTGCTGGGACGCGGCATCGGGTTCATCCTGGCCGTGACCGGCTGGTGGTTCATCCTCTGGCTGTGGGTGCCGCTCTACGGCCAGATGCTAACCTACGAAGTGTTCACGCCTCTGCTGGCGATCCTGGGCGCAAAGGATGCGGCGCTGTGGTTCACCGCTGACCCGAACGGATTGATGACGGCCTGCATCTTTTTGTGTGTCCTGGTCACAATCTACATCGCCGTCGGCATGAAGTGGTACGCGCGCGTTCAAAAGGTCTGCTTCTGGGGCGGCATGGTCGGTCTGGCGCTGGTGTTCATCCTGCTTCTCTTTGGCAACAACCAGACTTTTGTCAACAATCTCAACAGCTTGGTTCCTGCGCTGTTTGGCGCTCAAGCAGGCGACTTTTATCAAACGACCATCGCGGCCGGCGAAGCCGCCGGTACAGCGGCGCCTCCCTGGGGCAACCTGGCCGTCGGAGCCAGCCTGGTCTTGATTCCCATGCTGGTATTCTGGAATCTGTGGCCGAACTGGGGCTCGACGCTCTACGGCGAGGTGCGCGGCGCGAACGATTACAAGCGCAATTTCTGGGGCATGGCCGCCGCCGTCATCGTCACGGCGGTCCTGGCGCTGGTGTTCTTTGCCCTGATCGCCAAGACCTTGGGATGGGATTTCTACAACAAGGCCAATGGGGCGTTCTGGGCCTACAAGTGGGGTCTCGTTAAGGACGCGCCGCCCCTGCCCTTCTGGCCTTATCCGGGGCTGTTCGCGGCTTTTCTGACCACCAGCCCGGTGATCCAGTTCCTCGTCATCTTGCTGATGAGCCTGTGGTGGTTCGGCTGGTCGGGCACGGTGTTCCTCAGCTCCACACGCGTGATTTTTGCCGCTGCGTTCGACCGCTTGCTGCCCGACTGGGCGGCTTACGTGGAGCCGCGCACCCGCACGCCCATCGCCGCGCTGCTGCTCATGACCATCCCATCCATCATCATCTCCATCCTCTACGCCAACAACATTTTCAACTTCCAGACCCTGGCGCTGGATGCGACGCTGGTCATCGCGGTGACGTTCTTGGGCACCACCATCGCCGCAACCGTCTTCCCCTGGCGCACAAAGGACGTGTTCGAAGGCTCGCCCATTGCCAAGTTCAAAGTGCCCACCTGGCTGGGCTGGCTCGTCCTGATCTTGTATGCCATCGGGGCCATCTATGTGATCGTCAATTCGGTGCGGTATGGCCTCACGGTGACCAGCAGCTTGGCCGCCGGGGCGGACGCGCTAACCTGGATCATTGTGGTTCTATGTTGGGCGCTGTCCGTCGTCAACGCGGCGGTGCTGGCCTGGGTGCTGTACGTCGTCGCGCCCAAGATCATGGGCAAGGAACGGATGCCGCTGGTCACGCTGTCCGGGTTGATTTTCCTGCTCTTCCTGGACTGGCTGCTGGTCGAGTGGATCTGGGATCCGAACAAGGTGTATGGCGTCGGCTGGTCGAATCCCAGCTCGATGGTGTTCATGATCGCCAACTATGTCGTCGCGGCGGCGATCTACTTTGGCTTTAGCGCCTATCGCCGCAAGCAGGGCGTTGACATTGACAAGGTGTACAAGGAAATTCCTGTCGAGTAGACGCTGTTCGTAAAGGGGGGCGTCCCGACGCATTGGCGACGCCCCCACATCAAGAATAGGTGGTATCGAGTGCTGTTAGGTATTCCTTACTCTGTTTTACTACTGACCGCGCTGGCGCTGATCTTTGATTTTCTCAACGGCTTTCACGATAGCTCCAACATCGTGGCGACCATGATCTTTTCCCGCGCGCTCACCGGGCGACAGGCGCTCACCATCACCGCCATCGCCCATTTCGTCGGGCCGTTCCTGTTCGGCGTGGCCGTCGCCACCACGCTGGGCAACGAAGTGCTGAACGACAGCCAGGTCAAGCTGTCCGTCACCGTGGCCGCGCTCGTTTCGGCAATCGTGTGGAACCTGCTCACCTGGTGGCTGGGCATCCCGTCCAGCTC
>CAYHAR010000038.1:20300-23664 GCA_964354595.1 uncultured Anaerolineae bacterium | reverse complement strand
GCCTTGGGCTTGCGAGCTGCGGCTTTTGGCTTGCGGCTTGCCCGGGGCTTGCGCTCTTGCAGCACCTCTGTCTTTTCCGCAAAGTGAATCCCCAGCCGCTCCAACTCCTCCAGCACCGGCTCGTAAATCTCGGGAGTCACCGGCACCAGCACGCCGGTCGTGGTGATCTTGCCTTCCAGGATCATGCGCACGCCGACCGCAGCGGGCAGCCCGACGGTGCGGTTCATGCTCGTAGCGCCGTGCGGGATGCCAAAGTCAATCATCGTCGAGGTGATCTTTTCTTTCTTGTTCGGATACTTGGCGATGAACTCGTGCTGGAGGATAAGCATGTCGCGCTCGCCGGGCGCGTATTGCATCTTGGCCAGCATCGTCGCCGTCATGATGTCAATCGGCGATTTCGGCCCGGCCGGCAGCGGCTCGTCGCCGAACAACCCCAGCCATTCCATGTTGCCGATGATGAACGAATCGGGCGCGATGCCCATTCGCTTGGCGACGTCGGCCTTTAGATTGGATGTATCTGTTGCGCCAGCGAGCCTGGCTGTGAACTGCGCGTAGGTGAGGCCCGCCAAGTCGTTGCGCTCGGCCTCGTCCAGCAGCCCCAGCTCGACAAACTTTATGATCGTGGCGCACCAGCCCACGTTGCGCAGCGTGCCGCGGAACATGGTCTTGGTCGAGGTGATGCCATACGTCTCGGCATACGGCAGACTATCGCGATTGGGATAGCCTTCAAAGTTGATCAGCTTGCCTTCGACCACGACCGGCACCGTCCAATAGTTATTGAACAGCTCAGGGCCGGGGACCTCGACCAGCTTGCCGTCTTTCATGAACTTGGCCGGGTTCTTGCCCGCCATCAGCACGCCGCGCGGGCTCCAGGAAAACTTGTAGCCAAATGGATTCGTGTTCGCTTCGGGCGCGGGCAGCCCGCCGCAGTACGAAGTAAAGCTAGCGATCTGGCCGCCGCCGTTTTGCACGCGGTGGATCACCTTCATCGCCGTCATGTGGTCAATGCCCGGGTCCACGCCAACCTCGTTGAGGATGGTGACGCCTGCCTGCTTGGCGTCGCCATCGAGCGCACGCATCTCGTCCTTGACGTAGGACGTGGTGACCATGTGCTTGCCCGCGCGAATGGCGGATTTGGCAACGCGCGGATGGTAGATGAAAGGCAACAGGCTCACCGCGAGATCGTGCTGCGCGACGATTTCATCCAGCCGGGCGTCCCCCTCCTTTTCGATGTCAAACGCGACGGCCTGACCATTGGGATGATCGCCGACCAACTCTCGCGCCTTGCTCACCGTCCGGCTGGCGACGCTGACTTTTAAACCGTGCTCCAGCAAATACCGGACGTGAGCGCCGGCCACCAGCCCGGCTCCGAATACAACAACCTTTTTCATGGATTCCTCCTGATCGTGATTTTCATGCTATAGAATTGCTCTGCAACTTGCTTTTTCGGCAAGAATTTTAGAGGATGAACAGGATAAGGTATGTACATCTGTATATCCTGTGCATCCTGTGTGGCTCTGGCCCGGCCAGGTCAGAGGGTTACGGGTTCAGATACTTTGCAATGTACTTGTAATCCGGCGTGAGCTCGCCGTGATACAGAATCACCGCTCGCCGGATCTCGGGCGGGACATTGAGCTTTTCAAATGGCGCGCTGAAATCCGCCTGGGCAATCGCCGGAATGAACGGCCCCAAGATGTCGCTAAAATATTCCGAGGCTTCGCGCGGCAACTCGCTGGGCAAAATGTCCACCGCCAAAATCACCGGTCCGCGCCCGGCCACGCCCATCGTCGCCGCGCCCGAATCGGGATCATAGACGTACACCGGCTCGCCCGGCTCGGTGCTCTTGACCGTGCACTCGATCCCGCCTTCGACGTCGCAGCTCGCGTCGCCGATGACGCGCAGACGCGGCGGCTGGGGGCGGCTGAACAACTTGCGAACCTGTTCTTTCGTCACTGCGCGTGGGTAGCGGCTGTCCCAATAGTTGCTGTTCATCAGCACAGTCAAGTAGGGAAGGTACTGCTCAAAGCAAGAGCGATAGCGTTCGGGGTGCTGGTAGTATTCTTGGAGATCAAAACGCGCGCCGGCAGCGATCGGCTCGACCGAGTGCTCTTCCTTGAACGTCACGCGATAGACGACGTTGCGCGAGGCGTTGGGGTCATTCGCCACGCGGGCCAGGTCGGCGGGCTGAATCTCGACCGTCGGCAAGTCGGCGAGGATTTCTTGAATCCCGCGCCCGACGTTGCCATATCCGGCCACGCCGATGGTGAGCGGCGTGATCGCGGCGGGCAATCCCTCCGTCTTGATCAGTGCGCCAGCCGCACGTACATCCGCGCGAGCCGCTTCCAGGTTATCGTAGGTGTAGGTATCGCGGACGACCGTGAACGGATTGGGGATGCCTTCCCACTGCAATCGCTGGCCCAACGTCCACAGGCTGTCAATCATGGACACGACGCCGGCGTGCCAGCCGAAAAAGATCAACCGGCGGCCCCGCTCGTCCGTCACTTTTTCATAGTCAATCAGGTTGCAGCCCAACTCCATCATGCGCTTGAGCATGGGCATGTTGTAGGCCTGGCCCTTGATGACGTGGGCGAAAAAGACATAGGTCTTGCCTGGCTCGAAATATTTGGCGGGTATCTCTTTGACCGCAAAGACAACCGAGGCGGGCGAGAGGTCATCTTGAACGGTCGCCCCCACTTGCCCGAACTCGTCTTCGCGGAAAATCCGCACGGGCGAAGGCTGCACGCAAAATTCAATTCCATACTTTTCTCGCAGCTCGCGCATTTTGCGCGGCGTGAGCGGCACGCGCCGCTCCCATTTGCTCTTGTCTTCGCGGCGAATTCCAATCACAGCTTTCATGACCTATCCTCCTGGATGTAAATGCGGCCTTTCAGGAAAATGTCGCCACAGTGGCTTCCTGAGCGGCCCAACGTCGTTGATGGTAGAGTGGATTATATATCCGAGAACGCGAAGAGGCAAATTCCGACTCGCTCCGCACTCTTTACTCCGCCCTTGGCAGATTTGACGGGGCACAAGTTTTGGGGTATATTTACAGCATCGAGACGACGATCCGCGTCCGAAATCATTTCCAACCCCACAGGAGGTTTCCCATGGCCTATGTAATCGCCGAACCCTGCATCAATACCAAAGACGCCGCTTGTGTGAATGTGTGCCCGGTGGAGTGTATTCACCCTGGCAAAAGCGAAGGCCAGTACGCCGAAGTGATGCAGTTGTATATTGATCCCGACACCTGCATTGACTGCGGCGCGTGCCAGCCCGAATGTCCCGTCGAAGCGATCTTCCCTGCCGACGAAGTGCCCGACAACTGGAAGAAATACGTCGAGATGAACGCCGACTGGTACAAACT
>CAYHAR010000038.1:0-20200 GCA_964354595.1 uncultured Anaerolineae bacterium | reverse complement strand
CGGCGCCCGGCTACCCGATTTATTCGTCAACGCCGCTACCGGCATGTATGACTTGATGGCCGACCTTTCGGGTATGACGCCCAGCCTGGAGCGCGCAATTCAAGTAAAGGGCGTGGACGCCGAGGCGTTACTGGTCAACTGGCTTAACGAGCTGGTCTATCATACCGAGATGGACGGTGAGGTATTTTGCGAGTTTCACATCGCCTCGCTCGAGCCGACGCATCTGCGCGCCACTGTGCGCGGAAATACGGGAATCGAGCTCAAAAAGCAAATCAAGGCGGTCACGTTCCACAACCTGCAAATCATTTCGACGGATACCGGGTACGAGGTAACGATAGTCTTCGACGTGTAGCGGGAGGGGGCTATGGTCAGCAAGCAGAATTTCAAGCGCATCGGCGAATACCTGTGGGAACTTCCGGCAAGTTTCCGCGAGGATATGCGCGTGCCGGCGCGCATCTATGCTGACGACGAATTGCTCGAGGCCGCGCTAGGCGAACGCAGTGCCGACCAACTCATCAACACAGCCACGCTGCCCGGCATCGTCGGTTATGCTCTGGCAATGCCCGATGTTCACCAGGGCTATGGTTTTCCCATCGGCGGCGTAGCGGCCACGCGCCTGCCGCATGGCATCATCTCGCCGGGCGGAGTCGGTTATGATATTAACTGCGGAGTGCGACTGTTGGGCACGCATTTAACCCGTGAAGAAATCACGCCGCACATCGGCAATCTGGCGACGGCACTCTATCAAAACTGTCCCAGCGGCGTGGGAGAAAAGGGCAGCATCAAAGTGACCGACGCCGAGTTTGACGAGCTGTGCGTCAAAGGCGCGCGGTGGGCGCTGGGGCGCAGATTTGCTCGCCCGGAAGACTTGGCCCGCACGGAAGAATTCGGCTGCCTGGCCGGCGCCGACCCGGACAAGGTGAGCAAGCGCGCGCGGGAGCGTGGTC
This sequence comes from uncultured Anaerolineae bacterium, assembly GCA_964354595.1. GTDB lineage: Bacteria > Chloroflexota > Anaerolineae > Fen-1058 > Fen-1058 > JBGLNJ01. Next base: position 19,253 of record CAYHAR010000038.1, on the reverse strand, counting down.
GCCCGCAGGTGGGGACGCTCGGCGCGGGCAATCACTTTATCGAGGTGGACGAGGTCACCGAAATTTATGATGAACAAGCCGCGCGCGCGATGGGCTTGTTCCAAGGTCAAATCGCCACGCAAATCCACTGTGGGTCGCGTGGGTTTGGACACCAAGTCTGCACCGATTACGTGGACGAATTCCAGGTGGCCATCAAAAAGTACGACATCCATCTGCCTGACCGCGAGTTGGTCTGCGCGCCGTTCGACTCGCCCGAAGGCCAAAGTTATTTTGCGGCGATGGCCTGCGCGGCCAACTATGCCTTTGTCAATCGTCAGGTTCTCGTTCATCATATCCGCCGCAGTTTTGAGCAGGCATTGGCGGGCAAAGTGAGCGACTGGGATGTGTTCCAAATCTATGACATCGCGCACAACATGGCCAAGGTCGAGACGCACGAGGTAGAGGGCGAGCGGGTCAAGGTATGCGTGCATCGCAAGGGTGCGACGCGCGCCTTTGGACCGGGCTTTGAAGGCTTGCCGCCCGAATATCGCGACATCGGCCAGCCGGTGCTGGTGCCTGGCTCGATGGGCACCGCATCGTATGTCCTGGTCGGCACGGCGGACTCGATGGCGCAGACGTTCGGCTCGACCTGCCACGGGGCCGGGCGCGTGATGAGCCGCGCGCAAGCCAAAAAGCAAGTGCGCGGCGAAAAGCTCAAGGGCGAGCTAGAGTACCGGGGCATCGCCGTCCGCGCCGGCTCAATGTCCGGCCTGGCCGAAGAAGCGCCCGCAGCGTACAAAGACGTGCACCGCGTCGTCGAGGTCGTGCATCGCGCTGGAATCGCGCGCAAGGTCGCGCGACTGGAGCCGTTGGCCGTCATCAAAGGCTGAGGAGACATCAATGGCCGCGAACGAGTCCATCCTCATTGTCGAAGACAACCGCGAGATGCGCGCATTTGTGCGCGACGTGCTGCAAGGGCGTGGGTTTCGCGTCGCCGAAGCCTATAGCGGCTGGAAGGCGTTGCAGTTAGCCGAGAGCGCGCCGCCGGATGTGCTTTTGCTGGATTGGCAACTGCCCGACATCACCGGCCTGGACGTGCTACGCGCGTTGCGCTCTGGCGGTTGCCAGGCCCCGGCGATTTTGATGACGGCTTTTGGCTCAGAGGAATTGGCGATTGTGGCTTTGCGGCTCGGCGTGCGCGACTATTTGCACAAGCCTTTTACCGAAGAAGAACTGCTCAAATCCGTCGGGGTAGCCTTGATCGAAATCCGTCTGCGGCGCGAGCGTGACATGCTCTTGGCGCAGCTTGCCCAGGCTGCCCGATGGCTGGACGAGTACACCCAGCCGGTGACGCGCATCAAGGTTTATCTGGCCAAGCTCGCCTTTCTCACCGACGAGCTAAAGCAGGGTAGGGGGGAAAACTGGATGACGCGCATCGAGGAGGCGCGAAGTCACATCCGGCAAATCGCCGAAGTGGTAGAGAGCCTGCCCCACGCTCCAAAGCGATGACGAGAAGTCAAAAACCCGTTTCTTTCAAGGAAACGGGTTTTTGATGAGTGGAGGTGGCGGGAGTCGAACCCGCGTCCGAAGAATTCGGCCAAAAGTGACTACGAGCCTAGTCAACTGTTGCTTGTCGCCCGGCGCGCCACACAATTGACGAGGCGGCGCGCGGGCCAGCCCCTTTGTCTTAGGTCAGCCCAGGGACGTCAGCCGGCCGCACGCTAGCATTGATGACACCCGGCCCTCGGCCCACCAGCGCGAGGCCGAGGCGGGCGGCTCACCCGCAGGTGAGCAGCGGTGTTTCAACTAGGCAGCCAACGGAAGGGCCGCGTAATTGGAAACGCCCGCATAGACAGGTGTTTTGGCACCCAAGTGTTTGCTCCGTTGTTAACGAGGCCAGAGCGCCCCGGCTCGCCACTCGTGACCAGCCTTCCCCGTCGAAGCCGGTACACCCCCTTGACGGCTTGATTATAACACTGCCGCCTTCGTGGCGCAACTTGCGCCGCTCTAGAATCCAAAATCAAAACAGTCCCCACTCTTTGGGAGAGCCACCTTCCATCATCGAAGGATCCCACATTTCCATCGCCAACGTCACGCGAGCGGGCTTGTCCGTCATCTTTTCAACAGCGCGGCGGGCTTGCTCGATGAGCGTCGGGCCGTAGGGGCAGTACGGCGTCGTCAGGAGCATTGTGATTTCGGTCAAATCCGGCTGAATCTCAATCTTGCGGATGAGACCCAGCTCGACAACGTTCAGTCCCAGCTCTGGGTCGTAAACAGTCCGCAAAGCATCCTTGACTTGATCTTCGGGTGTGGCCGCGTCAGTCGGCTGGACTGGCTCGCTCATGCTCTCTCCTTGCTGCTTTTGATTCGGTCTTGACCAGGAAGGTGCATACGTCATCGCCGTTCAGCACGCAGCCTTGACGCTCCACCGGAGCCAGCAGCGCGGCGCTGATCAGGTTCAAGTCTAACTCGCACACTTCCGGGTGCCGTTCGGCGACATAGTAGTACGGGCAGCCGTACTGCGTCAATCGCAATTGTCCGCCGACCTTTTCTACGCGCGCCAGGAACCCTTCTTCTCCCATCAGTTCAATCAAGGCGTCGAGTTTCTTGTCAAGTGATTTGCCATCCAGGGTCAAGGCGTGTTCGGCGGCGATTTTGTCGGCAATGCGCGCGAACAACTCGGAAATCTCTTGCTTGCTCAAGCGTGATTTGAGCGCGTACAACAACCGGTCGGCCAGGCGATGGTACGATTGCGGAAAAAGCTCGCGGGCGCTTTCACGCAACGAGTAAACGTAGTGGGGCCGACCAATGCTTCGGCGCACCGGCTGCGGTTCCACAAATCCCTCGCGCTGCAACACATTGAGGTGATAGTGGATGCTGACGGGCGACATCCCCAAGGCCTTGCCCAGTTCTTGAGCGCTCGCCTGGCCTCGCTCCCGCAAATGCTGCAAAATTCCCCACCGAGTATCTTGAATCGGCGTGTTCATCTCAGTCACCCATCCCAGCCCATTACTCGCATGCGAGGATGAGTATAGCACAATCGCACGGCTTTGTCAATAAGTATGATATTTATGATAGTTATTCGGCAACACGTGAAAGGGGATATTGGTGTGGATTACCAGATTGCATTGGGGAAGGTAGACACACCAGCGTGGACACTCACACGCTTGTACATGCGCATGTCGGTGAACGGCTCGCCCATGATGCCATCTTGGATCGCCCAACTGCGTCCGCGAATGGTGCGGTACGCTTCGAGTTGTCGGAACGGGGTGGAACCGTCGAGCCGATTATAGAGCACGCCGTCTCGGGCGAATTCGCGGTTGACCCATTCCATCTTGGCGCGCCCCTGGCTATAGGCGCAGCCGTATCGCTCGAACAAGATGGCCGTGTGATAGGCCAGCGGCTCCATAAAGAAACTCTTGTGCCGCAATCGGTAAACGAACGTCTCAAAGATGGGGAAAAGCGCGCGCGTGAGCTTGAGGCCGCGCCGCACCTGGCCGGGGGCCAGCCCGGCCTGCCTCGCCGCAATCTCGGCCTCAATGTTGCGGTTCAGCGTGCCGAACTTGGTTCGCTCGCCCGTCCAGTTGCGATCCACATCAAAGCGCGGCGAGTGAGGATCGTTGATGACAAACAGCATGACGCAGAGTTGGTTGTTGGGCGTATCGGCCAGTTGCAAGTAGAGTAGGGGGTCTCGCGCGCCGACTTGATGCCAGACTTTGATCTCGACCGAGCTAGTGGCAAAGGGGCAAACAAATTGAACCAGCCGGTTGCCGTCCGCATCGCCAAGCGAGCACGGATCAATGTTGTATCGCGCCAGCAACTCGTCCGGGATGAGCGTGCGATAGATCGCTTCGCGCGTCGTCTCATCCGCCTGGTTGATGCCACGGATCGAATAAGCCGGCAGCTCCCCTACGACAAAGCGCTGGATAGCCGCCGAGTCAGTCGCCGAAGGGGGGTCGCTCATCGGCCGCGCTCCTTGAGCGCCCGCTCGATCTGGCGACCCGCCTCGCGCTTGGCAATCGCCTCGCGCTTGTCGTACTGCCGCTTGCCGCGCGCCAATGCGATTTCGACTTTGGCGCGGCGGTTCTTGAGGTAAATCTTGAGGGGGATGATCGTGTACCCGCGTTCCTGCACGCGGCTCAAGAGCTTGGCGATTTCCTTTCGGTGCAGGAGCAGCCTGCGCGGGCGAAGCGGATCGTGTCCCTCGCGTCCGGCGGGGTCATAGGGCGCAATGTGCGTGTTGACGAGCCATAGCCCATCTCCGCGCACCTGCACATATCCTTCGCGCAGATTGGCTTGCCCGGCGCGGATGGATTTGATCTCGGTGCCTAGCAAAGCGATGCCCGCCTCAAAACGATCCTCGATGCTATAGTCGTGCGACGCCTTGCGGTTGGTGGCGACAATCTTGATGCCGGTTTCCATTCTCACTTGCCCAGAAGGAACTGCACCGCGCGGTCCAGTTGCGGGTCGCGGCCTGCCTGGGCGTCGTCCTCCGTCAATGCCACGACCACGTCCGGCGTCAGGCCCTTGCCGTGAATCTGGCGACCGTTCGGCGTGAACCAATGCGCCACCGTCACGCGCAGCTCAGAGCCATCCGAAAGCGAGTGCGGCAATTGCACCGAGCCTTTGCCGAACGTCGTTTCCCCAATCAGCTTGGCTCGCCCTCGATCTTGCAACGCGCCGGCGACAATCTCGGACGCGCTGGCCGAGCCGCCGTTGACTAGCACGACTAGCGGAATGTCATGTGCAATACCCTTAGGTCCAGAGCGAAATGTCTCTCCATCGCCGTTCTTGTCCTTTTCAGTGGCGATCACGCCAGCGTCGAGAAAAATGTCCGCCACCTGGATTGCCTGCTGCAAGTAGCCGCCAGGATTATCGCGCAAGTCCAAGATCAAGCCTTTGGGCTTTTTGGCTAATAGCGTCTGAATCTCGCCGTTCAATTGGTCGGTAGCAAGTGAGCTAAAGTCGAACAAGCTGACGTAGGCAATGTTACCCTCCAGCATCTTGCTCTGCACGATCGGGATCGTGATCTTGGCGCGGGTCACGGTGATGTCGAACGGCTTGGGATCGCCCGCGCGCACAATCGTCAGCTTGACCTTGGTCTCGGCCGGGCCGCGAATGACCGCCACAGCTTCGTACACACTAAAGCCTTCGATGGAGCGCCCATCTACAGCAATCACAATGTCGCCTGCTTTCACGCCGGCTTTATCAGCAGGCTGGGCGGAGAAGGGGCGCACGATTTCCAGCTTGTTGTCCTTGTTGACGCGCACCGTCGCGCCGATGCCTTCAAAACTGCCGGAGGAATCCTGATTGATGATCTTGGAAATCTCTGGCTCGATCAGCCCGGTGTTCCTGTCGTCCAGCGTGCTCAACACGCCGCGGATGGCGGCGCGGGGCATTTCTTGCGCGTCGGGCAACTCGCCATAGTATTCTTCTTTAAGCAGATTCCACGCTTCCCAGAAAATCTTGAAAGCTTGTTGCTCGTCGTCTGACGTATCAGCAAATGGCGTTGGCGTCGCCCGCGCGGGCGAGCGGGTAGGGGGCGGTGGAGGCGTCGGCGTTCTTTCTGCGACGGGTCGAGTCGGCGCTTCTTGCGCCACAACCGCCGGCGACGTCAGAGACGCAGCGTAATAACCGCTTCCAAATCCCACCAGGTAGGCTACACCCGCGACCACTGTAACAAGCAGTGCTATTGCCAATAGTCTCAACATATCTTTGACCAAATCCATTCCACACCTCATGGCTTGTTCTGCAAATAGACAACCGCGCGGTCAAGCTGCGGATCGCGCCCGGCAGCAATGTCCTCGTTGGATTGAGCCACCACCACGTCGGGGACAAGGCCCTGCCCGGTCAGTTGATGGCGGTTCGGCGTGAACCATTCGGCGGCCGTCACATGCAGCGACGAGCCGTCGCTCAAATCGTAAATGTGTTGCACCGAGCCTTTGCCATACGTCTGCTCGCCGACAAGGATCGCGCGCTTGTTATCGCGCAGCGACCCGGCGACAATTTCCGACGCGCTGGCAGTGCCGCGATTGACCAGGATGACCAGCGGAATGTCCAGGGCGGCGCCGCCCGGCTTGGTCCGAAACGTCCGCTCGGGCTGGCCTTTTTCCTGCTCATAGAGAACAACACTATCACTCAAGAACTGGCTCGATACATCAATCGCGGCGGTGAGCAAACCGCCGCCGTTGTCGCGCAGGTCGAGAACAAGCTGACGAGCGCCTTGTCGCTGCAACTCTTGAGCGGCGCGCTGAACTTCATCGCCGCTGCGCTCCGTGAATCGGCTGAGAGCAATGTAGCCAATTTGCGGGGCGTTGTCCAGAATGCGAAAAGTCACAGAGGGTGTCTGGATGACCGCGCGTGTGATCGTAAAGGACAACAACGAATCCGAGCCGCTGCGGCGCACGCTGATGGTGACGGGCGTTCCGACCGGGCCGCGCACGGCAGCCGCAATATCGTCGAAAGACAGGGTGGCAGAAATGGGCTTGCCGTTGACGGCGACCAGCACATCGCCATCCAGAACGCCTGTTCTAATCGCGGGCGAATCCGGCAACGGCGCAAGAATGACGTCTCCTTGCGCATTGCGACGCATCGTCACGCCAATGCCGCCAAAGCTGCCTTGCAGGTCTTCTTTTTCGCGTTGGTGTTGTTGCGGCTCGACCAGCGTCGTGTACGGGTCGTTGAGCGAAGCCAGCATCCCGCGAGTCGCGCCGTAAACCCGCGCCTGCGGGCTGGGCAATGAGCCAACGAAATCCTTCTCGACTAGCCGCCACGCTTCCCAGAAAACATCAAGCTTGACACCCCGGGCCGTTACGAGGTTCGACAGAGGAAAAACTTGGGCTGCGCCAAGCCCCGCGCCGAATGCCACGACAAGCGCCAGGGCCTCGATCACAGCCAGAACAAACAATTTCAACACAGACCCTTTTGCCAACTCAAAATCTCCAAGTTATGTCGAGTTATCAATATTCAATTCACATAATATATATAGTCGGAAGTTTGGCTGAAAGCGCAACAACCTTGAAAAGAGAGATGTGTTCGCTATGACCTTTCACCATAATCGAGCCAGCCGGCCTTGTTAGCAGCTTTTTACCCAGAACCTCGACAACTTGTTCGCTGACAATGATTTGTCCCGGCCCGGCGCTCTCTTCCAACCGTTTGGCGACGTTCACGGTATCACCCACCGCCGTATAGCTCATCAACTGCGCGGCGCCAATGTTGCCAACGACAACCTCGCCGGTGTGAATTCCCACCCCGAAACGCATCGGCTCCAATACAGCATCCGGCGGATTCAACGTCTCGACACTGCGCTGAAGCGTAATGGCCGCGCGGACGGCGTGAAACACATGTTCTGGATCGCGCAGCGGCGCGTTAAAGATTGCCATCACGCCATCGCCCATGAATTTGTCCACTGTGCCGTTCTCAGAAAGGATCGCTTCGGTGGCGATGGACAAGTAGCGATTCAGATGTTGAAGCAAGTCCTCTGGGACCGCGCGGGCTGCAAAGGAAGTGAATCCACGCAGGTCGGCAAACAGCATCGTCACCTCTTGGCGCTCGCCGCCCAAGCTGGGCAGCTCGGGCGCGTGGATCAACCGGTCGGCGACCGTCGGCGGCATGTAATGGCTCAGGATCGCCTCCAGCCGTTCGTGCAAGCGGCGGTTCTCGATGCGCAGCCGATTCTTTTCCAACACCGTGCGCGTCTTGGCATGAAGCTCGGCCAGGTCGAAAGGCTTGCGCATGTAATCGTCCGCGCCGACCTGCATGGCGCGAACCGCGCGCTCTTCAGTGCCATAGGCTGTCATCACAATGATGCCGACCGTGTCATCTTGAGCGCGTATCTCTTGAACCGCGCTCAGTCCATCGCGGCCTGGCATCATAACATCCATCAAGATGAGCGAGGGCCGGTTGGCGTGCGCCGACTGGACGGCCTGATCGGCGTCGGCCGCTTCCAACGTCGAAAAACCTTCGGCGTAGAAAAAGTCGCGCAGAAACAGCCGAATGTCGGCGCGGTCATCTACGATGAGGACACGATTGGATTCTTCCACCAGTACCCTCGTGGCCTGTGAGTCTGGTTAAAATACTCTACAATGCCAGTGTAGCACAAAGTCCAGCATTGGGCAACAGGTTTGTATTATTCCGCCAGATGCGCGTGCTCGACAAGCCCCCTGCCCTGCTGGCGGCGGCGATAGCGAGGTCCAGTTCATGCTCAAAGCTGTGTGACATGGTCTCTCCACAAAAAACCGGGCGCATGGCCCGGTGTTGATCGTTGCAGTGCGCCCATTACCTGGGATTTCGGCTGACCTTAATCTCGTCGCCGTCTGTCTTGAGGTCGTACACCGGTATCGGTACGACAGCGGGCATCGAAAGAACCTGACCGGTGGCGATGTCAAAACGCGCGCCGTGACGCGGGCATTCGATGGCGCAGCCATCCAACTCGCCTTCGGCCAACGGCCCGCCATCGTGCGTGCAGGCATCGGCAAAGGCATACAACTGCCCGTCCACGTTGGCCACGGCCACGTCTTGACCATCCACCACAAACACGCGCACCGCGCCCGGCGCAACGTCCGACGTTTTGCCCACCGTCACGTACTCTGCTTTTGACATTCCCTATTCCTCTTCATCCTCGCCTGGCCAGCCTTTGATGCCATACGCACCCGCCTTGAGGACTTTGAGCGAGAGCAGCGCGCACTTGATCCGCACCGGGCCGAGCGGGATACCCAACATGTCCAGCACATTATCTTTGCCAAACGCCTGAAGCTCCTCCAGCGTCTTGCCCTGGATGGCCTCTGTCAGCATGGAAGCGGAAGCCTGGCTGATAGCGCATCCGTGTCCAGAGAAACGCACCTCTGAAACTCGACCGTCTTTTAGGCGAAGGTCGAGCCGGATGTGATCGCCGCACACCGGGTTGTCCTCTTCGTAAGAAATATCGGCTGGCTCCAACGTGCCATAGTTGCGCGGGTTCTGATAGTGGTCAAGGATCACTTCACGATAAAGGTCTTCCACACCTTCCTCCAGGCGCGTGGGATACGCTAGAGCACAGGCTTGCGGCTCATCATTTGCCTGGCTCGATACAGCGTTTCCACCAAGATGTCTATTTCTTCAGGCAGCGTGTAAATGTAAAAGCTGGCGCGCGTAGTAGCCGGCAATCCCAACTTGAGATGCAGCGGCATGGCGCAGTGATGCCCGGCCCGCACGGCGATGCCTTCTGCATCCAGTATGGTCGCCAGGTCGTGCGGATGGACGCCTTCGAGCGTGAACGTCGTCAAACCACCCCGGCGCTCGGGGTCGGTGGGACCTAACAGTTGCAGGCCAGGCACCTCAGCCAGTCGCTCCATCGCGTAAGCGACGATTTCCTTTTCGTGTGCGCGGATGGCTTGCATGCCCAGGCCGGTCAAATAATCCACCGCGGCGCCCAGACCGATGGCTTCGGCGATAGCCGGCGTTCCCGCTTCAAACTTGTATGGCAAATCATTCCACTCGGCGCCGTCCAGCGTGACCCGGCGGATCATGTCGCCTCCGGCAAGGAAAGGCGGCATGGATTCCAACACATCCCGCCGCCCCCATAGAACGCCGATACCCGTCGGCCCGCACATCTTGTGGCCGGAAAAGGCCACGAAATCACAGCCCAGCTCTTGCACATTCACCGGCATGTGCGGAACGCTTTGCGCGCCATCCACCAGGCAAAGCGCCCCCACCGCGTGAGCACGCTCGGCGATTTCTTTGACCGGGTAGATGGAGCCCAGCACATTCGACATGTGCGAGACGGCCACCAGCTTGGTGCGAGGAGTCAGCAGCCTGTCAAGCTCGTCTAGCTTGAGCGCGCCACCATTGGCGACGTGAATGAAGCGCAGCTTGGCCCCTCTTTCTTTGGCGAGCAGTTGCCAGGGCACCAGGTTGGCGTGATGCTCCATCTCCGTGGTAATGATCTCGTCGCCCTGGCGCACATTGACGCGCCCCCAAGCGTAGGCGACGAGATTGATGGACTCGGTGGCGTTGCGCGTCCAGATGACCTCGCGTGTGGACTTGGCGCCGATAAAGCGCGCTACTTTTTTGCGGGCGGCTTCGTACAGGTCCGTCGCCTCCTCGCTGAGCGTGTAGACGCCGCGATGGACGTTGGCGTGGCTGTGCCGATAATACTCGTCCATCGCTTCAAGCACCTGGCGCGGCTTTTGCGACGAGGCAGCGCTGTCGAGAAAGACCAGCGGTTTGCCATGCACCTGGCGCTCTAAAATTGGAAAATCCGCGCGGATAGCGCGGATGTCCAATGCCGGAATTGAGGGAACTGTAAATAGCGACATCTCCACCTTCCCAAGTAACAAATCGGTCGGGGAGTATACCATCACCCCGACCGGCTTGCAACCCTCGAATGGACTCGGCAGCAGCCGCCCCCGCTTTTGGAAAGCCGGGGACTTGGCCAGAATCTTGCAGTTTAGGGCCTCGCGCCCGTTAGCAACACCCACAAGGAGCTAGGCGGCCACGCGGGCCAACACGGAGTCAACAGTCTGTACCAGCTCCTCGAGCGAAAAGGGTTTCTTGATATAGGCATCCACCTTGGCCACGTGTCTGGCCAACGCCTCGTCAATGCCGGCCGTTTTCGCCGTCACAATAATGACCGGGATGTTTTTGAGCGCCTCGTCGGCTTTCATACGCCGGTAGACCTCCCAGCCATCCATCTCGGGCAGCATCAAGTCTAGCAACACCAAGGCCGGCTGCAACTGGCGAATGACGCCCAAACCCTCTGCGCCGCTCTCAGCGCCCACCACCCGCAGCCCGCGCTGCTCCAGAATCAACTGGATCAGCTCGATCACCCCCGCCTCGTCCTCGATGCACACCACCGTTTTCAAGTCTTGCGACATGATTCCCCTCTCGTGCAGCGTTGCTATCTAAGAAATCACGCCGCCTTGCCAAGAACTTTTTCGACGCTTTGGAGGAGTTCTTGCGGGCCGAAGGGCTTGGTGACATAGTCGTCCACTTTGGCGATGTGCAACCCGAGGACTTTGTCAATGCTCTGCGCCTTGGCGGTGACGACGATGACGGGAATGTGCTTGAGCTCTTCGTCGGCCTTCATCTGCTGGTACACTTCCCATCCGTCAATGTCCGGCATCATCAGGTCAAGCAACACCAAATCGGGCTTGACGCGCCGGATCACTTCTAGACCCTCACGGCCTCCCATCGCCCCGGTCAACTCAAAGCCCTTGCGCCCCAAGATGAGCTTGATCAGGTCAACCATCTCGGGCTCGTCTTCGATACAGACCACGGTCTTTTTTGCTTTGGTCATATTGCTCTCCTTGTGTCTGGCAGCCTCCCCCGGTCACCGCTGGTTGAATAGTTTAGCACAAGAAGCACCGAATGTCCAGACGGAAAAAAAGCAAGCAGCGCGCTGCTGCCGGACGCTGCTTGTCAGGTGCGCTGACCTGCATTATACCGCAGATGAGCCTACCCGAAAAATCACGCTCTAGTCTGCCGACTGATCCAACACCTCCATCGCCGCACAGCGAACTTCGGCCAGTTTGACGGGCTTGCCCAGAATGCGCTGGATGGAGGCGTGCGCAGCCTGCTCGCGCAACTCGTCGCTGCTGTAGGCCGTGACCATCACCACCGCCGTCTGCGGATACAACTGCCGGACGCGCGTCGCCAACATCATACCGTCCACGCCCGGCATCTTGTAATCCGTGATGAGCAAATCAAAAGGCTGCCGCTCAAAGAGACGCAGCGCTTCCTCGCCGCTCGTCGCGACGGCGACCTCGCAATTGGGAAGCTTTTCCAGGCTATCCTGAAGAGTCAAGGCCACATTCTCCTCGTCGTCCACCACAAGGATGCGCCGCAGCGCCGCGACGCCAGGAGCGGGCTGACTTGCCCGAGCCGCTTCTGGCTGCGCCGGCAGCTTGATGGTGAACTGACTACCCTGCCCAGACTGACTTGCGGCTTCCACCAGCCCCCCATGCGCCGCAATGACCGTTTTGGCGATGGTCAAGCCCAACCCGATGCCTCCATACCGACGGGTGGTCGAGCCATCAATTTGGTAAAAACCGCTAAACAGATGCGCCAACTTGTCCTCCGGAATGCCAATCCCCGTGTCGCTGACCATCAGGCAAGTCCAACCCGGCTCTGCGTACAGCTTGACCTCGACCTGTCCACCGCGGGGCGTGAACTTGATGGCGTTCTCGACGAGGCAATCAAAAGCCTGTCGTAACTGGAATGGATCGCCCGAAATGAGCGGCAAATCCGGCTCCAGATGCGCCTTGAGTGTTAGACCGGCTTGCGCCGCAGCAGCTTGCCTGTCTTTTACGACTTCCACCACGACTGTGGACAAATCTAACGGGACTGGAGCGCCCATGCGCGCTTCGAGCGCCAGCAAGGTGCTAATGCGATCCACCAAGGTCCGCATCTCATAGGTGCGGTCAACGATGACAAACATGGCCTGCTGCTGATCCGGGGCAAGCTCGCCCAGCTCACCATCCCGCAGCAGCTCGGCATAGCCCTGCATGATGGTCAACGGAGTGCGTAACTCGTGCTCCACATTCCGTATGAACGCGGAATGAACATCATCCCCGCTCTTGCCCAATCCGTTCTCTCGTCTCCAAGAGTCAGATAGAGTACCTTGCATGGACACACCTCCTCTTGTCATGCGTAGGAGCGACTCTTGGCGCCAGGCGCGCCAAGACGCGGCGCTTACGGTTAACGTATTCTCTATCATAAACCAAAACGCCAAGTGTGCCGTTAGTGTTGTGTAGCAATTACATTGCAATTGTGTTAGCGCCCTACCTGACCGCATATCCGGCTCCGCGAGCGGTGCGGATAACGTCCGTGCGCCCTGTAACTTGCTCGATCTTGCGCCGAATGCGGTGGATATGGTAACGCAGCACATTGTTGGCTTCCCACGGCGCGCACTCGTATCCCTGCGTTGCGCGCACCAGCTCTTGAGACGAGACAACACGGGGAGATTCACTCGCCAGGTAGGTCAACAAGCCGAATTCGGTGGGGCTTAACTCTAGCATGTGACCATCCAGCGAGATCACGCGCCGAACCAGGTCTACGATCAATCTGCCCCGCTCCAGGAAGCGTGTCTGCTCCTCAAGCGGCTCCCCGGACCGCTCCGTCACCGGCAATGCCTGCGCTGGCAGAGCAGCAGCGTCGGGCTGATCGGGGGGACGCTCGACAGCGGCAAGGCTTTCTCCCATGTCTTCGGCCAGATATTGCTTCAATTGGGACAATAACTCGCGTTGCTGCAACTGGTGCTGCCGCTTGAGCAGCCCCGTCCGCACGCTTTCGCGCAGCCCAACGATGTTGACCGGCTTGAACATATAGTCGTGCGCGCCCTGGCGCAAGGCTTCGACGGCGGTGTCGAGCGAGCCGTGCGCCGTAAGCACGATGACGACCGTGTCGGACGCTTGTTGACGCAGCGCCGCCAGCACCTCCATCCCCCCAATGCCGGTCAGCTTGAGGTCGAGCAGCGCCAGGTCAAACTCTTGAGTGGCAATGCGCTCTAGCGCCGCTTCTCCACTCTCTACTGCCACCACCTGGTGGCCATCCCGCGCGAGCATTTCTTCTAGAAAGAAGCGGGTTCCTTCGTGATCATCTACCACCAGGATTTTCGCAGTTAGAGTCATTGTCATCCCCTTTGCGCTCTACACGTCGCGACGGTCTGCCGGCAGCAAAATAGTGAATGTCGTCCCCACGCCCACGTGGCTCGTCGCCGTGATCTGCCCGTCGTGATCCTGGATAATCTCGTAACTGATCGCCAGCCCCAACCCGGTTCCGTTCGGCTTGGTCGTCGAAAACGGCTCGAACAGGCTCTCTAAAGCTTCGGGCGCGATTCCTACGCCCGTGTCACTAAACTCGATACGCACGGCTGGCCGTGACTGGTCATCGCGCCATTGCATCTGGTCCAACGCCGCGCGCACGCGCAATGTTCCGCCGCGTTCCGCCATCGCATCTATCGCGTTGAGCGCCAGATTCAAAAAGACCTGCTTGAGCCGGTCCGGGCTGGCCTGGATCACGGGCAACTCGTTCGTCCACTCGCGAACGACAGTGACATTGTTGGCGCGCAACTGCGGGTCAGCCAGTTCCAGGACCGTGGTCAGCACGTCTCGCACGTCAGTAGGTTGCTGCCGCTCACGCGTCGGGCGATAAAAGTCGCACACGCGCCGCACAATCGCCGCGATGCGCTCGGTCTCGCGCCCCGCAACACCCAGGTACCGCTGTAACCTCTCCTGGCGCGCAGCGCCGGCCGTCTCCTCTTCGAACAGCTCTAGCGCCCCCATCACGGCCTGCAAGGGATTGTTGATCTCGTGCGCTACCGAGGCCACGAGCCGGCCTAACGCGGCCATCTTTTCTGCCTGGACCAGCCTGGCTTGCGAAGCCTGCAAGCGGCGATGTTGCTCTCGCTCTGCCTGGTACAGCCGCGCGTTGGCAATAGCAACGGCCACTGTCGCTGCCGCCGATTCGACTAGCCGGAGATGTTCGTCGCCAAAACAAGCTACCCGATCGCCATAAATGCTGAGCACTCCCACCAACTCGTCGCCACTGACGAGCGGCACGCTCAGGGCTGAGCTAACCCAGTCATCTAATTGAGATACAGCGATCCATCGCGGGTCGGTCGTCACGTCGTCCACGAGCGCAGACTGCCGATGGGCCGCCACCCACCCGGCTAATCCATGTCCCATCTGTAGCCCGAGTCGCCGATTCAAGATCTCGGTAGACTCGGCATCGTAGCCAGAGACGACCACCAGCCGTAACGAATCTCCATCTCTGCCCAAAGCCCCGGCTGAAGCCGGATCATACACCATCACAATGCCATGTTGGGCGCCTACCACGGCGCAGATGCCATCTAACGCGCGCTGAGCCGCCCGGCGCACGTCCAGGTTTTCTGCCAATTGCCGGCTCAGACGGTACAATAACTCTAACTGTTCGTTCTCTTGGGCGAGCGAAGAAAACAAGCTGGCATTCTCTAGCGCGATAGCAGCCTGGTCAGCAAAGGCGCGCAACCGTTCCACGTGCGCCGGCCCAAAAAAGCCCGGCGTGGCGCTATCCACGTTGAGAAAACCAATCACCCGACCACGCGCGCGAATCGGCACACCCGCGTAAGAATGCAGCCACCTTGTCTCCGGATAACCGACCCATTTCGGATCGGACTGCGCGTCCGAGACCAGCACCGGCTCGCCTGTTTCGAGCATTCGCTGGAAATTAGGAACGTCGGCGACTCGATACCGGGCATTGTCAACGCGCTCTTGAACACCAAATCGCTCGTACCCCCGCCAGCGCGCAACGCGAGCCTGGTCGCCCTCGATAAAGATGATGTTGGCAGCGTCGTTCGGCACCACCCGGCCGATTTGCTCCAGGATACGATCCAGCACAGCGTCTGCGTCCAGCGTGGCGACGAGCGTCGCGCCGACCTCGCGCAGCGTCTCGGCCAGAGCGCGTTGCTCTCGCTCGGATTGAAACAGCCGCGCGTTCTTGATGGCGATGGCGGCTTGGGCGGCAAACAAGCTCAGCAACTCGGCGTCGGCAGACGAAAAGAGGCACGGCGCATCTGCCGCAACATTCAAGACGCCCAGGAACTCGCTCCCCGACCGAACCGGCACGCCCACCGTCGCCGCGATGGGATAACCCGCGTAAACGGCTGCCCGCCCCTCCCAGTGTTGATAGTCGTCCACGATGAGTGGCAGACCGGTCTGCCAAATCTTGCCAGAGAGGCCCTCGCCCCGCCGGAGGCACGACCCGACCGGGGCCAGATTGGGGCCAACGACCACCGCCCACTCGAGCACATCTCGATCTGGCCGATAGAGGTAAAGGCCGCCCGAAATGCCTCCCACGAGTTGAATCGCTTGCGAGACAATCGAGTGAAGGAGCGTATCCAAGTCAAGCTCGACGGCAACCTCCAATCCCACCTGCTGCAATGCCTCCAACTGGGCCGTCCGCTTTCGGATCTCTTTTTCCGCCTGCTTGCGCTCGGCCTCAGCCGCTTCCAGTTCGGCTACCCGCTGACGCAATTCAGCCATCTCGCTTAAAAGTTGCGTCTTGGTCTTGCTTTGGTCTTGTACGGCCACGCCTCAACTCCTCTATGACCACTTGACAAACAATGGTATTATAGCGATGCTTGCCCTAGATGTCCACTGGAACTTGTGTAGGGTGGCAGGTGTCTTTTAATCGGCTTGATCATTGCGTGGAGGTTTACCATGTCTCGACTCATTCATGTCGTGTGCGCTGGAATGTTGGCTGCGTTGTTGGCAGGCTGCGGCCTCTCGGCCACTCCGGTCCCCCCTACCCTTTCGCCGCTGCCCACGCCCAAGATCGAAAGCCGTTCCCCCTTGCCAACAGTGGTCTCGCCCATGACGGGCCCCAATGCGCCAGGCGGCGCCGATGCAGCTGTGCGCGCAGCAGTGAACGATCTGGCCGCGCGGTTAAAAGTAGCGCCGGAAACGGTGCGAGTGGTTTCAGTCAGCGCCGCCGATTGGTCCGATACCAGCCTGGGCTGTCCGCAGCCGGGCATGTTTTACGCCCAGGTGATTGTGCAGGGCTTCAAGATCGTGCTTTCGGCGGGAGGCGCACAGACCGAGTACCACACCGACCAAAAGGCGCGAGTGGTGACGTGCAACAAGTAATGCTTGCCCTCATTCGGCCAATCAGGCCCCGTGCACCTTCCGTCACTCTCCTGCCGTGCGGATAGAGTGCCACCCGCGATACAAGCTCCACCGGGAGTGGAACGTTTTAACCAAGTCCATCGTCTCAAGTATGATAGTACAAGTCCAGCCAGGAGGTGACGGATATGAGACACACGTGGATTTGGCTTTGTGTCAGCGGATTGATCCTTGCGGGCGGGGCGGGTTGTGGCCCGGCCGTGTTCTCCACCCCAAGTGATGTGAACGCCACACCCTATACTCTGGCGCCGACAATCCAGGCGGTGGCTCCAACGGCCACCATGGAGCCTACAAGCAAGCCATCCCGGCCTGGGAGTGGCGTGCAAATGGGGACGGTTATCTCTATCTCCCCGACCCAAACCATAATGGAGAAAAAACCCGTGAGCGGTACCCCACTTGCCGTCCCTTCCGAGTCAACCGAAAATGTCAGACTGGCCAAGGAGGATTTGGCTGGAAGGTTAAGAGTATCGGTTGACGACATAACTGTCGTCGCTGTCATCGGCGGCGAGTTTTCAACCGATGCGTTCTATTGCCGGGCGTCGAAAGGGCGGATCGCCAAGGACACGTCCCCAGAGGTGATATCCGGCGTGACGATATTGCTGAGCGCATCAGGAGGCCGCTATGAGTATCACGCGAGCGACCAAACAGTCGTTTTTTGCCGGCCCTTGTCCTGAGCGGCCATCCCGATAACGAAGGGTGATCACCGGGCGACGCAGGGCCACGGAAAAGGAAAGCCATCGGGGACAAACGCCCCGATGGCTTTTTTTTCGGTGGGATCTGACGGTTTCTACGACAATCCGTCAGATCGGGGTGTTACATCTTGGATCAGCGTCACTTGATCGTGGTTGTAGCAGAAGCGTTAGCCCCAAGCGCGCCATCCGCCACAGTGGCGTTATTCGTGATGACTGTGCCTACCGGCTTACCGGGCGCCACCTTCACGATGTAGCCCAGGACCCGCATCCCATGCGGAAGCAACTTGCCTTCCAAGTGAATGCTCTTCTTCGTCGCATCGTAATACATGCCATTGACGAAGGTTGTGTTCTCGGGGATCGGGGCGTCGAGCGTAAAGGATTGAGGCGCTGGCGTCGTGTTGCGCAGCGTGACGATGTAGGTCAGCAACTGCCCGGCGCGCGCCTGAGCTTTACTTACCTTCATATCCAGCTTCAGCAGGGCCGGGGAATTCCAGACCTTGATCATGCCCCACTGTCCGTCTTTGGCCTTGCCGGTGACCGCCAGGTGCAGGCCGTACTGCGCGCCAGCGTCGCCTGGGTTGCCAGAGCCGAGTACGGTGAAGCCGAGGTCAGCCCCGTAGAGAGCCGTGGCCGGGGTCTTGTCCAAGTTCGTGATCCGGGTCGTATAGTTATCCTTGGCCGGCACCACCAGGCTGGCTTGAGAATCCCAGTAGTAGAACCCACCGTTCGCAGGCCTGAACCGCAGGCCGGGATAGTAGCCCAGCGAGTCGTGGAACTGCGCCACGCCGGGGAGCGGATTAAAGGTCTTGGTCTCTAGGACATTGCCGGTGGAGTAGGAATCCACACGGTGCTGGGTGTACGGTGTGGTGTCCTGCAGGGTGAACGTGGCGTTGCCGGGTTGGCAGCGAGAGTTGAGCCGCAGGTGCGCCTCGGACGTACCCATGCCCTCCCACTCCAGGGGCCAATAGTGGCTATCCACCACGAGCAAGGCGTGCTTGGGCCCCATACTGGGCGGGTCGGTCTCAGAGTTGTAGAGGGTATAGTCGAAATCCTGGGCCCCGTTGCGCAGCCACAGCAACATGCCGGGCACGGTGTAGGGGCAGCGATCGACTTTCCACTCGTTCGTCGTTTCGTCGCTGTAGATCGTCGCGTACGGATAGGCCAGGCCGCGGTCAAAGCCGCTGTTGTTGCGCCATTCGGCCATGTAGTAGACCGGGTAGATCCGCGTCAGCGGCACGATCACAAAGTTATTGGTCGCCCAGCCGTCCGTTCCGGATTCTACGTCGTCGGAGAAGAGCGTGGTGACGCCATCGGCGAGCTGAAAGTCGTCGCCCCACCAGCCCGCCCACTGCACACCGACGTCGCTGGTATAGTGCAGGCGCAGCGTGATCGTCTTGCCGGCATAGGCGGCCAGGTTAAAGCGCAGGGCGCCCTGGCCCTCGCCATTCAGGCCCAGATTGCCCATGCCGTCGTCAACAAAGATCCCGTCCATGTCCGGCAGCTTGGTCCAGGTGGAGCCGCCATTGTCAGAGACCTCGACGTAACCGTAGTCAAAGTCCTCCTCAAAACTCCAGGAGCTGGCGAAGGAGAAGATCGGCGCTATGGCCGTCGTCAGGACAAAGTCGTGGGCCAGGTAAAAGTCTGCCAGATCGGCCCGGTCGGACCACCAGGCCTTTCCCGTGCCCAACGGGTTGGGGGTATCAATCACCTGGTCCGGCAGGTTGATCTTGATCCCCTGCTCGGTGCCCCTCGGGCGCAGCGAGAGCTGGCCGACCAGGACCGAGCGAGGGGTCGTGGTGTAGTCGAGCTCGACCGGCTTGGCCCAGCCGACCAGGTAGCGGAAGAACAGCGGGAACGGCGCGGGCTGCATGCCGCCCAGTATGCCATTCCAGGAGCCCGCTTCCATGATCGCCCAGTTGGACGGCGAGGCCTGGGCGTCGGTGGT
>CAYHAR010000037.1:0-23747 GCA_964354595.1 uncultured Anaerolineae bacterium | reverse complement strand
TATCTGTGACATCTGTGTCCTACCAGATAAGAGTGCCGGCGGCGAGACATCGGTAGAAGCGCCCTGGGAAACAGAGTTGGCGGCGATGGCTGCAGTGTCCCGACTGGGAAACGGCGACGATGGCGACGGCGCGTTGATGCAGCGGCCTATCGACCTGGTGAAGACCCATGGCGGCGCGTCGGCCTCGCTCTTGCAGCGCAGGTTGCGGGTCGGCTACCCCAAAGCGGCGCGGATGATCGACCAAATGGAAGAAATGGGCATTATCGGGCCGCCGGAAGGCGCAGGCCGGATGAGAGCGGTCATTGCCAGATGATCGGGTGTGCGCAAAGCCTTGCATCGGAAGGTGTAGAGCTTTTTTGCATATTGATAATATAAGACAATTGTACTATACTAGCATCAAGGACAGGCACACGGGCAAGCGGGATGCTTGGGGTGGTATCATCGGCGAGATAGTAGACCGCTCAAGCGTAGTCGCTGACAATTCAGAATCTACCTAATGCGTCGGCGACGAACAGAACACGAGAAAGGAAGGAAACATGGGAAAGTTGATCGGCACCATGAGGGCTGCGGAGCTCCTGAAACGCGCGCGGAGCTACATCGGGTATCTCATCTACACAAGGCAGCTCAAGGCGACGCGCCCCTCGCGGGCTTATCGGCTCGATGAGGATGACGTGCTGGCCTTCAAAGCGACCAGGCGGCAATCGAAGCAAGGCCGGTGGGTATCGTCGCTGCAAAGGCCGGAGTTGGATCGTGTCAGGCAGTGCTTTGATGAAAACAAGCATCTTCTGGACAAGCGTGCGGTCAAGATGCTCGTCCAGCGTTTTGGGCTGGACGGAAGGCCGCCGATGACGTTGGCCGAGATCGGGAAACGCCAAAAGCCCCCTCTCACACGCGCCCGCGTCGGCCAGATCATCAATCGTGCGCTGGCACGGATTGGCGTGAGGTAGCGAGAGAGGATACCATGGGGACACTGGAAGACAAGCGCGCGCTCATCACGGGCGCAGCATCGGGCATTGGGCGGGCAGTGGCCAGGCTGTTTGCGCGGGAAGGCGCGGCGGTGGTATTGGCTGATCGCGACATTGTAAAAGGAAAAGCCGCAGCGCGCGAAATTCAAGAGCAAGGCGGACGCGCTCTGTTCGTGGCCTGCGATGTCATGCGCAGCGACGATTGCGCGCGAGCGGTAGAGCAAACGGTCAAGACATTCGGCGGCCTGGACGTGGTGTTGAACTGCGCCGGCATCATCGTGCGCCGCTCGGTGGTGGACTTGGACGAGGCCGATTGGGATCGCGTGATGAACGTCAACTGCAAGTCGGTTTACCTGGTGTCCAAATTTTCTGTCCCGGTCATGCAAGCAGGAGGCCGAGGCGGGAGCATCGTCAACATCTCGTCGGGCTGGGGATTGGTCGGCGGGCCGAACGCCGCCGCCTATTGCGCCAGCAAGGGCGCAGTGGTGTTGCTCACCAAAGCCATGGCGATTGATTTTGGGCGATACAACATTCGCGTAAATTGCCTGTGCCCGGGCGACACCGACACGCCGATGCTGCGTGAAGAAGCTCGTCAGTTGGGCGAAGAAGAAAAAAAGTTCATGACCGGGGCGGCGAGTCGCCCGCTAGGCCGCGTGGGCACGCCGGAGGAAATCGCGCAGGCAGCCTTGTTCCTCGCCTGCGATGCCTCCAGCTACGTCACCGGCGCGGCGCTGGTGGTGGATGGCGGTGGGCTGGCCGGGGGCTGATGAAAACACTTGGGTTGATCGTCAATCCCGTTGCGGGCATCGGCGGGCGAGTCGGCCTGAAAGGCAGCGACGGCCTCGAGATACAGCGGCGGGCGCGCGAGATGGGCGCCGTGC
Source organism: uncultured Anaerolineae bacterium (assembly GCA_964354595.1). Lineage (GTDB taxonomy): Bacteria > Chloroflexota > Anaerolineae > Fen-1058 > Fen-1058 > JBGLNJ01. Next base: position 21,901 of record CAYHAR010000037.1, on the reverse strand, counting down.
CGCAAGTTTTCAGCCGTTCTACCGAGGCACTCAAGAGACTGGTACCGTTCAAGGATGAATTGGAGATTGTCACCTATCCCGCTGAAATGGGACAAGACGTAGCGCGGGCTTGCGGATTTTGTCCGACCGTTATCGGCTCGATCCAGCCCGGCGCAACCACGCCGCAAGATACTCAAAATGCGGCGCGAGAGATGCGCCGTATAGACGTGGACCTCATCCTCTTTGCCGGTGGAGATGGCACCGCACGCGATTTGTACAACGCTATTGGAGATTCCGTGTCCGCCCTGGGCATCCCGGCCGGCGTCAAGATTCATTCTGCTGTCTATGTCATCAACCCTACCAGCGCGGGCGATCTGGCCGCATTGTATCTGCAGGGCAACCTCTCGACGCTGCGCGAGGCCGAGGTGATGGATTTGGACGAAGAGGCTTATCGGCAGGGCGTCGTCTCCCCCCGACTCTGCGGGTACTTGATTCCATTCCATAAAGAGAGTGTCCAGGCGCGCAAGTCGCCCAGCCCGCTCGGAGAAAGCGCGGCTTTGGAGAGCATCGCTCTGGCGATTGTCGAGCAGATGCAGGATAACCGGCTTTATATTGTCGGGCCGGGGACAACCACGCGACCCATCCTGACGCGCTTGGGGCTGGAGAAAACTCTGATCGGTGTGGACGTGCTCTTGGGAAAACGACTGGTCGCAGCGGACGCCAACGAGGCTACGCTGCTCGGTCTCGTCCAGCGTCATCCCGCCACGCTTGTCGTGACGCCGATAGGCGGCCAGGGGTATCTCTTTGGGAGAGGAAATCAGCAGCTCAGCCCGGCGGTCATCCGGGCTGTCGGGAAAGACAACATTGTTGTGGTCAGCACCCTGGGCAAGATTCAGTCGTTGCGTGGGCAGCCATTTTTGGTAGATACCGGGGATCTAGAGGTTGATCAATTGTTGGCCGGATACGTTAAAGTCGTGACGAGCTGTGATGAGTGCATCGTCTACCGGGTTACAGCCGGCCCGTGGCTTTGACGGCTACCGCCGCGCACACAAACGCCCGCGCTGGCATTTGCCAGGCGGGCGCAATTTTTGTCCACGCTGGGACGCCCACAAACTTATTTTGATTTGGGCTGAGCGGCTTGAGCCTCTTCTTCCTCGTCGGTGTCTTCCCAGCCAATGATCCACACGCACAGTCCGGCCAGCCCGATGGTGGCAATGACCAACGCCACCGTCTGCTGGGGCAATAGCCCCACATCTTTGGCCGACCATAGCAGCATGACGACCATCCCAATCGCCAGCACGGCCCAGGCGACGAGTTTGGGATGGCGGTTGTAGAATTCGACTACACGTGCCATTCGATGCACTCCTCTTGATATGGGTTACTGCGTTTTCCCCACGCAGTATGTCAGATGGGGCGGGTGATCAAGTGCTCTCGCAACCGCTTGGACATCACAAAACGGTCCGACCCCCCGAACTCGGCCGCAGAGTTGAGCCAGGCCGGCGGCCAGTCGCTCATGTCCGGCTCTTGATAGCCGCAACTTTGAAGGAACTCGTAAGCGCCCGGCGAAGCGTTGACGTGGACGTACAGCAGCGCGACTTCGCAGTTGAGATTGTTCGCGTCGGCTTCGATGTTATCCAGCAGCGCCTTGCCCGCCACCGGTCGCAGCGCGGGCGGATGCACGATCAAGTCCTCGATGCGGGCGACGAGATTTTCCACGTGCACACCGGCCAGGCCGACGATGCGCGTGGTCTGCGCCAGGAAAAAGCCCTTGGCGCCCAGCCGTTCTTGGACTTGAGCGCGGTCGGCAGTGATGCGCCCGCGCGTCGCATCGGAAAGAAAGCTGGCAATGGCCGTCGCATCCGAAAACTTGGCTCGCCTGACTTTGATTTCGACTTGAGGCGTTTCGTTCATAGTCGCCCTCTGGCAGATGGCTAATAGCCTGTAGCTGATGGCCTGATTGAAACACAGAATGGGCTGGATGTCAAATCCGTTTGAGACAAGGCGACATTACTTGCCCTGGAAAATTTGTTCCCAGTGATGCTTGACCTGCGCGCCGAGTTCGTCTACGGTCCCGTTGTTTTCGATGAGCATGTCGGCCAGGACGGCTTTATCCGATTGCGGCGGCTGGGCCACGATCCGCAGCCGCGCGTCCGCTTCGTTCAGACCCCGCGTGCGCATCAGCCGGTCGAGTTGCAAGCCGGGCCGGCACGTGACCACCCACAGCGCGTCGCACCGCTGGTGCAATCCCGCTTCGATCAGCTTGATGGCCTCGATGACCACTACGGTTCGAAAGTCAGAAATCGGACGCGCACGCGGGAGGTCGGAGAGTCGCTTTTCGATGGCTTTACCTACAGCAGGATGAACGATTGCTTCGAGGCGGCGCAACGCTTGCGGGTCGGAAAACACCCGCACACCGAGTTGGGCGCGGTCAATTTCGCCATCGGCGCGAAGGATGCTCCCGCCGAAAGCGGCCACGATAGCGTCATAAACCGGCGCGCCTTTTCGCTCCAGGTCATGCGCCACGGCGTCGGCGTCAATGACGTGCGCGCCCAGGTCACGCAACATACGCGCGACCAGGCTTTTGCCCGTTGCAACGTTACCCGTGAGTCCAATCAGATAAATCATTCCACAACCTGTGGCAGACCCAAAGGTTTTTTGAAACCTTTCGGGTCTAGCTAGCTACTTGCGACCACTCGGCCATCTTTTCGTGTAATTGCTTCTCGACCTCGGCATATTCGCGGCCCAATTCTTGAACACGCGCCACGGCGCTGCTGACGCCGGCCACTTCCAATTCGCGCGATAACTCTTGCAGCCTTGCCTCCAGCGTGGCAATGCCCGCCTCCATCGCGGCCATTTGTTTTTCCCTCGCCCGCTGATGGCTGCGCTGTAAATTCTCTGTACGCTTCTCCTTGTCTCCTTGTCTCCTTGTCTTCCTCTCTGTTTGCTTCCTTCGCTCCTCGCTCCTCGCTCTTCGCTCCACGTGCTGCGTATATCCGCCCTCGTAAATCGCCAACCGCCGCTCCTCAATCACCCACAGATGCGTGGCGAGCCGATCCACCAGGTAACGGTCGTGGCTGACGAGCAGGATGGTGCCGACGAATTCCGAGAGCACGTCTTGGAGCACCTCTTGTGATTGCAGGTCGAGGTGATTGGTTGGCTCGTCGAGCAGCAAAAAGTTGGAGCCTTGCAGCGTGAGCACGGCCAGCGCCACCCGGCTGCGCTCGCCGCCGGAAAGCAGGCCGATGGGCTTGAAGACGTCGTCGCCGGTGAACAGGTAACGGCCCAGCAGACTGCGTGCCTGCTCGACGGGCACGTTCCGCACGTCGAGGATCGTATCGAGGATGGAGCGGTCGAGCTGCAGCGCGTCGTGCGTCTGCGCCAGGTAGCCGACCTTGACCGACGCGCCCAGCATCACCTCGCCCGTCATCGGCGGCAGCTGACCCAGCACCGTCTTGAGGAAAGTCGTCTTGCCTGCGCCGTTCGGTCCCCACAGCGCCACGCGCTGAAGCCGCCACAGTTCGAGCGATTCAACGGCAAGCAGCGGCTCGTCGCCGGCATAGCCCACGACCAGGTCGCGCGCGGCCAGCACAACCTCGCCGCTGCGCAGTCCCGCGCGCAGGTTGAGCTTGATCGCCTTGTGGTCGCGCGGGCGCTCGATGCGCCCGAGGCGCTCCAATCGCTTGGCGCGTCCCTGGGCCTGGCGCGTGTTCCGACCGGCCATGTTGCGGCGGATGAATTCCTCTTCTTTGGCGATGAATTCCATCTGCCGCTCGTACTCGATGTTCTGGCGGTCCTGTCGTTCGGCGCGGACGGCAGCGTATTGCGAATAGTTGCCCGAATACGTTTCCACCTTGCCGCGATCCATTTCCCAGACGGTCTGCGCCACCGCGTCGAGAAAATATCGGTCGTGCGCGGCGACGACGAGCGCGCCGGGGAAATCGGCCAGCGCCGCTTCGAGCCATTCGACGGCTTCAATGTCCAGGTGATTCGTCGGCTCGTCCAGCAGCAGCAAGCCCGGCTCTTGCAGCATCAGCTTGGCGAGCAGCGCGCGCGTCTTTTGTCCGCCGGAAAGTTGATTGACCGGGCGGGAAAAATCTTGCGGCGCAAAGCCGACGCCGGAAAGTGTCTGGCGGATGCGGTTCTCGAACGTGTAGCCGCCGGCGTGCTCGAATTTTTCGACGAGCGCCCCGTAGCGTTCCAGCGCCGCGTCGCGTTGAGCCGGGTTGGCCATCGCTTCTTCCAGGCGACGCAGCTCGGCGGCCTGCTCGGACAAGTCCGCAAACACAGTGAGCATCTCGCCCAAGACGGTTCGCTCGCTATCCAGATGCTCTTCGGCCTGCTGCGGCAGATAGCCGATGGTCAGCCCGCGCATCCGATGGACTTGGCCTGATGTTGGCTCTTCCAGCCCGGCCAGGATGCGCAAGAGCGTCGTCTTGCCCATGCCATTCGGGCCGACGAGCGCCACACGTCCGCCGTGCGGCACGGCGCAGGTCACGCTGGAAAAAACGTCCTGCGCGCCGAAGGATTTGGTGAGGCTTACTGCAGAGATAACCGGCATAGTAGTCAGTAATCAGTGATCAAGTCAACCAGTTACTGAGTAATGAGAACTGATTGACTATTCGTTAAACATCTTACCCACCGACTCGCCCTCGTGCACGCGCCGGATGACCTCGCCCAACAGCGGAGCGACGGAGAGCACCGTCAGGTTGGGCAAGCGCTTTTCGGTCGGGATGGGCACAGTGTCCGTGCAGACAATCTCGCGGACCGGCAGCGCGCGCAATCGCTCGACGGCCGGCGGCGAAAGCACCGCGTGCGTAAAGCCGAGATAAATGTCGGCGGCTCTGTGCGCTTTGAGAATGTTGACCGCGTTCGCCACAGAACCGGCGGTGTCTACTTCGTCGTCCACCAACAGCACATTCTTGCCGGCCACGTCGCCGATGACGGTCAGCGCCTGCGTGGCGGCGTCCATGACGTCGCGCCGCTTTTCGATGAACGCCATCGGCAGCCGGAGCTTTTCCGCAAAGTTGCGGCCCTTTTTGGCAAAGCCCAGGTCAACGGCGACGACGATGGCGTTGTCCAGCTTTTTAGATACAAAGTAATCGCTCAGGATGTGGAACGCGGTCAACTCGTCGCCGGGGATGCTGAAAAAGCCTTGAATCTGCCCGGCATGCAAGTCAACCAGCATGTAGCGGTCGGCTCCGGCCACGGTGATGAGATCGGCCAGCAGGCGCGCGGAAATCGGCACGCGCGGCTGGTCTTTTTTGTCGCTGCGGCCATAGGCCATGTAGGGAATGACAGCGGTGATGCGCCCCGCGCTGGCTCGCTTGACGGTATCCAGCAGGAGCAGCAACTCCATGATGTTATAGTTTACGGGCGAGGAAGTGGTCTGGATGATGAACACATCCTGCCCGCGCACACTGGTCAGCAAGCGGACAAAAATGTTTTCGTTGGGAAAGGTGACAATCTCGCGCGGGCTGAGCGGAACGTTCAGGTACTCGCAGACCTTGCGAGCCAGTTCCTCGCTGCCGGTGCCGCTAAAGATTTCAATCCCGCCATACATTCGGAGTTGAGCCATGGTGACCTCTCAGACCCGAAGGGTTTCTAAAACTTTTCGGTTCTATGATTCATGTGCGAGGTGTCGTTGAACTTGACAAGCCGGACGCCCCGCTCATTCACTTTCACAATGGACAGCGAAGCGTTGTCGAACTGGAACGGCAGGCGGCGATGAATCGGCATTTCCAGCAGGTGCGCCAGGTAAACGCCCAGCGTCCCGCCGTGACTGACGACGGCGACGGTTTGCTCCGGGTGATTCGCGACAATGTCCGCCATCGCCGCCGCGCAGCGACTCGCAAACTCGTCGCGATCTTCGCTGCCGGGAGGGGACGTCCACTCCTGGCTGGCTTGGCGTGCGGCCACCCAGTCCGGGAATTGCTGCTCGATCTCTGGCCCGGTCAGCCCGGTCAGTTGACCGACATTGTTTTCCTTGAGCCGGTCGTCGGTTCGCAGGATCAACTTGAGCGCCCGGGCCATCTCTTCGGCGGTCTGCCGGGCGCGCGCGAGCGGGCTGGAATAGATGGCCGCGACGTTGTGCCGCTCGTCGGCCAATCGTCGCGCCAACCTCCGCACCTGCTCGCGCCCGACGTCATCCAGCGGCGGGTCAGCCCAACCCTGGACGCGCCCTTGGGCATTCCAGGTGGATTGGCCGTGCCGGACGAGCAGCAGTTGCGTCATGCCGCCTCGAATTGCTTGGTCGTGGGATTGCAGGAATACACCAACGGCCCGAGCAGGTCGAACAGCCAGCCGTGCAGCTCGAGCCGGTTTTCTTTCAGCGCCTTGGCCACGGCGGAATAGCCTGCGGCGTGTTCCAATTGCAAAATGATGTTTTGTTCGACGATGGCGCGATGTCGTTTTTCTTTCTCCACGCCGCGCCCGTCCACGCGCGTCTGCGCCTCGCGCGCCAGCTCCACCCATTGCGCAAGTGAAGGCTCGGCCAGCGCATCCATTCGGCTATCGAGCGCCTTGATGCCGCCGCACTCGGTATGCCCGCAGATGACCAGGTGCGCAATCTTTAAATGATTCACGGCGTACTCTAGCGCCGCGCCGACGCTCCAATGTCCGACGCCGAACGGCGGGATAATGTTGGCGACGTTTCGCACGACAAACACCTCGCCGGGCCGCGCGCCGGTCAGCAACTCGGGCACGACGCGGCTATCGGAACAGCCGATGAACATGACCTTGGGCTTTTGGCCCTCGCGCGCCAACTGCCCGAGCAGGTCGTTTTCCTTTTCAAAAAAGTCGGCGCGCAAAGGTTGGGTTTGGTGAAGCAACGTATCGGCAGCCATATTGACCTCCAGGTGTTATTGAATCTCGAACGTTCGAACGCCTTGAATGTGCGAAAGCTTTCCGATGAGCTTGTCCATATCTGGCTGGGTGGACACCTTGGCAATCGCCTCGAATTCCAGTTCGTTACTCTCCACGTCTTTGGAGATGCTCACCGACTTGATGTCTATGCCCAGGTCGTGAAAAACTTGCTCGAGTTCGTCCACCATGAGCGGTTTATCTTGAACTCTCATGCTGATCGTTCGGGTTGTGGTGCTGACGAGATATTTCTTTTCGAGTAGGTCCAGCGCGCTGAGCGCCAGCAGGAGGAGTGCGGTTGCGACGATGGCCGGAAAGTAATGCCCCGCGCCGACGGCCAGTCCGATGATGGCAACGGTCCAAAGCGAGGTGGCCGTCGTGAGTCCTTTGACGCTGGTGCCATATTTGAAGATGGCCCCCGCGCCGAGAAAGCCGATTCCAGAAATCACCTGCGCGGCCAGGCGGGCCGGGTCGCCGTTCGGGACGTAGGGCTGAAACTGCATGGCAAGGTCAATGGATACACACATGGCCAATGCAGACCCGATGGTAAGGATGATGTGCGTGCGCAGCCCGGCAGGCTGATTGTGCCTTTCTCTCTCCAGTCCAACCAGGCCACCCAGTACTGCCGCTGCCAAGAGTCTGAGGACGATCTGTTGTTCCGTGATCAAGATTCGGATTACCTTTCTAGGATTTGCTGATCTTTCATGAAGCGTGGGACGGAAGGGAAGGAGGCTAGGGCAGCCGCGCCAGCAGTTCTTTTGCGGCGGTGTGTGGATCAATTTCCCGCGCGGCGATGCGGTCTACCGTTTTTGCCAGGTCGGCGGGCGCAAGGTTTTTCATCAGCCGTCGCAGCAGCGTCTCGCGCAAGATCGCTTCCAGCTCGGCTTTTATGCGCGCGCGGCGGCGCGTTTCGCCTTCGTCGCTTTCGGCCAGGTATGCCTGGTGGCGCGCGATGGCGTCCACTACTTTGGTGATGCCTTTGCCTTCCAGCGCAACTGTCTGCAAAATGGGCGGACGCCAGTCTGACGCAGAGTCGGAATGGGCAGAGACCGGCACGCCGACAGTCATCGTCACGCCATGATGCGAGACAGTGCGCGGCGTAGCCCCCAGATCCAGCATGGCCTGGAGCGCGCGGACGGCGTTGGCCGCGCCGTCGCGGTCAGCCTTGTTCACCACCAACACGTCGGCAATTTCCAGGATGCCGGCTTTGATAGCCTGCACTTCGTCGCCCAGGCCCGGCGCTTCAACGACGAGGGTCGTATCGGCGGCGCGGGCAATGTCCACTTCGGATTGCCCTGCGCCGACGGTCTCGACGAGAATGACATCGTAACCGGCGGCGTCGAGGATTTGTGTCACGTCGGCGGTGGCGCGGGCCAACCCTCCCAGGTTGCCGCGCGTCGCCATCGAGCGGATGAACACGCCAGGATCGCCAGCCAGGTCGCGCATGCGGATGCGGTCGCCCAGAATTGCGCCGCCGGTAAAGGGGCTCGTGGGGTCCACCGCAATGATGCCGACCATCTGTCCGGCATGGCGATAGGCTTTGGCGAGTTCGCAGACGAGTGTGGATTTGCCGGTGCCGGGCGCGCCCGTGACGCCGATCACGCGCGCGCGCCCGGTGTGGGCGTAAATTGTCGCCCGCGTTGCGGCGGCGAGCGAATTGTCGTTTTCGACCTGGCTGATGAGCCGCGCCATCGCGCGGCGGTTACCGGACAGCGCCTGGTTGACGAGTTCCATAATCTGTTGTAGAGAGTGGAGAGAATCTCTCCACCCTTCACTCTCTACTCTCTGCTCTCCACTTGCTCCCGGATGAGACGAACGACATCATCCGTGTTCGCGCCGGGACCGAACACGCCGCGCACGCCGAGAGCTTGAAGCGCCGGGATGTCTTCGTCGGGGATGATGCCGCCGGCAAAGACCAACACATCGTCCAGGTCGTTGGTCTTGAGCAGCTCGATCACACGCGGCACGAGCGTCATGTGCGCGCCGGAAAGGATCGAAAGCCCGATGGCGTCCACGTCCTCTTGCAGCGCCGACTCGACGACCATCTCGGGCGTCTGGCGCAAGCCGGTGTAGATGACCTCCATGCCGGCGTCGCGCAGCGCGCGCGCAATGACTTTGGCTCCCCGGTCGTGCCCGTCCAGGCCCGGCTTGGCGATGAGAATGCGGATTTTCTTGTCCATGCGTCCCCCGGTGAAAAGGAAAGTGTGCTGTCTTGCGAAGCGATTGAGATTATACCCCAAACGTCAGGACTTTCAAATGGACAAAAGACTTGCGCTGTGCTAAAATAGAAGCAGCCTGCCCCCCTGAAACCTCGGCGCGTTGGCCCGCATTCTACGGAGCGGTGGCGACTGTCCGGCGTGAGCGCGGTCGCCCTGGAAACTGAGGAATGGCCGAGCAATCCAAAACAAAGCAACCCTGGTCTGGTTGGTCCGGCACAGCCGCCCACATTGCCGTTGGCATTTTGGCAGTGGTGATGCTGGTGGCAGTGGCCCTGGCGCCGTTCTACGCCTGGCGATGGGCGTCGCAGCCTTTCCCCGGCACCTTTTTCGAGCCGACCCTCAACGTCACAGATGCCAACAAGCCAGAGTGGGACGGCCCGCGCCGCGGCCTGGTCTTTCCCGATCACCTCGTTGCGATTGACGACCTCCCAGTTTATAGCCGCTCGGATATCGAGCGCGTGTTGAGCCAGCGCGGGTTCGGCGCGCAGGTCACGCTCCGGGTGGTCACCCTGTCAGGCCAAGAGAAACTGGTCTCCGTCACCTTGTCCCACTTTCCTCGGCGTGATTTGTTCTCGTATTTTGTCGTGCCGTATATCGTCGGGCTGGTTTACCTGGCGCTGGGCCTGTGGGTCTTTGCCATGCGACGTGACCAGGCCGCCGGGCGCGCGTTTGCCGCGCTGTGCATTGGGACGGCGGGCATGTGCGCGTTGCTGTTCGATATTTACACGACACACGCCACCGCCTGGGTGTGGACCGGCGCGGTCCCCCTGGCAGCCGGCGGGTTGGTGGCGTTGGCGATGCTCTTTCCGCAAGACCTGGCCTTTGTCGCTCGTTTGACGTTCGTGCGCTGGGTTCCGTTCTTGCTGTCGTTGATCATTGCCGCGTCTGGCTGGGCGACGATCTATGCCTCCAACATGCCCCATTTGTACGCGCAACCGTGGCGGTGGTCTTTTATCTACGTGGTGGTGGGCATTGTGATGTTTCTGGGCATGACGGCGTATCGCCGATGGAGCTCGCCCTCGCCCATTGTGCGCCAGCAAAGCCGCATCATCCTCTGGGGCAGCGCGGTGGCGTTCGTGCCGACCGGGATTTGGCTGGCGGTTTTTGTCATGAACCCCGGCCTCTTGCTCCCATCGGTGCCGGTCTTTCTTCCGCTGATTGTTTTCCCACTCGCCGTGGCCTATGCGATCTTGCGTTACCAGGTGCTCGACGTGGACCTGGTCATCAGCCGCAGCATCACCTACGTTGCGCTTACGGTGACCGTCGGTGTGGCATACTTTGTGCTCGTCAACGCCATCAATTACTTGTTGCGCTCGATCGTCTCGGCGACGGACCCCTTTTTGATCGCCTTGTTCGTGTTAGGGCTGGCCGTCTTTCTCGATCCGGCGCGGGTCTGGATGCAGCGCGCCGTTGACCGCGTGTTCTATCGCCAACGAGTGAACTATCGCGAGTCGCTGCAAAGTTTCGGCGACCAGTTGGCCCGGGCGGTTGATCTGGAAACGGTGCTGGCCACGCTCTACGAACAGATCGCCCAGTCGGTGCGTACCGAGCCGGCTTGGGTGTTCCTGCAAGACACGCAAGCCCCCGAGTACGTCGCTTGTCCCACTCCCAGCGGTGAGCGGCCGGCTCCCGGCACGGCGCGTTTTCCCAGCGACAGCGCACTCGTTCGGGTGCTGAGGGCGAGTCGCGGCCCCCTCTACATCCAGGCTGACCGTCCCCTGCCCGGCACGCTCGTCTCCGAGCGTTCCCGGTTGAATGCGTTGGGCACGCCGCTGTTTATCCCGCTGCGCGGAGAGCGCCTGGAAGGCTGGCTGGCGCTTGGCCCCAAGCTCTCGGGCGCGCCGTTTACCAGTGACGATCTCCACTTTATTGCTTCGCTGGTGGACGAGACCATGTTGGCCTTGGGCAAGGCGCGCACCTTTTCCGACCTGGAGCGGCGCGTCAAAGAGCTGCAGGCGCTGTCTATCATCAGCCAGGCAGTGAACTTTACGCTGCCTCTGGACGACATCTTTGAGCTGATCTATACGCAGACCGCGCGCATCCTGGACGCCCACAACTTTTTCGTGGTGCTCTATGACGAAAAGCGAGAAAGGCTGCGCTTTGCGTTCTACGTGGAAGAAGACGAGCGGTTCTATCCCGACGAAGAATGGCCGCTGGGCGTTGGCCTGACGAGTGAGATCATCCGCACGTCGCAGCCGATTCTGACCGACGACTATGCTGCCGAATGCTCGCGGCGGAGCGTGGCGGCCGGCGGCAAGCCCGGCCACGCGTGGATGGGCGTCCCGCTGATCGCCGGCGACCGGGCGGTGGGGGTGATCAACGTCAGCAGCTTTGATCCGGACGTCAGATACGCCGAGGAGCATCTCCAAGTCTTTCGCGCCATCGCCGACCAGACGGCCAACATCCTCGAAAAGAATCGCTTGTATCACGAGATGGAGCAGCGCGCGCAGCAACTCGCCACGCTCAACGAGGTGGGCCGCACCATCACCTCCACCCTGGAATTGCGCCCGGCGTTGAACCTGATCATGGAAAAGGCGGTCGAAATCTTGAACGCCGAGGCCGGCTCGCTGCTGCTGGTGAACCCGGAAACGGGCGACCTTATCTTTGAGGTCACGCTAGGGCCGACCGCGGGCGACATCCACGGCACCCGGTTGCCGATGGGCACGGGCATCGTCGGCAAGGTGGCGCAGACGGCCGAGCCGTTCATCGTCAACGAGGCGCAATCCGATCAGCGTTGGTTCCGCGGCGTGGATTCCAAGACCGGCGAGTTTACCACTCGCTCGCTCATGGCCGTGCCGATGATCACCAAAGACCGGGTGATCGGCGTGCTGGAGGTCATCAACAAGCAAGATGGCACCGGGTTCGACGTGAGCGACCAGAACTTGCTCAGCGCGTTTGCCGCCAACGCGGCGGTCTCTATCGAAAACGCGCGGCTGTACACGATGACGGATCAGGCGCTGGCCGCGCGCGTGCAAGAGTTGCAGACGCTGCAGCGAATTGACCGCGAGCTGAACACCACGCTGGACTATGCGCGGACGCTAGAGCTCACGGTCGAGTGGGCCATGCGCGTCACCGACGCCAAAGCGGGGTTGATTGGCGTGCTCGCGTCCGAGAATGCCGGCTTGGTGCTGCACGCCCTGCGAGGCTATCCCAGCGAGATGGACGAGTTTCGCCGAGAACCCTGGCCGCTGGGCCGGGGCATCGTTGGCCGCGTGGCGACGACGGGCATGCCCAACATGGTGCCGGATGTCCGGCAGGACCCGGACTATGTCGGAATGATACCTTCCACGCGGTCGCAGCTCACGGTGCCGGTGGCGCACGAAAACCGCGTCATCGGCGTCATTGGGCTGGAAAGCGATCAGGTCAGCGGCTTTGATTTGGAGGACCTGAATTTCGTCGTCCGCCTGGCCGACCACGCGGCGGTCTCTATCGTCAACGCGCGGCTTTACGAAGAAGTCAAGCGGGCCAATCAATACAAGAGCGAATTCGTGTCCATGGTCGCCCACGAGTTAAAGCTGCCGATGACTTCGATCAAAGGCTACAGCGATCTCATCGTTAAAGGCGCGGCCGGCCCGGTCAGCGAAATGCAGCTTCAATTCCTCAACGTCGTCAGCTCCAATGTGGATCGGATGAACAAGCTCGTCAGCGATTTGCTCGACATCAGCCGCATCGAGACCGGGCGGCTCAAGCTCGAGGTCAAGCCGGTGGCGATGCAGGTGGTCGTCGAAGAGACGCTGCGGACGCTGCGCAAGCACATCGAGGACAAGCAGCAGACGTTGGTGGTGGACGTGCCCGAGGGCCTGCCCGAGGTGATGGGCGACAAGTCGCGCTTGATTCAAGTATTGTCGAACCTGGTCAGCAATGCTTACAAATATACGCTCACGGGCGGAAGCATAACGGTCGAGGTGCGGCCGGATGGTGTCTCGACGGACGGTAAGCAGTGCTTGGTCTGCCGGGTCAAAGACTCGGGCGTGGGCATGTCGCCCGAGGACCTGGAAAAACTGGGACAGAAATTCTTTCGCGCGGGCGACCAGCGCGTGCGTGACGTGCCGGGGCACGGGCTGGGCTTTTCCATCGCCAAGAATCTGGTCGAGATGCAGGGCGGTCAGATGATGATTGAGAGCGAGTTGAACAAAGGGAGCACATTCTCGTTCACCGTGCCGGTGGCGAGTTAGCTTGATGGCCGGGTAAGGTGCGCTCGCAACAGGCTTGCCAGACGACGTTTGCGTGCATACCCGGATGATCGGGCGCTTGACATTTGATTTGTGCTCCGTTATAATGCCGTCAGCTTGTTGGCAGAGCTCCTTTATCACCTCGTGAGCTCTTGCGCCGAGCCAACAAAATGGTGCGATGGTCAGCCAGAACATTTCATCGGCTACCCTGAAACTTGGTACATTCACCCATCTCTTACCAAGAAAGGAGGGATTGCGCCCACCACTATCCGCAGTGTGAACTGAACAGGGATCGGGCCTCCCGCGTTCGGCCAAGCCCTTGAGCTTGAGCTCAACCATTGGTATCTGTTCCAAACCACACGACTCTGGAGGAGGAGTCTACATGCGTACTTTCAAAATCGTCAGTCTGTTCGTACTCGCAGCGTTGATCCTGTCGGCCTGCGGTGGCGGCGCTACGCCGGTCCCGCCCACTCAGGCGCCCGCCGCGCCCGCGGCCACCAAGCCGCCGGAAGCCACCAAGCCACCCGCGCCGACTCAACCCCCGGCGCCGGCCAAGTTTGAGTGCAAAGACGCGGTGGGCTGCGTGGACGTTGCGCCTGGCAAGCCCATCCGCATCGCCTACATGATGGTCGTGGCTGGCCCGGATGCCTCGCTCGGCACTGATACCAAGCGCGGCGTCGAGCTTGCTATAGTGGACAAGAAGACCGTGCTCGATCACCCGATTGAGCTGATCGGCGAAGACACGGGATGCGGCGCCGAAGGCGGCCAGACCGCAGCCACCAAGCTGGCGCCCGACAAGAGCATCGTCGGCATCGTCGGCACGAGCTGCTCCAGCGAGGCTCGCGCGGCCCTGCCGATCATCTGCAAGGCCGGCATCCAGATGATCTCGGCCTCCAATACCGCCCCTGACCTGACCGACGCCAAGCGCCCGGCGGAATATTGGTGCTATGCCCGCACCGCTCACAACGACCTGGTGCAGGGCAAGGCGGCGGCCACGTTCGCTTTCCAAAAGATGGGCGTCAAGAAGGCGGCGACCATCCACGACGGCAGCATCTATGCGGACAAGCTGCAGCAAGTGTTCTCCGACGAGTTCAAAAAGCTGGGCGGCACCATCACGGCCCAGGAAGCGGTCGCTCCCACCGACACCGACATGAAGCCGGTGCTCACCCGCATCGCGGCCGGCAAGCCCGAGTTCATCTACTACCCGATCTTTATCGCGGCGGGCGGCCAGATCACCAAGCAGGCCCGCGAGATCGCCGACCTGGCCAAGGTCTATCTGATGAGCGCGGACGGCACGTTCTCGCCGGACTTTGTCAAGGCGGCAGGGCCGGGGGCCAAGGACATGTTCCACTCCAGCCCCGACTTTTCGGCCTTTGGCGCGGGGTATGCGGACTTTCTGAAGAAACATGAGGCCAAGTACGGCGAAAAGACGCTGGCGCCGTTCCACGCGCACGCGTACGATGCGGCGAATATGTTCTTTGCCGCCATCGAAAAAGTGGCCGTCAAGGATGCGGATGGCACGTTGCACATTGGCCGCAAGGCCTTGAGCGACGCGGTCTTTGCCACCAAGGATTTCAAGGGCCTGACCGGCAACCTGACCTGCACCCCGACGGGTGACTGCGCTGATCCCAAGATCGCGGTTTACCAGATGATGAGCACAGATCCCGCCAAGTGGAATCCCGGCGCGGCTGCGGATAGCAACCCGAAAAAGATCTGGCCGTAAATCGGATGTTCATAGAGTCTTCGTTCTGAACGCGGTACAGGACCGTTGTTCTGCATGATAAAGAATTCCTTGCTGGCGCAGGATGATAGACTTGCCAGGCCTCTGCACTAGACCCTCGTGCAGGGACGGGCGTCAAGCTCGTCCCTGCACATCCCATTATCCTTCCTCTGAGGGAGTGTGTCTCCATGCTTCAACGTTTGACCAGACGGTTATCTCTGACGAATGTCCTCATGTGGTTGATCGGCGGAGCCATCCTGGCCGTCACGGTCTGGGGCGCGGTCGTCACCCTGGCGTCGGGCAAGTATGCCGCTACGACGTGGGCGGACCTGATCGTGGCGGGCCTGACGCGGGGCAGCATCTATGCGCTCCTCGCCCTGGGGTACACGATGGTGTATGGCGTCCTGCGCATGATCAATTTTTCCCACAGTGAGGTCTTTATGAGCGGCCCTTTCCTGGCTTACTTTGTGGCCGTTCCTCTCTCCCAAAGCGGCTTTCTTGATCAGAACCCGTTGCTTGGCTTGGTGCTGGTCATGTTGGTGGCTATGGGCGTGTCCACCGGTGTGGCGGTAACGGTGGAGCGTATCGCCTACCGGCCGCTGCGCGGCGCGCCCCGCCTGGTGCCGCTCATCACCGCGATTGGCGCATCGTACTTTTTGCAATATACTTTCCGCGGCTTGTTCGGGACGGGCATCCGGGCCTTTCCAGACGTACAGCCTTTGAAAGGCAACGTGACGATTGCCGGCGTGTCTATCGGGATAACACAAATCGTCGTCATCGTATCCGCCTTTTTGATGTTGGCGGCCTTGTATGCTTTCGTGCAACTCACCAAGACCGGCAAGGCTATCCGGGCGGTGTCTGAAGATAAAGATACGGCCAGGTTGATGGGGGTTGACGTAGACCGGATCATCATGATCACCTTTGCCGTCGGCGGCGCCATGGCCGGCGCGGCCGGAGTGTTGTACGTTCTCCTCTTTCGGCAGATTCACTTTTTCATGGGCTTTATCCCCGGCATCAAGGCTTTTACGGCGGCCGTGCTGGGTGGCATCGGCAACATTCCAGGCGCCATGCTGGGAGGAGTGTTCCTGGGGGTTATCGAATCGCTGTTCCCCAATCTAGTCCTGGATAGCCTGCACATCCCGGCTCCCTATCAGCTCCAAGATGCCATTGCCTTCATGATGCTCGTGTTGGTCTTGATCTTCCGGCCGACGGGCATCCTGGGTGAGCGCTTAGCGGTCAAGAAAGCGTGAGGTGGTCATGAACAAACCAAGCTTTAACTGGCTGGAACCGATCAAGGTTGGATTGATCGGCGGACTGGTCGCCATCCTGGTGTCGCTGATGGGTATGGTGGAAGCATTCAACCTGCGGGACATTATCGGCGGCGTGATCACGATGGGACAGACCATGGTGGTCATCACCTTTGTGATTTTCGCCAACATGGCGGTGCGCCGCACGGCGCAGGCTCACCTGGACGTAGAGCCGCCTCCCCTGCACTTGCTGTTGAGCGGCGCTCTGGCCGGACTGGTCACCGCCATCTTGCTGGCTGCGATGATGCTCGTCGGCCCGCTGATCAATCTGCGCGCCATGTTTATGAACGCCAAACCAGATCTGTATGCGATACTAACCTACAAGACGAGTGGCGCGGCAGGGATCATCTTGCTCCTGGTGGTGGGGACCGTTCTCGGCGCGCTGACGGCCGGCCTGGCGCTGCTCCCGGCCCGCGTCCGGCAGCCCATCACGCTGGCTCTGATCGTGGTCATGTTCACCGGCCTGCTGCAAGAGCTGCTGCGCGTGATGCTCGACGGTTGGGGCGCATTTGGCAAGCAGTTTGCTGCGTGGGTATTTGCCGCACGAGGGCTTTCGGTGCCCGGCGCGATTGTCCTGTTCATCGTCGTCGCCGGAGTCAATTTCCTGTGGGGAACGCAGGGAGGGCGAGTCAGACAGCGTGTGTCTGTTCTGCCGCCGGCCGGGCAACGGACCCTGCGTTGGGCAAGCCTGGCCCTGCTTGTCGTGGTGATGGCGGTGTTGCCACGCGTTCTGGGCCCTTATCCCAGCGAAGTCATGGTCATGACGGGCCTGTTTGCCCTGATGGGGCTGGGCCTCAACATCGTGGTTGGTTTTGCCGGCCTGCTCGACCTGGGTTACGTGGCGTTCTTTGCCATCGGCGCCTACATCATGGGCGTCTTGAGTTCGCCTGAAATCGGCTGGCTGGGAATCCACCTGACGTTCTGGGAGGCGCTGCCGTTCTGTGTTGGCGGAGCGTTGCTGGCCGGCATCATCCTGGGCGTTCCCGTACTGGGGATGCGCGGCGACTATCTCGCCATCGTCACGTTGGGCTTTGGGGAGATTATCCGCCTGGTGGCGCTTTCGGACTGGCTCAAGCCCTACATCGGCGGCTCGAACGGTATCACCCGCATTCCCAAGCCATGGGTCGGCCCGTGGGAGTTGGCTGATTCACAAACCTTGTACTATCTTGTTATCGCGGGCTGCTTGCTCGTGGCCTTTGTCTCGACGCGGCTCAAGGATTCGCGCATGGGCCGGACGTGGATGGCGATGCGCGAGGACGAAGACGTGGCTGAAGCGATGGGCATTCACCTGATCAGCACCAAGTTGCTGGCCTTTGCCACCGGCGCAGCCTTTTCCGGGTTGGCCGGTGCCATTTTTGCCAGCAAGCTCACCTCGATCTATCCCCATAGCTTTCAACTCATGGTCTCGATTAACGTTCTGTGCGTGGTCATCGTCGGCGGCATGGGCAGCATTCCGGGCGCCGTCGTGGGCGCGCTGATTCTGGTGGGCGCGCCGGAGCTCTTGCGCGAGTTTGCCGAATATCGCTATTGGTTCTACGGCTTGCTCCTCGTGATCATGATGCTGACCAAGCCGGAGGGCTTTGTGCCCGAAGCGACGCGCCGCCGCGAGCTGCGCGAAGCCGAAGCCGAGCCGGCCGCCGCCGGCGCTGTGGCGGGAAGGTAAAGACCTATGGATATTCTCACTGCGACCAGAGTCACCAAACGCTTTGGCGGGCTCACCGCCGTCAATACGTTCGATATGGAGATCAAAGAGCAATCCATCCACAGCCTCATCGGGCCGAACGGGGCCGGCAAGACGACTTTTTTCAACTGTGTGTCCGGCTTTTACAAGAACGAAGAAGGCATGATCTTGTTTCAGGGCAAGTCGCTCGATGGCCGGTCGCCCGACCAGGTCACGCGCATGGGCATCAGCCGCACCTATCAGAACATCCGGCTGTTCGCCAATATGACCGCGATCGAGAACGTGATGGTGGGAGAGCATCCCCATCTCCGCTCGAATATACTCGGTGCGATTTTCCGCACGCCCGGCACGATGCGTGAAGAAGCCGAGGCGCTGGAAGAAGCGCGCCGACTGCTCGGCTTTGTCGGCCTGACCGGCAAGGGCGACTTGCTCGCCAAGAACTTGCCTTACGGCCAACAGCGCCGGTTGGAGATCGCCCGCGCATTGGCGAGCAAGCCCAAGATGTTGCTGCTGGACGAGCCGACGGCCGGCATGAATCCGGCCGAGACCGGAGAGATGACGGCCTTTATCCGCCGGCTGCGCGACGAGCTGGGCATCACCATCCTGCTCATCGAGCATCAGATGCGCGTGGTGATGGGCATCTCGGAGACCGTGACCGTCATGGACTTTGGCGAAAAGATCGCCGAAGGCACGCCGGTTGAGATCCAGAACGACCCCAAGGTCATCGAAGCGTACCTGGGACGCGGCAGCAGCGCCGAAGCGCTAAAGGCCGCCTAGAAAAACTGGGCTGTACCAGCCCAGAAGGACCAAACCAATGGCATTACTCGAACTCGAAAATGTCCATACTTATTATGGCAACATTCACGCCCTCAAGGGCCTCTCGATCACCGTCGAAGAGGGCGAGATCGTCACCCTGATCGGCGCCAACGGCGCCGGCAAGAGCACCACCCTCAATACCATCTGCGGCCTGCTCCGCCCGCGCCAGGGGAACATCCGGCTGGCCGGCGATGACCTGACCAAGTACAAGCCACACCAGATCGTCGCCAAGGGCGTCGCGCAAGTACCGGAAGGGCGAAGGGTGCTCGGCCGGTTGACGGTGACCGAGAATCTGGAGATGGGTGCTTTTACCCGCAAAGACAAGAAAGAGATCGCCCAGGATATGGAGCGCGTATTCACGCTCTTTCCCCGCCTCAAGGAGCGGCGAAACCAGGTCTCCGGCACGCTCTCTGGCGGCGAGCAGCAAATGCTGGCCACGGGCCGTGGGATAATGGCCCGTCCGCGCATCCTGTTGATGGACGAGCCTTCGATGGGCCTGGCGCCGGTGCTGGTGGACAGCATTTTTGACACCATCAAACAGCTTCACCAGGAAGGCACGACGATCTTGCTGGTGGAGCAAAACGCGCGCGTGGCGCTTTCCGTCGCCAACCGGGGCTATGTCCTGCAAACGGGCGAAGTCGTGCTGCAAGATACGGCTGACGCTCTGCGCGCCAACGAGATGGTGCGCAAGGCATACCTGGGTATCACGTAGGATTGCGGATTGCAGATTTCAGATTGCGGATTTTCAATCTGAAATCTCAAATCAGGAAGGAGGTGAGGTTATCCATCACAAGTTAGAGAGTGTTCTCCGAGCGAGTTGACCCAATTTCATTTCTCTTAGGAGGAGAAAATGTCACGCAAACTGTTTGTGTTCGCTACACTGTTCACCATCGTGATGTTGGTGGTGTCGGCGTGCGGCCCGGCGGCGACGCCCGTGCCGCCGACCCAAGCCCCCGCAGCGACCAAGCCGCCTGCGCCAGCGGCGACTCTACCGCCTGCGCCAACCGCCAAGCCGCCCGAGCCGACCAAGCCGCCCGCGAAAAAGACGTTCATCTTTGGCGCGCAGGGCGAGCCGGTCTGCCTCGATCCGACCATCATCACCGATGGCATCTCGGGCCGGGTGACCAACCAGATCTTTGAGGGCCTGGTCAAGTTCGATGGCAACACCACCAACGTCGTCCCCAGCCTGGCTGAAAAGTGGGAGACTTCGGCGGACGGCAAGACGTGGACGTTCATGCTCCGCAAGGGCGCCAAGTTCCACGATGGCACGCCGTTCAACGCCGCCGCTGTGGTCAAGAACTGGGACTATTGGTCCAACACCAAGAACCCAGTGCACGACATCCAGGTAAAAGCCGGCCAGACCTTTGAGTATTACGAGGGCCAGTTCGGCGGCTTTGACGGAGACAGCCTCATCACCAAGGTCGAAGCCAAAGACGAAGCCACGGTCGTCTTTACGCTCAAGGACCCGCAAGGTCCGTTCCTGAACAACCTGGCCATGTTTATCTTTGTCTTCTGGAGCCCGACGGCGCTGGAAAAGGCCGGCAAGGATTCCTGCAAGATGCCGGTCGGCACCGGCGCGTTCAAGTTCGTCGAGTGGAAAGCTGACCAGTACGTCAAACTCGAAAAGTTTGCCGACTATTGGGACAAGGCTAACGTCGCCAAGGTGGACGAGGTCATCATCCGCAACATTAAAGACAACTCGGCCCGCCTGAACGCTTTGAAGGCCGGCGAGGTGCACGGCGTCGAAGGCATGGAGCCGGATACCATCAAGGCACTCCAGACCGACAAGAACTTTCTGGTCATTTTGCGTCCGCCCAACACCACCGGCTACCTGGCGTTTAACTACAACGTCAAGGAATTCCAGAACGCCAAAGTGCGCCAGGCGTTTGGCATGGCGATCAACAAGAAGGCGATCGTGGATGCCTTTTATGGTGGTCGCGGCTTGGTCGCCAAGACCTTTATCCCGCCCGCGCTGTGGGGGCATCCCAAGGACCTCGTTGACTTTGAGTACAGCGTTGACAAGGCCAAGGCGCTCTTGGCAGAGGCCGGCTACAAGGACGGCCTGAAGGAAATCACGTGGGCCGACGGCAAAAAGACTCCGCTCGAGTTTTGGTACATGCCAGTGTCACGCCCCTACTATCCCAATCCCAAGGACATTGCGGAAGCGATGGCCGCCGACCTGGCCAAGGCCGGCGTCAAGACCGAGCTAAAGACCGTGGACTGGACAGTCTACCTGGACAAGCGCAAGAAGGGCGAGTTGCCGCTGTACATGCTGGGCTGGACCGGCGACAATGGCGATCCGGACAACTTTATCTGCTACTTTTTCTGCATGGACGCCAAGGACACGCCGATCATGCGCGAAGGGTTCGTGGCCGACAAGGAAGTATCTGACCTGCTCAAGAAGGCTGCCGCCACCGTCAAGCAGCAAGACCGCATCCCGATGTATGCCCAAGCAGAGCAATTGGTGCATGACCGCGCGGCCCGCCTGTTCATCGCCCATAACCAGCCCGGCTTGGCCTTTACCGCCAAGGTCAAGGGCTACATAGTCAACCCGACCGGCACCGAGTTCTTTAACACGGTCGAGGTTGCTCCGTAAGGTTTTCGTTTTCACCGTGGGCGGCGGAGGCTGTACCCGCCGCCCACCTGCGTTTGAGAGGAGCGCCCTCTTGGGCACGGTGCCGCGCCTACGAAGGCGCTCCTGTCAGTTTTCCTAGAGGAGCCGCGCTCGTGGTCGGATATGTCTTTCGCCGCATCCTATCAACCGTGCCCGTTCTCCTGGGTGTTTCCATCCTGGTTTTCAGTTTCATCCACTTGATCCCCGGCGATCCCGCCTTGGCCATGCTGGGTGAGCGCGCCACGGACGAGAACATCGCGCGCGTCCGCGCCAGCCTGGGGCTAGATAAGCCCGTCTGGCAGCAATACCTGATCTACATGAGTAGAGTGCTGCGGGGCGACCTGGGCACTTCGATCTTGCGCGGCGACTCTATCACACAAGAGTTGTTGACCCGTTTCCCCGCCACGGTAGAGTTGAGCGTGACCGCCATGCTCCTGGCGCTCTTGTTTGGCATCCCAGCCGGTGTGTTCTCGGCGGTCCAGCGCAACTCGTGGTTCGATAACGGGACGATGCTGCTTTCGCTGGCGGGCGTCTC
>CAYHAR010000036.1:15352-24013 GCA_964354595.1 uncultured Anaerolineae bacterium | reverse complement strand
ATGCGCAATCTCAAGGTATCAAGGCGAAGGAGGCACCCTTGGACTTGCCGATGATGGTTCCACGGGCATTCTGAGCCGTGACGATCCACTCGAGCGGCTGGCCAAGATAGATACCTTTCACTGGATCAGGCGAGAAAGAAGCGGTCGCCTGCGTCTGATTAGCCGGCAGGCGCGCCTGATAGGCCACCACCTGCGGCTCGCCACCCCAAAGGTTGCGCTGCTCACCATACACGGTCAACAAATAAGAGGCAGCGCCAGGGTATGGTTTCCAGGAAAAGGGGACCGGCGTCTCCGGTTTGTAGGTATCGCCCAGTGGACCCACCAGGGTCAGATCGAGGCGAGGCACATTAATGACCTTTTCCACCACATCACCTACCTCTAGCCTGGCGTCAAAGATCGACTGACGATCGGTAAAGAAATAGTGCCGCGTGTGTTCCGGCATGCAGAAATACGCCGTGCCTTTTTCATTCGTCGAAAAGCGGAACCTGGACGGATTGTTGTCAGGGTTATAGGGCTGCGAATGATAGTCGAACTTGACACCGGGCTCGGGCACCCCGTTCCAGAAGGTATGCAAGATCAACAGGGCGCGGCTCTCACACTGGTTCGGGTCGGCGCTGGCCGCCTCGGAAGGGTACGGCCACGGCGACGGCGTAGCCGTAGGCCGCCAGACAACAGTGCGAGTGGTCGGCAAGGTGGCCGTGAGCGGCAATGTGCCCGTGAGCGTCCCCGTCCCACTGATCGGGATGATGAGTTGTTGGCCCGGCTCCACGAGGTTGGCATTCCGAATATTGTTGACGATCAGCAGCGATTCCAGAGTCACGCTAAACCGCTTGGCGATCAAGCTGGCCCAGTCGCCCGGCTTGACGGTATAAACGAACGGCGTCGGCGTGGGCGTCGGCGCGGGCGTGTTGGTCGGAGGAACGACGGTCGGCATTGGTGTGTAGGTCGGCAGCGGCGTGTAGGTGGGCGCCGGCGTATAAGTAGGGTACGGTGTGTAGGTCGGCAGTGGCGCGAGTGTAGGGACTGGCGTGGGCGCTGGTTGCGCCGCGCAGCCCACCAATGCCAATCCTATCAAGGACAAGGTGACAAACACAACCCAGACAGGCAATCGAAGAACGAGTCGGCTAATCATCAAAGGACCTCTTGAATATTCTATGCCCAGCAATGCTTTTAACGGGACAGGGGCGCATTATACCTGTAGCTTGCCGTTGCGTCAACCACTCCTTTTGAAATTTGACATTTGAAATTTGATATGGTATCATTCTGTTCGAACAATCGAATACTCTTACACTCTTATCCAGAGAGGCGGAGGGACCGGCCCTGAGAAGCCTCGGCAACCAGCCCACGCAATTGGTATGGTGCCAATTCCGGCAGAGTATGAATTCTGGAAGATGAGAGGGGATCGATCAGCGTCGTTTGCCCGCCTCTTCTTGTCCAGAAGAGGCGGTTACGTTTAAACTTTGCCCGAGGGCAGAAAGGAAAACATCGTATGGGACGCAATATTGTCGTATCGGAAGCAACCGGACAATTCATCGAGGATTTCCCGGTCGAGATCGTGGAGCGCAAAGGCATCGGCCACCCGGATAGCTTGTGCGACGGCATCGCCGAGCGCATCAGCCGCGAGTACACCCAATGGTGCGAGGAAAACCTGGGAAGGGCGCTGCACCACAACTTTGACAAGGTGCAACTGGTGGCCGGCGAGGTCAACGTTCACTTTGGCGGCGGCGAGATGATCAAGCCCATCCGCATCCAGATCGCCGGGCGCGGCACGCCGTCGTTCAACGGCCGGCTGGTGCCGATGGACACGATCGCCATCGAAGCGGCCAGGGCGCACATCCGCGAGACGATGCGCTACCTCGACCCGAACAAGCACGTCGTCGTGGACTCGTATGCCGGGCGCGGCGCGAGCGAGTTGATTGACCAGGTGTCGCAAGTCGTGGCGAACGACACGTCGTTCGGGTGCAGCCATTGGCCGCGCAGCGGGCTGGAGCATTCGGTCTACGAGACAGCGCAATACATCAACTACAAGCTGCTTGACCAATTCCCGGTGGGCGAAGACATCAAGGTGATGGGCTGCCGCAGCGGGAACGAGATCACGCTGACGGTGGCGCTGCCGTTCATCGCCTCTGGGATCAAGGACGCGACGGAATACGAAGAGGCCAAGGGCGCGGCGCAGGCGGCCATCCAGGCATTCGCGCAAAAGCTCGACCCGCGCAAGGTCACGGTTCAAGTCAACACTGCCGACCAGGCCAAGCGCGGCGATTACTATCTGACGCTCACCGGCACCTCCGCCGAGATGGGCGACGATGGCTCGGTGGGGCGCGGCAACCGCGTCAATGGGCTGATCACGCCGTTCCGCACGGCCAGCCTGGAAGCCGCTGCGGGCAAGAACCCGGTCAGCCACGTGGGCAAGGTCTATAACGTGATGGCCCTGCTCATCGCGCAAGATATTATCGCCCAGGCGCCGGCCGTCCGCGACGTGAGCGTGTACATCCTGTCGCAGATCGGCCACCCGCTCGATCAACCGCTGATGGCAACGGCCAGCGTCTATCCCAAGAGCGGCTCGCTCTCACCGAGCGTCAAGGCTGACGTGGAAGCAATCATTGCCGAGCACCTGCAAAACGATCCCGCTCGCATCCGCGCCAAGCTCGCCGCAGGCGAAATCAAGATGTACTAGACCCAAACCTGACAGGTCTTGCAGACCTGTCAGGTTTTTGTTGACAGCATCTCGCTTTCCGCGTATAATGCGCACCAGTTCAAAACGGAGACGACGATGTTGACCATGCTTGCCTTTGACCCGCGCAGCCCGCTGCCGCCCGACCGGAGGTCTGGGTAGGCCTCGCTGCGCGACCGTGGTCGTGGCACATCGTGGACAAGCACAGCTAGCTCTCTCCAGACCATTGCGGAGGAGCTAGTTTTTTGTTTTTGGTCCGGAGGCCAGAGGTCGAAAATCAAAGGTCAGAGGGCGCCCCACTTTTCCGACATGCGACAATGGACATCAAACAACTCACCGACGAAATGAACCAATTTGTCGAGGCCAAAGGCTGGTATCGGCCTGACTCGCGCGCGCCGCAGACGCCGCGCAACATTGCCACGTCATTGGCGATTGAGGCCGCCGAAGTGTTGGAGCATTTTCAGTGGAGCGAAACAACGCGGCGTCCCCCCGAGCTGGCCGGTGAGTTGGCCGATGTGGCGCTTTATCTGCTTCAACTGGCGTATCTCCAAGATATTGACCTGGAGCAGGCCATCCTCGACAAGCTCGCCGTGAACTACCGCCGGGTGTGGCCGGAGGACGCGGCATGAGAATCCTGGCCGTCAGCGACCAACCGATGGACTCGCTCTACAACCCCGATGTGCGCCGTCGGATGGGCAAGATTGACCTCATCTTGGGCTGCGGCGATCTGCCATACTATTACCTGGAATACTTGCCGACGATGCTCGACGCGCCGCTATGCTACGTCCACGGCAATCACGACCCGATCGTGGAATACAGCAGCACCGGCGGCACCAAGAGCGCGCCAGAAGGCGGCGACAACATTGACTTGCGCTGCGTGAACATGAATGGCTTGCTCGTCGCAGGACTGGAAGGCTGCATCCGCTACAAGCCGGACGCGCGTCACCAATTCACGCAGAACGAGATGTGGCTTCGGGCGCTGGGGCTGCTGCCGGGCCTGGCGCTCAACCGGCTGACGCACGGGCGGTGGCTGGACGTGCTCGTCGCGCACTCGCCGCCGCTAGGAATTCACAACGGGTCCGACCATCCGCACACCGGCTTTCGCGCGTTTCTCGATCTGATGCGCTTTTTCAAGCCGCGTTACTTGTTGCACGGCCACCAACATCGGAACTATGCTCCCGGGCCGGGCGAGACGCGCTTGGGCGAAACGCTGGTGATCAACGTTCATCCGTATCGAGTGTTGGACATTGAGATGAACTGATGATGATTCCTCAGCTTTCTTACGACCCGGACTATTCGACGGCGCGCGCCAAAGCGTTGTTCAATTCAGTGCTGGCGCGGCTGGCCGGGCGACCGAACCGCCTCTTGTCGTTCGACCAAGTCAAAGGCAAGTTGCATCTGCGCGGCTCCGTCTATCGCGGTGTGCAGTCCGTGCCGGTCAAGAGCGTCGTCGGCAGCGTGGACCGTTACCGGGACTTTGACCGGGCCTTTCTGCCCGCTCAGGCGTATACCGCCGACCGATGGAAGTCCATCAACCGCGCGTTTTACCGGGCGGAGGAATTGCCGCCGGTCAAGCTCTACAAGGTGGGTGACGCCTACTTTGTTATGGACGGACACCATCGGGTCTCGGTAGCGCGCGAGCACGACGTCGAGTACATTGACGCCGAAGTGATCGAAGTGCGTTCGCGCGTGCCGCTCGCGCCCGAAGCCGACGCAGACGATTTGGAAATCCTGGGCGAGTACGAAGCGTTCCTGGAGCGCACGCAGCTCGACAAGCTGCAACCGGAGCAAAACATTCGCTTCACCATCGCGGGCGGCTACGACCGGTTGCTCGAACACATTGCCGTCCACCGCTACTTTATGGGAATTGACGGGCAGAGCGATGTGAGCGAAACCGAGGCTGTGACGGACTGGTACGACACCGTGTATCTGCCCATCGTCGAGGCCGTCCGCGAGCAGAATGTGCTGGCCGATTTTCCGGGCCGCACCGAAGCTGACCTGTATTTGTGGCTGATGGATCACCTGCACTATTTACGCGAGACGCAAGGCGAGGTGGACCTGGCGGAAGCCGCGCAGGATTTTGCGGAAGAGCACAGCGAGCGGCCCCTGCGCAAGCTGTTGCGAAGTGTGGCCCAGGCGATTGACGCCATCGGCCAAGCCGAAGCGCCGTTGCCGGGTATGGCAGCGGGACCTAAACCGGGCGAGTGATCCAGTAGTCAGTGGCCAGTGATCAGTGGCCAGGAGGAGAGGAAAGATGCCCATCGTAACCGTCTTTGGCAGCAACGCCGTGGAAACGAACGACGCTGGATACCAGGAAGCGCGCGAGCTAGGGCAGTTGTTGGGACAGGCTGGTTACGCCGTCGCGAATGGCGGCTACCATGGCACGATGGAGGCCGTCAGTCGCGGCGCAAAGGAAGCCGGCGCGCACGTCATCGGTGTGACGACAACGCGGTTCGATGGGCACAGGCTGAAGGCGAACCAGTGGGTAGACGAGGAAATCAAATTTCCTACACTCTTTCAACGTCTGCACTACCTGGTGACTTGCTCCGAAGCACTGGTCGCATTGCGCGGCGGGGTAGGGACGCTGTCCGAAGTCGCGCTCTCGTGGAGCTTGATGCAGGTAAGCGAGATGCCGCCCAAGCCGCTCGTGCTGGTTGGCCCGCAGTGGCGACACATCTTGGAAACCTATTATCGGGAATCCACCGTCAAAGAGCGCGATTGGGCGCTGCTGAGTTTCGCGGCGAATGTGAGAGAAGTCATCTCATTGCTTCGCAAGACCAAAGACGAATGACGAACGACCGAGGTTTTGGTCTTGCGTCCTTCGTCATTCGTCAAACATCGAGGTGTGAATAATGAACAAGAAACTTGCTCCCGGTCAACGCATGTCTCAAATGTTCGGCCAAACGCTGCGCGAAGCGCCGTCGGAGGCCGAGGTCGTTTCGCATCAACTGCTGCTGCGCGCCGGATTCATCCGGCAATTGGCGGCGGGCGTGTTCACGTACATGCCGCTCGGGTGGCGGTCGCTCCGCAAGATCGAAGACATCTTGCGCCAAGAGATTGGCGCCATCGGTGGGCAGGAGCTCAAGATGCCCGTGGTGCACTCGGCCGACTTGTGGCAGGAGACAGGCCGCTGGTACGAGATCGGCCCCGAGATGGCGCGCCTCAAAGATCGCCAGGGGCGCGACATGGTGCTGGCGATGACGCACGAAGAAGTCGTGACAGATCTCGCCCGCCGCGACATTCGCTCGTACAAGCAATTGCCGCTGCTGGTTTACCACATCCAGACCAAGTTCCGCGACGACCCGCGCCCGCGCGCCGGGCTGATCCGCGTCCGCGAGTTTGACATGAAGGACAGCTACAGCCTCGACCGCGACGAGGCCGGACTGGACAAGCAATACCGCGCGCATTATCAGGCGTACTTTGATATTTTCAATCTCTGCGCGCTGCCGACGATTGCCGTCGGCTCCGACGTCGGCATGATGGGCGGCAAGATGGCGCACGAGTACATGTACCTCACGCCGGTCGGCGAAGATACCTTGATGCTGTGCGACTCGCAAGCGTGCGGCTATGCGGCCAACCGGCAGATCGCGCGATTCCGCAAGCCGCCCGCGCCACAAGAGGACGCGCGGCCTACGGAAAAGGTCGCCACGCCCGACTGCAAGACGATTGACGCATTGGCGACGCTGCTCAACGTTCCCCAGTCCAAGACCGCCAAAGCCGTGTTCCTCGTGGCGACGCTTCCGCAAGGCGGTCGAGACGTGGAGCGATTTGTGTTCGTCGTCATTCGCGGCGACATGGAAGTGAACGAGACCAAGCTTGCCAACGCGCTCAAGGCCAACGATCTTCGTCCGGCGACGGAGGATGAAATCCGCGCGGTTGGAGCAGAGCCGGGCTATGGCTCGCCCGTCAGCGTGCGCGGCGCGATCGTCGTGGCCGATGACGCAGTGGTCACGTCGCCGAACCTGGTGGCCGGAGCGAACGAGCCGGGCTATCACCTGCTCAACGTCAATTTTGGACGTGACTATAAAGCCGACATTGTGACGGACATTGCCGCCGCGTGCGAGGGCGATGGCTGCCCTCAGTGCGGGCGGCCCTTGCGCTCTTCGCGCGGCGTTGAAGTGGGCAACATTTTCAAACTGGGCACGCGCTACAGCGGCTCGCTGGGCGCGACGTATCTCGATGAGGAGGGCATGGCCAAGCCCATCGTCATGGGGTCGTATGGCATCGGCACCGGGCGGCTGTTGGCGTGCGTGGCCGAAGAGCACAACGACGACAATGGACTGATCTGGCCGGTGACGGTTGCGCCGTATCACGTCTCGCTGGTTTGGCTGCCGAGCGATTCCGCCGAGACGCAAGCCGCCGCCGAGCGCATCTATCAGACCTTGCGCGAGGGCGGACTCGAGGTGTTGTACGACGATCGCAAGGCGACACCCGGCGTCAAGTTCGCGGATGCTGACCTGATCGGCCTGCCGTTGCGCATTACCGTGAGCGACCGGTCACTGGCGAAAGGCGGCGTGGAGCTCAAGCGGCGTGATCGCGCAGACAAGACCATCACGCCCGAAAGCGAGCTGCTGTCTGTCGTCCGCGCCGAGTTGCAAAGCCTGCACGACGAGATCGCGCAGCGCATCGTGACGGTTGTGTTCCCAGAGAGCTAAGGTAAAAGTAACCGTGAGAGAGGTGCTCTGAGCAAACTCGGACAATACCGGATCGGAGTGAGGGAGGGCAAGACATGAGCGCGTTGGAAATGTTAAAGTCAGTCCAGTTTGTAGTGGGCCAGGATGGCCGACCATCTGCTGTGCAAATGAGCATCGAGACCTGGGACGCCGTCCTAGAGTGGCTGGAAGACGTTGAAGACCGATTAGTGGTCAAGGAGGCCATACCCAAATTGCGTGTCGGGCCTCAAAAGGCAGGCGCGTTGCGATGGGAAGAGATCAAAGCTGAGTGGAATTGAACCACGATGCAATACGAGTTGTTGCTTGAGCCAGAGGTTCACGAGGCGCGCAAACATCTGCCAGGGCACGTGCGCCAACAAGTAAAGCGGGCACTGGACAACTTGGCCGACGAACCGCGCCCGCCTAAAAGCCGCGACCTGGATCTAGTCGGCTGGGATGTGCCGCCTGGCGTCGAACTGCGGCGGCTGCGTCTCGATCCGTGGCGCATTGTGTATGCCGTGAACGATGATGAGGGCTGGGTGTGGGCGTTGGCGGTGCGTCGGCGACCGCCTTACGATTACGATGATTTGAGCGAACTGATTGCCAGGTTGAGATAAGCCAATCATGCACAGCGGCGAAGAAAAACTGAGAGCCGCCCGTCGCCCGGCCCACATCCGAGATGATGCGCATTTCGCTGATGCTACACGACGCGCAAGTGGCACGTGTCGTTCAATGACACGAGCGTAAACTCGCCTGCATCGGCCTCGAACACGTTGACGGCGCACGTGTCTTGACGCAAGCGCCAAAAGCGGTCGTTGCCCAGGCCGAGGATTGCCAGCAGAATCACACGGTTGACGACAGTGTGCGAGACAAGCGCCACCGCCTGCCCGGCGTGCCGCGCGGCGATTTCGCTCACCGCCTGCATCGCGCGAACGCGAATCTCATCCAGCGTCTCGCCGCCGGGGATGCGCGCCGTGTGTGGCGCGTTGTGCCAGGCGCGGTGAATCTCTGGCCAGCGCTGCTTGACCTCGTCAGGCGACAGCCCTTGCCACTGACCATAGTTAATATCGGCCAGACCATGTTGGATTTGCACTGGCAAGTCAAAATGCCGGGCAATCGCTTCCGCCGTCTTGACCGCGCGCGAAAGCGGGCTGGAATACACGGCCACCGGTTTCCATTCAGAGGCCACACGCTCACCCGTCGCTTTAGCTTGCGCCAGGCCCGTCTCGTTCAACGGCACATCGGCCCAGCCGCGAAAGCGTTCCACGCGATTCCACTCGGTTTGACCGTGGCGAACCAAAACAACGCCAGTCACAAGCCCCCCGTGAAAAAGCC
>CAYHAR010000036.1:0-15252 GCA_964354595.1 uncultured Anaerolineae bacterium | reverse complement strand
GTTTGACCGTGGCGAACCAAAACAACGCCAGTCACAAGCCCCCCGTGAAAAAGCCTGCTTGCCAAAAGCAAAACGTGAAGCGCACGGGTCTCGCGCTTCACGTTTTGCGCATCACGCACCACGCATCATGGCTTGGGCATCTTTTCCAGCGCGTCAAACGCCGGGCGCGCCCGCGCGTTAGGATCGAGAATGCTGTAGATCGCATTATCCGTTGTGGAACGATCATCCGTCACATTGAAAAAGTTGAGGTTCCACAAGAACGCGATCTTGACAAAGCCCCACTGCTTCATCAATTGGAACGCCTGGACAATATAGTTGACCTGGTCTTGGAGAGTGTTGTCTTTGGAGAACTCGAAACCGGTGCGAGTTGGCGTCGTGATCCCTTCGGAGGTGGGCCAGCCGAACTCGGTGATACACAATGGCTTTTTGCCGCCGACGATGCGCGAGCTTTCCTGGAGCGTCGTCCTGAAACTCCAACTGTGATCCGGGTTATCGAACGGACCGCGGTAACCCGCCGTGGCGGCTTTGGGGTGCTTGGGCGCATCTTGGTAGAGGACATCCGGTGGAATATTGTAACCGTTGTGGTGGATGCCGATGCAGTCGGCGTTGTTCAAGAGGCCGGCGTTGACCATTTGCTGGATGTATTTCAAATCGTCAACAAAGTTCACGCCATTGTCTTGGCCGGTCGGCGAAGGCGCGCCGCTGATGACGACCATGTTCGGGTCTATGGCTTTGACCTTCTTGTAGGTCAGGCTGAGCATCTGCACGTAGCGCGCGGCATCTATCTTTTGCGGGTTGACGCGCCACTCGCGGTCCAGATTCTGCTCATTCCAGACCTCGACGGCATGCACCGGGTAGCCCTGGCTCTTGTAGCGTTCCACCACCTGACCCACAAAGTTGGCATACAGATTCAAGTCATCGGGCGGAGCTTTGATGCCATTCTTGTCATCCTCGTTAGGGCCAACGCCGGGGTGAGACCACGTCGGCGCACTGACGATGCTGAGCATGATCTTGAGCTCGGCCTTGCTCGCCTTGCGCACAATGCGGTCAAGGCCCGACCAGTCCATGTTGCCTTTTTCATATTCCAGCGACCCCCAGGCCACCTGCTGCTTGATCCAGGTCATGCCCAGTTTCTTGGTCATGCCCACCGAGCCATCGGGATCGTCCATGCCGTTGACTTGGATGCCGTACCCGAACTTTTCATTGATCGGCAGCGCGGTCGCTGTTGGCCCACCCTGCGCCGAGCCGGGCTTGGCCGTAGGCGCAGGCGTTGACTTGCCGGGTGTCGCCGCGCCGCCCGGAGATGTCGAGGCGGGCTTGGCCGGCGTCTTGGCCGCCTGAGATGTCTTGGAAATCGTGGGTGTCGCTTTAGCGGAAGCCACCTCGCCGCCTGAGGGAGCCAGCAGCGCGTAAATCAAACAAGCCGCCGCCACCACCAAAGCCAACAGCCACACGCCAACCAACACCGGCGTCGGGATTCGAGAGAGACGAGATTCGCTTGGCAGTTTCATGCTTGTACCTGACCTTCAACGATTGGACCATTGACGAAAGACCAATGACGAAGGACGAACCACATTCGTCATTGGTCTTGGTCATTCGTCTATCCCCTGATCACTACTTGCGCAATGATGCAAAAGTCGCCCCATGGCAAGCTCAAAACACGTTTGGAGGCACGTTCAGACAGGGTTACTTTTGCACTATTGCCTACTTGCAGTTATTCGCCGCGCACCAATTCTTGACCGCCCCATAGACCGGGCGCGGCACAAAGTCGAGGTTGTAAAAGCTATACAGCGCGTTGTCGTTCATTCCGGACAGCGGCCCATAGTCCAGGTTCCACAAAATGACCATGCGCGCGCCCCAGTCCCGGGCCAGCTTCATTCCTTGCGTCACCCAGTCAGCCTGGTTCTGCTCGGTGTTTTCCTTGGCCCACTCAAAGCCCGCCACGCTTCCCACGCCCTGCTCGGTCGCGACGCCGAACTCGGTGATGCAGGCTTGCTTGCCCATGATAGACTGGTAGCCCTGCACCGTGTCCTTAAAGAACCAACTATGGTGCGGCGGGCTGAACAGGTGGTCGTACTCGCCGCCCTGCGAAGCGTCCGGCGGAACTCGCAGCGCGTTGACGTGCGTGCCGACGCAATCCATATACTTGTCCGCGCCGGCCGCCTTCATCTGTCTCAGATATTCAAAGTCGTCCATGCAACTGACGCCGTTGTTACAGCCGGTGGGCGCCAGCGCCCCGCTGATGACGATAATGCCGGGGTCTATGGATTTGATCTTGTTATAAGCCGCCGCCAGCATCCTGGTGTAGCGCACCGGGTCAAGCTTTTGCGGGCTGGAGACCCACTCGCGGTCAATGTTCTGCTCGTTCCAGATTTCGATGGCGATGCCACGCCCCTTGTACCACGAGGCGATCTCACCGACAAAGTGCGCAAACACCTCCGGATCATCCGGCGGCGCATGCACGTCACCCAGACTGTTCGTGCAGGGCGGCGCGGTCACCACACTGAACAGCACACGCAACCCTCTGCTCGCGGCGACGTTGATAACCTCGTTCGAGTGGTTAAAGTCATAGCCGATGCTGCCGTCGCACTCGTAGAAATAGTCCTCTTCGCCCCAGCGAACCTGGTACTTGGTCCACCCCAGCCCCAGTCCGGCGATCTGCTCTACCGTCCGGGCCTGACCGCCCTCGTCGTTATACACCGCGCCCCAGTGCGCGTGGATGCCATACATCGTCGGGCCGCTGGAGGGCGGCGCGACTGGACCAGTCGAAGGGGGCGCCACCGGGGTGGGCGTGGGTGGATTGCCGGAAATGATGACCACCGATACTTGCGTCATCGCCTTGCCAGCGCCGCTCAACTTCCACAAGCTAGAAAAGTTTCCGTCCTCGTTCGGCGCTGTCATGCCAACCGAAATATCTGTGGTCTCGCCCACTTTGACCGTGCCGACAGGGACCGAATCCGGCGCGCCCATCTTGCGGCCGGAGGCGAACGCCAACACCGTGTCCGCCGGCCAATCGCACGTGCCCGCATTCTTGAGTCGCCACGTCTTGGTAAAGGCCGCACCTTTGTCGAACTTGGAACGATCCGGCACGGTCACATCGGCGACAAAGCCTGCCTTCAAGCAATCCGTCGCGCCGGGTGGAGGCGGCGTCGGCGCGGGCACGCCAACCGTCACCGAGATTTGTCCGCGCGGCAGGCCCGCAATCGAGGCTGCGATGAGCACCGTGCCCGGCGACGAGGGCGCCGTCCACGTCAGTTGCGTGCGCGTCAGCGGCGACGTGGCAGCCGGGGTCCCTTGGACGGTCCAGGCGACCTGCGGCGGCTTGGCGTCTACGGGGGGAGTCTGCGCCACAAATGCCTGCACGGCGGCGAACACAGCCGGATCGTTGCCCGCCTCCAACAAGCCGTGAATCGTCACGCCGCGCAAGTAATAACGCAGCGCCCAGCTCAGCGCAACGCTGAGCGAATTGCCGCTGTTGAGAATGATGGTGCGCGTCTGCCCGTCGGCGGTGTAGGCGTAACGATAAATCTTGGTCGCCGGGTCGAACGTCACATCCTGCGGACCGGCCAGCGTCACCGAAACCGACGCGCCCGGCGTGACCGTCCCTTGCGGCCCGCTCACGTTGCCAAACGGCTTGAGCGCCTGGTCGAACGGAATCAGCTTGACATCCGTCCCGGCCTGATCCACGCTGAGCGAGGTGAGGCCCAGGTGAAGCTTGTAGCGGCTGACTTGGCCGGTGGCCCAACGCACGAGCGCCTCGGCAGAGGTTTTGCCCAGAGTCGCCGGGTCAGTGGGTAATTCTACTTGCACCACGTCGGCGGCCGCGCCGATGCTGATCCAGTCATAGCCCTGCGTGTCCCAAGCGCCCTCGGCTTGCGGCAGCGGAGCCGGAACGACGACGACGAGTTTCTTGTTGACCTTGTGGAGCGAGTCGCCCAGTTGCGTGATGAAATCGGCAAAGGCCGCGCGGTCTTCTTCCGCCAGCCCGCGATAGTCAATCTGCGCGCCCGCGTAACGGGACTTGACCACCAAGTCGGTAATGACCTTGGCGTGCGTCGCTCGGCGCTTGGCGTCGGCGATCACATCGCTGACCAGCCCGACGTTGGCGCGGCCCGTCTTGGTATAGTTGCGCAGCGAAGGATACACCGCTGCGGTCGAACCTTCCGGCGGACGAGGCAGCGCCGCCGGGTCGCCGTTGACGCCGCCGTCTTCGGCAGGCAGCAGCCCCGGCACAAACACCATCGTCGGAAGCGAAGCGCCATCGGCGGCGACGTTTCCACCGGCCGGCAAATCCGACGCGACAACAACCGGCGCCGGCGCCGCCTGCGCCACGATGACGGTCTGCGGCATGTCTTGCACGCGCGTGGTGATGACGTTGGCCTCGGCGTCCACGTGACCGCCGATCCAGTGCCAGGCTTTGCCGTCCCACGTCAACAGGTCGAGCGTGTCCAACTGATCGGCGTCACTCGGAATCGCGACGCTGAGATCAGCCGACTCGACGCTCTTGCTGCAAGTGCTGATCTGGAACAACGACCCTTTGACCTTGTAGGTCTTGGGCAGCGCCCTGAGCGCGGCCTTGAGGTCAGCCTCAGATGTCTCACTCGGCTTGGAGACGCTGGTGAGCTTGACGGCCAGCGTGCCCTTGACGTTCGGGTCAATGGCAACGGTCAACCCGTCGGGATGATCCAGCGAAGGACTCTTGGCCGTCAGCGTCTTGCATCCGCCCCCGCCCAAGCCTAATCGAGAAGGCAGAGAAATGGGCGGAAGAAGCAGACCGGCAATCACGAACACGGCAATGATGACAGCCAGGGCAATGACCAGAATGCCACCGCGGCCCCCGGACGTTCTGGGGAGATTTTGACTCATGGGGATGCATTCTCCTTACTGAGGTTTCGAGCAGAAACACTAAAACGGCGGCCTCACACGCGCCACCATTGTCCTCTTGAGCGTGAAAGCGATTCTAACATGGGAGTCCCCTTTTGGCAAACACATCGTTGGGGCGACCCTCGCGCAGCGGGGCCGCCCTCGTGGCGGCCCCTACGTGGGATTTGGCCTTTGCTACTCGGCCAGACGGTGCTATACTTGCGCTAGTCGCTCGCCGTGCTTGCCCAAAAAACGAGGTGCCCCGTGAATACACAGCTTGTGCGAACCATCCAACAAGAGAACGCCGACCTCAAGGACGAGGTCAGCCGCTTGCGCGACTATATGCACGCGCTACAGGCGCTCAACAAAGCCATCCCGCAATTGCTTTCCGAAAAAGACCTCATGAAGCTACTCGATAGGACGCTGTATTACGCACAGACCGTGTTGGATTCCCAAGACGGGGCGCTGCTGCTGACCGACGAGGAACAAGGCGACCTGGTGTTTGTGCTGGTGCAGGGCCGGGTGCGCGAAAAGCTGCCCGGCTACCGCATCAAGCGCAACGAGGGCATCGCCGGGTGGGTGGCCGAGCACCGCGAGCCGGTCGTCGTCAACAACACGCGCGCCGACTCACGTTTTTCGTCCAGGGTGGATCAGGCGTTCAACTTTCAGACGCAATCCATGGTGTGCGTGCCGCTTGTCGCGCGCGGCAAGGTGCTGGGCGTGATCGAGGTACTCAACAAAACGGACGGCAGGCCATTCGCCGAAGCCGACCAGGACTTGTTGTCCATCCTGGCCTTTATCGCCGCGATTGCGCTGGACGATATGGCCCGCGCGCCAGAGTGAGGCAACGGATGCCTTCGGCACAACGGATAAGCGGATGAACGAAAAAGCCCCCGGTGTGATAGACGTCGGGGGCTGATCTGTACGAGTCCCCAACCGGGCAATTTGCGCGTCTGACCCCGCAATGTCCATCCGGCTCGTCCTTTCGACCAGGTAACAATATACTCTTGTCGCGCAGCGACGGGAAAAGGGTCGGGGATGGGATCATCAACCCGACTTGCGGCCTGACCTGTTCGCGGTGTATAATCTACCCACCGACGACGAAAGGGGTTCCCCATGAGCGCCACGACGAACGGGTGGGACATCTGGTATTCGCGGCTTGACCCGGAATGGATGGACGAGGTTATCCCCCAGGCCGACCTGCAACATTGGGGCGAAGAATTTCAGCAGTTGGTCCGGCTCAGCGATCATTCCGGTTACACGCAAGCCGAGCCAATGCCGCTGGAAGACGGCATGACGATGGCCTTTGTGCTCGACCAGTCCGGCGTCAACGTCGAAGCCATTCTCGATCTGTGCCGCGCCTACACGCCGTTCGAGATGAGCAGCGCCGTCAACGTCCCCTTGTGCTTTCTGCTCGACCCGCTCGGCCACGTGGATGGCCTGCTGGAACAGATGCAGGAAATCGCGCAGCTTTCCGAGCTGGACCTGGAAGAGATTCGCCAGGGGATCGAGGCGATGGGCGGCCTGGCGCCGAACGATCCCGATCTGCTGCTGGAGGTCTTTCGCGACGGCCTGCTGGCGATGATTCACTTTCTCACCGAAGTGCAGCGCGTGTTGGGCGAATACGGCCTGACGACGCTCAACGCCTGGTGGCAGGGACGCCTGATCGGACTCTTGTGTGAAGAAGACGAGGGACAACCCCGGCACAGGACTCGCACCGGCAAAGGCAAAGGATCAGTGCCCGACGTTTTCCGCGACTTGATCCAGGGACTGGACCTGGACGAAGACTAGATCCTCTACCTCACTCATGAAACGTCTTTGGACTCCCTGGCGTATGGCGTACCTGACCGGCGCCGACAAGCCGCCTCCCGGTTCTGGCTGCGTCTTTTGCGCCAAGCTCGCCGCGCCCGACGACGCGGAGCACCTGTTGGCTCGCGGGCAGTTTGCCTGCGTCACACTCAACCGTTATCCCTACAACAACGGTCACTTGATGGTTCTCCCTTACGCGCACGTCGCCAGCCTGGAAGACCTTGATCCTCCGACTCTGACCGAATTGATGCTCTTGACGAATCGCGGGCTGGCCGTGCTGCGGCAAGCTTACCGGCCGGATGGGTTCAACATCGGCGTGAACCTGGGACAGGCCGCCGGCGCGGGGATCACCGATCACGTCCACGTTCACATCGTTCCGCGCTGGAACGGCGACACGAATTTCATGCCCATCGTCGGCGAGACGCGCGTGATTCCCGAAACGCTGGATCAGACCTACGCGCGGCTGAGGCCGTTGTTTAATCAAAGTTGAAAGAAAATCTTTCTGCATAAGCGGAGTGTAGGTAGCACCATTCGCCAGCGCACGTATAGCTGATTTCATTTCCATCAGACAGCACCAATTGAGTATCTCCTCCAACACCATCATCGAACCGAGAGGACAACGACCCAAACATGATAACCACATTCCAGTTTGTTCTTGTAGGATTGGCCGCACTAGCCGCCGGCATGGTGAATGCGCTCGCCGGCGGCGGCACACTGATCACGTTTCCGATGTTGACCGCAGTAGGGCTGCCCGCCATCGCGGCCAACGTCACCAACACGGTGGCGCTGTGCCCCGGTTACTTGGGCGCGACGCTGGCCCAGTCAAAGGATTTGCAGGGACAAAAACAACGGCTGTGGCTGTATCTGCCGGCAGGCGTCCTGGGCGGCATCATCGGCGGCGTCCTGCTCCTGAACACGGGCGAAAAGATGTTTCGCGAATTGGTGCCGTTCCTCATTCTGCTGGCCTCGGGCCTGTTAG
This sequence comes from uncultured Anaerolineae bacterium, assembly GCA_964354595.1. GTDB lineage: Bacteria > Chloroflexota > Anaerolineae > Fen-1058 > Fen-1058 > JBGLNJ01. The sequence continues at coordinate 7,601 of CAYHAR010000036.1, read as the reverse complement.
CGGTTCAGGATCCCGTGCGCGCGTGGATCATGCGCCGCGCCGGGCAGGGCGGGTCAACGACCGGCTCGGAGAAATGGGCCGCGCTGCCGGTGGGCCTGGCCGCCATCTATGGCGGCTATTTCGGCGCGGGCTTGAGCGTGATCGTGCTGGCCGTGCTGGGCCTATTGCTGGAGGACTCGCTCACGCGGCTCAACGCCGCGAAACAAGCCATCGCATTTAGCATCAACATTGCGGCGGCTGTCTTTTTCGTGTTCTCGGGGCGCGTCGTGTGGCCGGTGGCGCTCGTCATGGCCGTTGGCGCGCTGCTGGGCGGAGCATTGGGCGGCCGGTTGGCCGGGCGGATCAAACCCGCCACGCTCCGCTGGACCGTCGTCGCAATTGGGATTGTGGTTTCCGTCATCTACCTGGTGCGTAGGTGAACACATCAAACAGAGTCGAAAGGAGCAAGATGGATTCTAGACGCGAACCTGTCATCGTTTCCGCCGCTCGCACGCCGGTCGGACGGCTGCTCGGCACACTGGCGACAGTGCCTGTTCAGACACTGGGCGGCGTCGCCATCAAGGCCGCCTGCGAGCGAGCCGGCATTGACCCCGCCACGATTGACGAAGTCATCATGGGCGAGGTCGTTGCGGCCGGCGTCGGTCAGGCCCCGGCGCGCCAGGCCTTGCTCAAAGGCGGCGTGCCCTCTTCGGTCGGAGCGCTGACGGTGAACAAAGTGTGCGGCTCGAGCCTCAAGGCGGCCATGCTTGGCGCGCAGGCCATTAAAGCCGGCGATGCCGACATTATCCTGGCCGGCGGCATGGAAAGCATGAGCAATGCGCCGTACCTGCTCGCCCGGGCGCGCAGCGGCTATCGCTATGGCAACGACACGCTGATTGACAGCGCCTACTTTGATGGCTTGTTCTGCTCGATTGAAAACCAGGTGATGGGCCTGGCCGCCGAGTTCATCGCCGAGCAATATGACATCACGCGCCAAGAGTTGGACGAGTTTTCTTTGCAGAGCCATCAAAAAGCTATCGCCGCGATGGACGCCGGAAAATTCAAAGCCGAGATTGTGCCAGTGGAGGTGGCCGCGGGCAAAAAAATCATTGTCGTAGATACGGACGAAGGTCCGCGCCGCGAAACCTCCTTGGACGCGCTCGCCAAGCTAAAGCCCGCGTTCAAGCCGGATGGCCGCGTGACGGCGGGCAACTCGCCCGGCCTCAACGATGGCGCGGCGGCGGTCGTATTGATGAGCCGCGAAAAGGCCGAGCAACTAGGCAAGCAGCCGCTCGCGCGCATCGTCGGCTATGCCCAGGCCGCCGTCGAGCCCAAGTGGATATTCATCGCGCCCGCGCGCGCGGTCCCCAAGCTGCTCGATAAAATCGGCTGGAAGGTGAGCGACGTGGACTTGTTCGAGGTCAACGAGGCGTTCGCCGCCCAAGTGCTGGCCGACGGCAAAGACATGCAAAAGATCGGCTGGGATTGGAGCAAGGTCAACGTCAACGGCGGCGCGGTGGCGTTGGGGCATCCCATCGGCTGCTCCGGCGCGCGCGTGCTGACGACGCTGATTTACGCGCTCAAGGATCGCGGATTAAAGAGAGGCATTGCCACGCTGTGCCTGGGCGGAGGCGAGGCGGTGGCGATGGCGATTGAAATGGAATAGAACCCTTGCAAGGGTATTCTGACGCAAATCAGGAGGAGTCATCATGGACGTTAACGACATCAAGACCATCGGCGTCGCCGGCTGCGGGCTGATGGGTGCCGGCATCGTCGAGACGTGCGCCCGCGCCGGTTACAGCGTCGTCGTGCGCGAGATCAACGACGGCTTGCTGCAAAAGGGTCTGAGCCGCATCAAAGGCTCGATGGCCAAAGGCGTAGAGAAGGGCAAGCTCGCCCAGGCCGATATGGACGCGGCTATGGCGCGCATCAAGGGCACGCTGAACATGGCCGATTTCAAGGACTGCGACCTGGTCATCGAGGCGGCCATCGAAAACATGCAGCTCAAAAAGACCATCTTTACCGAGCTGGATAGCATCTGCCGGCCCGACGTGATCCTGGCGAGCAACACGTCGTCGCTGTGCGTGACCGAGATGGCCGCCGCCACCGAGCGGCCCGATAAAGTGTTCGGATTACACTTTTTCAACCCGGTGCCCGTCATGCCGCTGTTGGAAATCGTCCGCGCGCTGCTGACCAGCGACGAGACGCTAGAGATCGGCAAGGCGCTCGGCGAAAAGCTGGGCAAGACGGTCGTCGTCGCCAAAGATCGCCCCGGCTTTATCGCCAATTTGCTCTTTATCCCCTACGCCCTGGATACCATCCGCTGGCTGGACTCGGGGCTGGCGACCAAAGAGGAAATTGACACGGCGATGAAACTCGGCTTTAACCATCCGATGGGGCCGCTCACGCTGTGTGACTTTGTCGGGCTGGATACGCTGCTGTTCATCGCCGATGCGATGTATGACGAATTCAAAGACCCGCGCTATGCCGCGCCGCCGCTGCTCCGCCGCATGGTGCAGGCGGGACTGCTCGGGCGCAAGAGTGGGCGAGGGTTTTACAATTACTCAAAGTAGAGTTTCCCCCGAGTTCCCAGTTCCTGTAGCTCATGGGAACTCGGATGAACCTCAAAACGTACAAGAGGCTACCATGGATCTACAACTGACCGAAGAACACAAAATGATCCGCGACATGGCGCGCGAGTTTGCTCAAAACGAGATCGCGCCTGTCGCCGCGCACTATGACGAGACCGGCGAGTTTCCCTCCGAGACCATCAAAAAGATGGGCGCACAGGGATTCATGGGGATCGAAGTGCCGGAAGAATACGGCGGGCAAGGCATGGATACGATCAGCTACGTCCTGGCGATGTTTGAAATCGCCAAGGCCGATGTGGCGCACTCGACCATCATGTCGGTCAACAACTCGCTGTTCTGTCACGGCATTCTCAAATTCGGCACGGAAGAGCAAAAGAGCAAGTACGTGCGGGCCATCGCTTCGGGCCAGGCCATCGGCGCATACAGTCTGACCGAACCCATGTCCGGCTCGGACGCCGGAACGATGAAGAGCCGCGCGGTGCGCAAGGGCGACCACTATATTATCAATGGCGTCAAGTCGTGGGTCACCTCCGGCCCGGTGGCCGATTACATTGTGGTGTTCACCATGACCGACCCGGACAAGAAACATCGCGGCATCACGGCGTTTTTGATTGACGGCGACCAGCCCGGCCTGGTTCGCGGCAAAAAGGAGCCCAAGCTGGGCATCCGCGCCAGCGCCACGAGCGAATTGATCTTTGAAGATTACAAATGCCAGGTCGAAAATCGCCTGGGCGAAGAAGGCGAAGGCTTCAAGATTGCCATGACGGTGCTCGACGCCGGGCGCATCGGCATCGCGTCGCAAGCGGTTGGCGTGGCCGAGGCCGCGTTCGAGGCGTCGGTAAAGTACGTCAACGAGCGCGAGGCGTTCGGCCAAAAGATCGGCCAGTTCCAGGGCTTGCAGTGGATGATCGCCGACATGAAGACGCGGCTAGAGGCCGCCCGGCTGCTGGTCTATCAAGCCGCGCTCAAAAAGACCGAGGCCAAGCACAACCCGAACGTTCGCTACACGCTGGAAGCGGCGATGGCCAAGCTCTTTGCCGCCGAGACGGCCATGTGGGTCGCGGAAAAAGCCGTGCAGATTCACGGCGGCATGGGCTATAGCAAAGAATTGCCTATCGAGCGGTATTTCCGCGACGCCAAGATCACCGAGATTTACGAAGGGACGAGCGAGATTCAACGGCTCGTCATCGCGCGCAACGTATTGGGGCTAAAATGATGAGCGATAAAATCTGCCCGCCGACGCCGGGGCCTGAACCGGCGCCCATCAGTTTTGACGACTATGTGTACCTGGTTCCCGAAAAGCTGGAATTTGTGGACGGCTATTTGATCGAGGGGCCGGATGACCACACCTGGCGCGAGCGCCTGCTGGCGCTGCTGCTGACGAATGAAGGTTTGCTGCGCGCTGTGCAGCTTGCGCCCGAATTGGCCTGGCGCGAGGCGTTGGAACAAGTGTACGGCTGAGACCTGACGGGTTGTTGAGGCCCGTCGGGTTTCAAAAGGCAAAAGTGTCCCTCCCATTTCTGCACGGGCGCATCGCCACGGCGTTAGTGCTGTTCACGCTGGCCGCAGGCGTGTACGGGCTGGCTGAGTACTTGCGCAAAAAGCCGATCAGCCCCAGCTATTGGGGGCTGATCATCTTTGGCAATCTGCTGGCGCTAGTCCAGGGCAGCCTGGGCGGATGGATGGCGCTGCAGGGCGCGCAGCCGACGCGAGGATGGCTGCATATCCTCTACGGCGTCGTCACGGTGCTGTGGATTCCGGCGATTCGACTCCTCAACCGGCATCGCGCCGGGCGCGATGCGACCTTGACGTGCACGCTCGTTTCGTTGCTCGAGTTTGCAGTTGCGTTGCAGGCAATGGGGACAGCGTGATCAGTCAACCAGTCACTCGGTCAATCAGTTATCCGATTCCTGGTTGACTGATTGACTGTATGGAGGAACTGTGAAGGGATTATATTTTATGCAGCACGGCAGCCCGGAAGTAATGCAATACGGCGACCTGCCCGACCGTCAAACCGGGGCGGGCGAAGCATTGGTGCAAGTCGAAGCAGTCGCGCTCAACCACCTGGACTTGTGGGTGAGGCGCGGCGGACCAGCTTTTGAAAAGTTGCCTAAGCCGCACGTGGGCGGCGCGGACGTGGCCGGCATCGTCGCAGGCTACGGCCCGCAGGAGGGCGCGACCGGGCCCGCCCTCGGCGCGCGCGTCGTGATTGACCCCGGCGTGGTGACGGGCGAGGACGAATGGACACAGCGTGGCGAAGACAGCCTCAGCCCACACTATCACATCCTGGGCGAGGACATTTGGGGCGGCTGCGCGGAATACGTGACGGTTCCGGCGGGCAACCTGGTGCCCATCCCGGATCACGTTGACTTTACTCAAGCCGCAGCCCCGTCGCTCGTGTTCCTGACGGCGTGGCGGATGCTGGTCAAGCGCGCGCAGGTCAAAGCGGGCGAGACGGTCGCCATCGTCGGCGCAGGCGGCGGCGTGAACAGCGCGGCGATCCAGATTTGCAAATATCTGGGCGCGACCGTGTACGCCATCACTTCGACGCCGGACAAGATGCAAAAAGCCCAAGAGATGGGCGCGGATCACGTCATCAACTACAAAGCCGAGGATTGGTCCAAGGCCGTGTTCGTGGCAACGGGCAAGCGCGGTGTGGATGTGGTCGTGGATAACGTCGGCGCGGCGACGTGGACGCAAAGCATCCGCGCGCTGGCGCGCGGCGGGCGATTGGTCAACGTCGGCTGCACGTCAGGGCCAACAGCAGAGATGGACTTGCGGCTCGTTTTTCGCAAGCAGATCAACATCATCGGCAGCACCATGGGCAGCCACCAAGATTTCCGCGAGGTGATGAGCCTGATCTTTGCCGGCCAACTCAAGCCCGTGATTGACCGCGTGATGCCGCTATCGGAGGGCCGCGCCGCGCACGAGTTGCTCGAACGTGGCGAACAATTCGGCAAAGTCGTGCTGACGCCGTGACCCCTCCGATGTCCACCACACCACCACGGCAAAAGCGTCCCTGGAGCATTTTCTATTTCGCCCTGGCGGTGTTATATTTAGGAGCAGTGAACCTGGCCCGCGCCGGGCTGGCCCTGCGCGGCGAGTCGTTCATCGCCTCGCTGCCGCTGACGATGCCCCTGCCCTACCTGGCCGCAGGCGCGATGGTGTGGGGCTGCATATTTTGCGTGACAGCGTTCGGCGTGTGGCGAGGGTGGCCGGGGGCGCGCAAACTCTTGTTGAGCGCAATCTTCGTCTATCAGCTTCACATCTGGGTCAATCATTTCATCTTTGACACGTCGGACTATGCGCGGCAGGTGTGGCCGTTCCAGGCCGGCGTCAGCGTGGCGTGGATCGTTTGGGTGTGGGGATTCTTGTTTCTGCCGGGTGTCCGCCATCTCTACCTCAAGCGTTAGGAGACTGTACAGTTGCTGCTATCCGTCAGACAGCAATCGTGAGGATCCCCAGGATGCCCTTAAGGGGCAAAAGATGCCAGAGTTATTTCCTACTATTTTTGTATCGCATGGCGCGCCCAGTCTATTGATCGCGACCGGCTCTACCCAAACTTTTCTTCGTGAACACGGTCCATCATGCACGTGCGATCAGCGGCGTGGATGAGGTCTGGGCCATCCTGGGAGGCTTTCACCTTGCCAAAGCGAAGGACGAAGAGATTCAGCAAACAGTTGGCGAGATCAAACAGTGCAGATCCAGGCTGATTGTCCCCTCGCACTGCACTGGCTTTAAGGCGATGTGTCAATTTGCCATGCAGATGCCAGACGAGTTCCTGCCGGGCGTTGTCGGCGCGACGTATCTGTTCTAGGCGTGCCGGATGGCTGCGGGCAACCGGGCCAACACGTCGCCCGCCACCACGCCCGCATCGCCAATCTCACGCCGCGCAAGCTCTCCGGCCAGTCCGTGCAAATACGCGCCACAAATCGCCGACTCGAACGGCGCAAGCCCCTGCGCCAGCAATCCCACAATCGCGCCCGCCAACACGTCGCCGCTGCCCGCCGTCGCCAGCGCAGGATTGGCAAAAGGCAACACGACCGCACGCCCATCCGGGTTGGCGATGACAGTGAACGCGCCCTTCAAGATGACGACGTGTCCCCACTCCGCCGCCATCCGCTGCGCCACGCCCGCGCGATCCTGGCCGATGGACGATTTGTCGTCGAGCCGCATCAGCCGCGCCATCTCGCCTGGATGCGGCGTGAGAATCGCCGGACGCGGGAGACGCTCGGCCCAGCCGTCCACCTCGGCCAGCGCGTTGAGCGCGTCGGCATCTACCACCAGCGGCGGAAGCGCCAGCTTGGCCGACTCCGGATCGGCTACCGACGATTGAAAACCCATGCGAGCCTTTTTGCTTGGCGGCTCAACACTCAACAGGCGGCGCACGAACGCGACCGTTTCTTTTTCTGCGCTCAACCCTGGCCCGATCAAGAGCGCCTGGTAGCCGCCGATTCTTTCCGCCAACACTTGGACGCCATCGACGGTCAGCACGCCCATATCGTCGGGCAGCAGCAGATACGTCACCTCGGTCATCTTGGACGCGACGACGTTATAGATCGAGCGCGGCGAGCACAACGTCACCAACCCCGCGCCCACACGCGTCGCTGCTTGCGCCGAGAGCGCCGCCGCGCCGGAATAGTAGACCGATCCGGCAACGATCATCGCCTTGCCGAACGTGCCCTTGTGCGCGTCCGCCGGCCGAGCAGGCAGCATCGCCCGAATCATCTCAGTGTCGGCCACCTCTCGCTTGATGTCTTTGGCAAGCTCTGGGTCAGTGCCGATATCGGCGATGACGAGCTGGCCGCACGCGGAAGCGCCCGGAAAAGCAAAATGTCCCAGCTTGGGATAGGCAAACGTCACGGTGACATCCGCCGGAATGGCTGCCGGGTCGAGCGCGCCAATGTCATAGTTGAGACCAGTGGGGCCATCCACGGCGACGACAAGTGGCTCGGGGAAACTGGGGGAAACTGTAGGAACTGCGGGGATCGACACCAGTTCCCTAGTCACTAGTCCCTTGCTCTCTTTGAT
>CAYHAR010000035.1:21726-24088 GCA_964354595.1 uncultured Anaerolineae bacterium | reverse complement strand
ACTAGGGCGCGGGCACTTTTTGCGGCACCACTTCGGCGGCCAGCGTAAACTTGCCGTCCTTGACCAGGATCATGGTCACGCCCTTTTGCGGGATGCGGCTGCCCGGTTGGAAGGTGATGACGCCCGTGACGCCCGGCAGGTTCGTCGTCTTTTGCAATGCTTCGCGGATGGCTTTGGGATTATCCGACCCGGCGCGCTTGATCGCGTCGGCCAGCAGCTTCACCGTGTCGTAGCCGAGGCCGGCGAACGCGTTCTCCGGGTCTATCTTGTACTCGGCCTTGTAAGCGGCGATGAACTTTTTCACGGCATCGGTGCCCAACTGGGCATCCATCAGCGAGTGGGTGGAAAAGTAAACGTTGTTGGCGCCCTTGCCCGCGATCTGCACCAGCAACGGTGTGTCATCGCCGTCGCCGCCAAAGATGGGCTTGTCCAACCCGGCATCGCGGAACTGTTTGACGATGACACCTACTTCGTCGGGGCCGGCGGCGATGTAGAGGATATCCGGCATGGTGCTCAGCTTCTTGAGCTTGGTGATCTGGGCCGAGTAATCCTTGTCGCCCGTCTGATAGGTGTCTTCCAACACGATCTTGCCGCCCAACTCGATAAAGCGCTCTTTGAAATACTTGCCCAGCCCCAGGGTGTACTCCATGCCTTTGTCAATCAGCAGGTAGGAAGTCTTGGCCTTGAGGGTGTTGTAGGCAAACTCTGCCCCGGCAGCCGCCTGGACGTTATCGCCGAAACAGGCCATGTACAGATAGTCTGGCACTTGGTCCGGTAGCCTGGGCGAGGTGGCGCCGGAGGTGAGGAAGACGATGCCAGCCTTGGCGGCGATGGGCGCCGCGGCCAGCGTCATGTCCGAGTCTGTAAAGCCGATCATGATCACGGCCTTGTCCGATTCGACCAACTGTGTAGCGGCATTGCCGATGGTCGCGGCGTCGGTCTTGCCGTCGTACATGACCAACTGCAACTGGCGCCCCAGTATTCCGCCGGCAGCGTTAATCTCCTTGACAGCCAGCTTGGCACCGTTGGACGCCGGGACGTCGAGCGAGGCCATCCCACCTGTGAGGTTGTAGACAGCACCAATCTTGATAGGTGGCGCAGCCGTCGGCGTGGCCGGCGGCTTGGTGGGCGGGACCGGCGTGGCGGTGGGCGGAACCGGCGTGGGCTGCGCGGGTGCAGCCGTCGGCTGGACTGGCGCTGGGGTCGGCTGGGCGGGTGTGGTACATGCGCTGACCACCATCACAGCAAGGATGAGCATGGTCAAAATAGAACGAGTTTTCATGTGGATTTCTCCTTTTCCCCTGGATTCAGAAGTCTGACAATGGCTCTCTCTGGCGTGCAGAGAGCATAGACGCCTTTATCTACCAGATTGCGCTTTTTGATGTGGCTATTCCACCTCCTTTCGCGCTGCTTCTTTGGCCTCGGTTCGCTTCAGCAGCCGTGACCACAGGGCATTGAAATTGATCTCGCGATTACCAAACAATCCCTTGGGCCAGAAGATGATCACCAGGATAAAAATGATCGCCATCAAAATCTGGCTGGCGCCGTACACTGGCGGGATGTGGACAGAGCCGAGGGTCATCCCTCGTTCTGCATTGCGCAGGATTTCAGATAGCGCGGTGATCGAAACGGCCCCGACGATGGACCCGCTGAGAGAGCCCATGCCGCCCAGGACGAGCATGGTGATCACGCTAAAAGTCTCGGCAAAATAAAAGGAACGTGGCGAAAACGACATGATAAAGTGCGCCCACAGCGAGCCGGCCACCGCCGTAAAGAACGCACTAACACAAAAGGCCACCAGGCGGGAGCGCAGCACGTTGATGCCGAGCGATTGAGCAGCGATCTCGTTATCGCGGATGGCCATCATCCGCCGCCCATACGAAGACCGCGCCAATCGCCAGATGACGTACACCGTCAGGATCGCCCAGCCCCAGGTCCACCAGAGCGTGGTGTACGGGGGCACACCTGAGAACGTGCGGCCGCCCCGCGTCATCGAATCCCAGTTGATCAGGACCACCTGTACGATGACGAGGAAGCCCATGGTCGCCACAGACACGTAGGGGCCGCTCAGCCGCATCAACGAGAGGCCGACCAGAAACGCGACAACCATGGCCAATGCCCCGCCAATCAGCGTCGCAGGCAGGAAAGACATTTGCACGTGCGCCAGCCAACCCGGCAGGTCCGGCAGATTGACCCGCTTGAGCGACAGCGGCAGGGTGAGGATGGCAGCCGTATAAGCGCCGATCGCCATGAACCCGACGTGGCCGAGAGAAAAGATGCCGGTGAAACCGTTGGAAAGATTCAAGCTCACCACCAGGATGAGGCTAATCCCCAGGCCGACGACGATGCGTTGGATATAGGC
>CAYHAR010000035.1:2782-21626 GCA_964354595.1 uncultured Anaerolineae bacterium | reverse complement strand
TCACCACCAGGATGAGGCTAATCCCCAGGCCGACGACGATGCGTTGGATATAGGCGCTGGCCGCCAGTTGGGTGTAGGTCAGTCCCCCGGCGGTGATGGCCAATAAAAGCGCCACGGTGAGCACGTTATAGAGTTGCCGACGTTGCATCTCAGATTTTCTCCCTCTCGGTAGAACCCAGGATGCCGTTAGGCCGGAACAGCAGCAAGATGATCAAGGCCACAAAGACAAAACCGTCGCGGAACGGCGTCAGCGCTTCTGGGAGCAGGCCCTGCAGCAGGATTTCCAAGATGCCCAGCACATAGCCGCCCAACACTGCACCAGGCAGACTGCCCAGCCCGCCAATCACCGACGCTACGAATGCCTTGAGCACCGGATAAAAGCCCATGAGCGGATCAATCTTGCCCACCCGGGCGCTCCACAGCAGCCCGACCACCCCGGCCAGCATCGAGCCGATGGCAAACGCATAGGCGATCACGGCATTGACGTTGATTCCCACCAACCGCGCGGCCAACAGGTCTTGGGAGGCCGCTCGCATCGAGACGCCTACCTGCGTGCGGGTGACGAACAGTGTCAGCAACACCAGCAGGATACCCGCCACCGAGATCGCGACCAGGTCAACACTGGCTACCCGCAGCGGGCCAAATCGAAACGCCGTCCCCAAAAACGCTGGCGCTGGGAAGGGTCGCGCGGTAGGGGTGAACAGGAGGATGGCCGCATTTTCGAGCAGGATGGTCACGGCGAACGAGGTCAACAGCATCGCCACGTCCGGCGCGCCCCGGATCGGGCGATAGGCCACGCGCTCCATGATCAGTCCGGCGATGGTGCTGGCGGCAATCCCGGCGAGCGCGGCGACCCAGAACGGCGCGCCTGCGGCCAGCAGCAGCAACGCCGCGTAGCTGCCGACCATGATGAGGTCGCCGTGCGCAAAGTTGATCAGGCGCAGGATGCCGAACACCATCGCCAGCCCGATCGCCATGAGCGCATACAGGCTGCCGATGCTGATAGCATTGATGGCTTGCTGGATAAAGAATTGAAAGTCAGTCATTCGGCAGAGCCTCCCAGGTAAAAGCGCTCGACTTGCGGATTGGCGCGTAATTCTTCGACTGTGCCGCTCATCACCACTTGCCCGGTCTCGAGCAAATAGCCTCGATTGGCCACCTGCAACGCTTTGCGCGCGTTCTGCTCGACGAGCAGGATGGTCACACCGCGCTGATGCAATTGCTGGGTCACACCAAAAATCGTCTGCACGATGACCGGGGCCAGCCCGAGCGAAGGCTCGTCCAGCAACAACAGGCGCGGACGCGCCATCAGCGCCCGACCGATGGCCAGCATTTGTTGCTCCCCGCCGCTCAGCGTCGCGCCGGTCTGTCGCAAACGCTCGCCCAACACCGGGAAAAGCGAGCAGACCCAACCCAGGTCCTTGTGCACATCGTTACGGTCCCGGCGCTGCACAGCGCCCATGAGCAGATTCTCCCGAACAGTCAGCCCGCCAAAGATGTGCCGCCCTTCGGGACATTGGATAACGCCCAGCCGCACAATGTCGTACGGGCTGATCTTGGTCAGGTCGTGCCCCTCAAAGATGATACGACCGCTGCGCGGTCTCAGGATACCCGACACCGTCATCAGAGTCGTGGACTTGCCGGCGCCGTTGGCCCCCAGCAGGGTCACCAGTTCGCCTTCCTGAACCTCGACGGTGATGCCCTTGAGCGCATGCACCTGGCCGTAGTAGACGTGTACATCTTCAAGTTTAAGCATCGGTCTCGGTCTTTCCTAAATAGGCTTCGATCACTTCTGGGTTGGCGCGGATTTGTTCAGGCGTCCCTTCCGCGATGATTTTACCATAGTTCAACACCTGGAGGCGCTCGCACAGTTGCATGACGACGGGCATGTTGTGCTCGACGATAATGATCGTCAGGTCGTACTGATCGCGGATTCGCCGAATGAGTTGCAGCACGCTCATGCTCTCGTGTGGACTCATGCCCGCCGTGGGTTCGTCCAGCAGCAATAGCTTGGGCTGCAAGGCGAGCGCCCGCACAATCTCCAATCGGCGCTGATCCCCATAAGATAGAGCCGTGGCGGGCGCATCGGCCAAGCTGTTCAGATCAAACAGCGCCAGTTGCTCCAGCGAGCGTTGCACCAGCCTGTGTTCGCGATGGATGAATGACGGCCAGCTCAGCAACGTGGTGAGCAGGTTGTCCGGGTCGTGCGCCTGTTGGGCCGACTTGACATTGTCCAGCACCGTCATGCTCGGAAAGAGACGAATGTTCTGGAACGTGCGCCCGATGCCCAGCATGGCGATTTTGTCGGGAGGCCAGCGCGTAATATCGCGGCCCTGGAAGTGTATAGCGCCCTGGGTCGGGCGGATGTATCCGGTCAACAAGTTAAAGACGGTGGTCTTGCCGGCGCCGTTCGGCCCAATGATCGCCAGAATCTCTCCCCGGCGCAGCTTCAAGTGGTAGCCATCCACGGCCACCAGTCCTTTGAAGGCTTTGGAGAGATCCTCGACTTGCAGGAGGTAAGAATCTCTGTTGTTGGCTGCGCTCACAGATGTCGTCCTTTCATGCTCGACTTGGCAAGATGCCGACCATCACCGTTGTAGATCGGCGAGTGCTTGCTCGAGATCGGCAATGAGGTCCTGCGTATCCTCAATACCGACCGAGTATCGAATCAGGCCTTCTGGAATGCCTAAAGCCTCGCGTTCTTTAGGAGTGCACTCGACATGGCTGGTCGTCGCGGGAGGGCCAGCCACGGTTTCGACAGCGCCCAGGTTTGCCGCCAAGTGAGCGTAGCAGAGACGCGGGAGAAAAGCTCGCACTGAGTCAAAGCCGCCTTTCAGAGTGAAACTCAAAACGCCGCCGAAACCGCGCATTTGCTTGCGAGCGATGTCGTGATTTTCGTGTGACTCTAAACCCGGATAAAAGACTTGCGTCACAGCGGGATGCGTTTGCAGAAAGCGGGCGATCCTCAAAGCGCTCTCATTTTGCTGGCGGATACGCAGGTGCAAGGTCTTGATGCCGCGCAGCAACAGATAGGCCGACATCGGATGCAAAGTGGCCCCGGTGATCTCGCGATAGTGATAAATCTGCTTCACAAGATGCTCTGGGCCGCAGACCACGCCTCCCAGAGCATCCGCGTGGCCACCCAGGAACTTGGTCGCGCTGTGGACCACCAAGTCAGCGCCCAGTTCGAGCGGTCTCTGATTGATGGGCGTTGCAAAAGTGTTATCTACGATAACGAGAGCCCCGACTTGATGGGCTGAGGCGGCGAGGCGGGCCAGGTCAACGACCTTGAGCGTCGGGTTCGTCGGACTTTCGAGATACAGAACCTGGCACCCTTTGGCGATTTCTGCCTCGATAGCGGCATGGTCTGTCGTGTTGCACAGAGCTACGCCAATCTGGAAACGAGGCAAGAACTCGAGGAATAACTTGCTGGTGCCGCCATAGGTGTCTTTGATGGAGACGACGCGATCTCCCGGAGAGAGAAACGTAAAGAGCGTATTGCTGATGGCGGCCATCCCGGTCGAAAAGCTCGTCGCCGCCTCTGCGCCTTCGAGGCGCTGTACTTTTTCTTCAAACACGCGAACGGTCGGGTTAGTGTTCCGGCTATAGATGTAGCCGGGTTTTTTCCCTTGGGCCACCTCCAGCCAGTGATCCACATCGTCATAGCCAAAAGACACACTGTGAACCACCGGCACCTGGGTGGCGCCCTGCCAGAGGTACTCGTCTTCGCCCGCCCAAATGGACAGCGTCCCCAAGTTAGGCTCGTGCTCACTATCCGACATTTGATTCCCTTCCGTGTATCTTAAAGTATGGCTCTTTAGGTCAGTCACAGGTTCTGCAGCTCGTTATATAGGGCAGGCGCCAGCAAGCCCTCGTCGCATATCTCACCAATGGCCGCTGAAAACCGTGCCTGCCAGGCTTTCGGATCAGAGTGTATCACCGGGATGCCATGTTCCTCAGATAACTGTCTGAGGTCAATGACGGTTTCTTTGTTCGCCAGTAGAGTGCAATATTCTCCAGCTTCTTGAGCGGATTCAACCAGCACCCGTTGGAGGTCAGGTGACAACTTGAGATATTCGCGCTCGCTCACGGCGATGGTCAGATTCAGCGTATAGCCGTAATTGAGCAGCGTTGCATACTTGGCTACCTTGTGCATCTGTGATGAGAGGACGTAGGCCGCCGGCACTAGAAACGTGTCAATGAGACCTTGCTCAAACGCCTCAAAGGCCTGCGCCCATTCCACCACCACAGGCTCGGCGCCGAGCGCACGCCGCAAGGCTATGGCCGCGCGGGAGGGGTAAGAGCGGAACTTGTGACCTGCAAGGTCTTGCGGCGTGTAAATCGGGTCCGTTGAAAAGAGGACTTCGAAAGAGCCGCACTCCCAGTTGGAAACTGGATTCAAAAGCCGGATACCGGCGTCCAAGAGTTTTTGCAGGACATGCTCTTCAAAGATTTTACTTTGAAGAAACCGGTAATAGTGTTCTCGGTCTCGAAAAAAGTAGGGCAGGAACACTGGTCCGCACAACTCTGCGTAGGGTTCAAGACTGAGCATCTCGTCAATGTACGTGTGAATCGCGCCTTCGATCAAGGCTTCAACTTGCTCTTGGGCAGTGCCCAACGCAGAGTATTGATAAAGACGGAGCTTGATATCTCCACTGGTCTTGGCTTCTATCAGCTCGGCGAACTTGCCCGCCGCCTTGCCGCCGATGGAGGTCCTGTGGATTACCATCCCCAGCGAGCGAGGTCTGACACTGTCTTCTTGCAAAAAGTATTCGAGCGGTCGGTTGAGCGCCTCGCCGATCTTGCGCAACGTTGGGATAGTCGGCGTGATAGCGCTACGCTCAATATCTGAAAGGTGGCTGGTGGGGAGGCCGGTCATGGCAGATAGGTCGCCCTGGCGCAAGCCTATTGACCTTCGGGCTGCTCGCACGCGATCACCGAGGCTCTGGGGAGAGTCTGCTTTCATCGTACGCAAGTTTCGGGAGGAGCATTTTTAGAAAGGGACGACCCAGTTTCACTACCTGCGAAAGCCACTATATATGTCCAAGTAGAAATTTTACACGTTTTTGGGCAGCTTGTCAATATGTGAATTGACGGTTTTTATCCAAGTATCAGCCTGTAAGTCGTCTAACTGACTTGCGCGCCTTGACAATTCAACATTGTGGCAAAGTAGGCACATCTTTGCGACGGGGCGGCGTGCCAATGGCCCGATCTCGTAACCGTTCTGCGGGAACGCGGCGATTGCGCTGCCGGGCGCAGCGTGGGTCGCCGTCGAGACCGGACATCCCGATAAGCTGCGCTCGGCCCAAACTATTCGATCTGAAGAATCTCGAACGTGATCGCTCCGGCTGGCGCTTGAATCTGGACCTTTTCGCCGACGCGTTTGCCTAGCAACGCCTTACCCAGCGGACTTTTGTGGCTGATCTTGCCCTGCTTCGGGTCGGCCTCGGCCGGCCCGACCATCAGATAAGTCTCCGGGTCGTTCAAGCCGGCCTCGGTCACCGTCACCTTGCAGCCGATGTGAACTTGATCCAGCGCCGTCGTTTCGGCGTGCGCCTCTTCGACAATGACCAGATTGCGCAGCATTGCCTCAATCGTCTTGATGCGGCCCTCCAGAAACCCCTGATCTTCTTTGGCCTTGTGATAATCGGCGTTTTCGGAAAGGTCACCTTGCTTGATGGCAAAGTGCAGCCGCTCGGCCAATTCTTGCCGGGCGGTCGTCGTCAGATGCTGCAACTCTTCCTCAAGCTTTTTTTTGCCTTCAATCGTCAAATAGTTTGGCTGTGAGTTCATGCTAACCTCCCCCTTGCCATTATAACACAAGCAACCCATAGGGCCTCCTCAAAGGCCCATATTAACCCTCACACGCCAACGCCTGCGCGCGCGCCCAATCTTGCGGCGAATTGACGTTAAAGAAAGAGAGACCCTCGGGGTCGAACCGAGCGATCTCTTCCGGCTCCACGTAGCGCACCGCGACGTGGGCGAAAAGCTCGACGATGCGTCCACCGCCCCGCCGGAGGATCGGTTCGATGGCGGCGATGCAATCGCGCGAATAGACCGCGTGCAGCGTTTCAGCTTCACCCTGCCAACGCGGGACGACCGCAGCGTGCCCCGGCGCCAGGGACGCCAGATGCCGCAAAAGCGCCACGTTGAGGAACGGCATGTCGCACGCCACGACGACGGCCAACTCGCGCCGCGCCGCCACCAGCCCGGCGTGAATGCCGGATAACGCCCCGCCGCCGGGGATCACGTCGCCGGTCAACCGCGCGCCCAGGCCGGCCAACGGCTCCGGCGTGTTCGTCACGACGACGAGATCGTCGCTCAACGCGCCGAGCGTCCGCACGGCGCGCGCGATGAGCGTTTCGCCCGCCAGCGTCAACTGGCTCTTGTCGGCCCCCATCCGGCGGCTCTTGCCGCCCGCCAGGATCACGCCCGATAGCCCTACGCTCATCTTGACCCGCACCTGCAACAGCCAGCTTTGCCAGACAACAACAAGCCATCGGCGCGCAATCTGCGCCGATGGCCCTGTTGCAATCGGGACAGACCAAGCCGCTATTTCTTGGTCATTCGGGTTTCGACGTATTCCACCGCCTCGCCCACCGTGGTGATCTTTTGGGCGTCCTCGTCGGAAATCTCGCCGCCGAATTTTTCCTCGAACTCCATGATCAGCTCGACCAGGTCGAGCGAATCGGCTTCGAGGTCTTCACGGAAGCGCGCCTCCGGCACGACCTTGGTGGGGTCTACTCCCAACAACTCGACAATGATTGCCTTGATTCGTTCAAGAGTCGTTTGCTCTGCCATTCAGTCACCTCCTTGGTTTTTGTATTGTAGCAGTCTCAAGTAAATTGTCAAGCACCGCTTGACAACGAGTGCGGGCGTGGTAGACTGTGCACTCGATGATATGAAACACCGCCGCCGGGTTCAAGTTGCGCGGCGAGAGACAAATGATGCTCGAACAACGTAAGGCCGACCACCTTCGCATCAACCTGGATAACGACGTCAGCTCCAGCTTGACCACCGGGCTAGAGCATTATCGCTTTGTCCATCAGGCCGTGCCGGAGCTTGACCTGGCCGCGGTGGACACGACGACGACGCTCCTGGGCAAGGCGCTGCGCGCGCCGCTGCTCATCTCGTCCATGACCGGCGGGACAGAGCCGGCGCGCGAAATCAACCGTCGCCTGGCGCGCGCGGCGCAGGCGCACGGAATCGCCATGGGGCTGGGCAGCCAACGCGCCGCCATCCAGCGCCCGGAGCTGGCCGATACCTTTCGCGTGCGCGACGTTGCGCCTGACATCCTGCTCCTGGCAAACCTCGGCGCGGTGCAGCTCAACTATGGTTACGACGTGGAGCACTGCCGAAAAGCGGTCGAGATGATCGGCGCAGACGCGCTCATTTTGCACATCAACCCGTTGCAGGAAGCGCTCCAACCGGAAGGCAACTCGAACTTTGCCGGGCTGCTGAGAAAAATCGAGGCCGTGTGCCGGACGCTGAACGTGCCAGTGGTCGTCAAAGAAGTCGGCTGGGGCATCAGCGAGCAGGCGGCGCGGCAACTGGCCGAAGCGGGCGTATCTGCAATTGACGTGGCCGGAGGCGGCGGCACCTCTTGGAGTGAGGTGGAAAAGCGCCGAATGACGACTCCGGCGCAGCGGCGCGTGGCGGCGCGCTTTCGCGGGTGGGGCCTTCCCACCGCCGCAAGCATCTTGGCGGCCCGACGCGGCGCGCCGCATCTGCCCCTCATCGCCAGCGGCGGGCTGCGCGATGGCATTGACGTCGCCAAGTGTATCGCGCTCGGCGCGACGGCGGCCGGCATCGCGCGCCCGTTTCTCAAAGCCGCCGCGATGAGCGCCGAGGCCGCCGACGAGGCAGTGGCCGAAATCATAACCGAATTGCGCGTCGCCATGTTTGCCGCCGGAACTGGAAATATTGCAACGCTGCGTCAAACCCCTTTGATGGCGACCAAGGACAAATGACGAACGACCCACCCTATCCGTCTTTCGTCTTTCGTCATTCGTCAGCAAGGTAAGAAACCATGAGTCTCCAAGAGTTATTCACTCGTTACATCCTACACATCGAATCCGAAATGCGCGACTGCCTTTCCACGCCCGATCCGGCGCTGGCCGGTTATTACGGGATGCTGAACTATCACCTGGGTTGGGCCGACGAGCATTTTGCGCCCACGCCCGCTTCGCGCCACGCGGGCAAGCGCATCCGCCCGGTGCTGTGTCTGTTGGCGTGCCAGTCCGCCCAGGGCGATGCGCTACAAGCCATCCCCGCCGCCGCCGCCCTCGAGCTGCTGCACAACTTTTCGCTGATTCACGACGACATCGAGGACAACAGCCCCACGCGACGCGGGCGTCCCTCGGTGTGGGCGCTGTGGGGCGTGCCACAAGCCATCAACTCGGGCGATGGCATGTACAGCATCGCGCACATGGCACTGGGCCGCCTCAGCCGCCGGGGCGTTCCGGCGGAACGCGCCCTGGCAGTGCGGGCCATCTTTGACCGCGCGTGCATGGCGCTGACGCATGGGCAATACCTCGACCTGTCGTTCGAGTCGCGCGAGCGGGTGAGCGTGGACGAATACATAACCATGGTCTCTGGCAAGACCTCTGCGCTGATCGGCGCGGCGACGGCCATCGGCGCGACGCTGGCCGGGAGCGATGCTGCTTCACATTACGAGACGTTCGGGCGCGAGTTGGGATTGGCGTTCCAAATCCAAGACGATGTTCTAGGCATCTGGGGCGACGAGGCGCTCACCGGCAAATCGGCGGAAAGCGACATTGCGACGCGAAAGAAAACGCTGCCCGTCGTCTATGCGCTGGAACGCAGCGAAAAACTGCGCGCGCTCTATGCCGTGCCAGAAGTGGACGTGCCCGCCTCCATCGCCGCGCTCGACGCGGTGAGCGCGCGAACCTTTGCCGACCAGGCTGCGCGGCAGCATCACGAGCGCGCGTTAGAGGCGCTACAGGCGAGTGACGCAGCCGGCGAGGCGGGGTTGGCATTGTACGAGTTGGCGGAGAATCTGCTAGGACGAGCAGCCTGAGTCTTGTTGCATGTCGCAGGTCGCAAGTCGCATCACGTATCACGCTTCACGTTTCACATCCTCCGGCATCGCCTGGCTGCGCTCATCGCCACCCTCGTCGCCAGCGAAGCGATTTACCTCTATGCCTTTGCCCGGCGATATGCGCTGCTGCGTTACTGGAACGAGCCGCTGCTCGACCTGGGCAAGATCGCACAGCGCGATTTCGTTTGGGCCGCCGAGTTCGTGGCCGCGTTCGTCGCGCTGTTTGCGTTGTATGCGCTGGCGATCCGACTTTGTCATTCTGAGCGGAGCAAAGAATCTCATCCCCGCGTGACAAAGGCCCTTCGCCGCTTCGCGGCTCAGGGTGACAGATTATGGCTTGTCGTCATCGTCGGGGCACTTGTCTTTGGCGTGACGCTGTTGCTGGTCTATCCCGTCGGCGCGGGCGACATTTTCGATTACGTGGTGCACGGCGTTCTCCTCGCGCGTTACCACGTCAGCCCGCTCGTCCAAGTGGGCACGTCCTTTCCCCAAGAGCCGCTCGTGGCGTTTTCGGCGTGGCGGCATTACCCTTCGTACTATGGGCCGCTGTGGTCGTGGCTGGAGGCGGGCGTTGATCTCTTCGCCGGGCCGCGCGACTTGCTCGCCAACCTGTTGATGTTCAAGTCAGTGGCGCTGGCAGGCGTGCTGTGCAGCGCCTGGCTGATCGCACAGATTGTCGCTCGACGCGCGCCCGATCGCGCGCTGCAAAGCGTGGTGTTCTTGGCGTGGAATCCGCTGGTGCTATTTGAGGCAACGGCGAACGGTCACAACGATGTGATCATGCTAGCGTTTGTGCTGGCGGCGTTTCTGGCCTGGGAGCGCGGACGATGGACGTGGGCCGTTGTAGCAATGACACTGAGTGTGCTTGTCAAGGCGCCGCCACTGCCGCTCCTGGGTTTGCTCAGCGTGGCCGTCGTGGCGCAAGCTCCAGGTTGGCAAGTCAAGCTGCAGCGCGCCGCCATCTCGGCCGGATTCGTCGCGGCGCTGATGGGCGTGGCCTATCTCACCTTCCCCCAAAGCCTCGCGTCCGCGCTCAATCTGAGAGGACGCGCCGAACTGTTCACCAACTCGCTCCCGGCCGTGGCGATGCGCTCGCTTCAACTGGCGATGCCACAAGCCGCTGCGGAATCGCTGGCGCGAACAGGCGCGCTGCTCGCGTTTGCCCTGTTTGGAACGTGGAAAGCGTGGCAGACCTGGAAGGAACCGGCGCGATTACTGCGCTCTAGCTTTGAGACCATTGCATTCTTGTTGCTGTTGGCGACGCCCTGGTTTCAGCCGTGGTACGCACTGTGGCTGGTCGCGTTAGCCGCGATTTATCCGCGCGAGGCAAAAGGGGCTGACGCCGCGCAAAAGCTGGCGGGGTTGTTCAGCTTGACCGTCACGTGGTCGTATGTGGTGTATGGCTTTGCCTGGTTCTGGTTCGTCCCCCAGATGAACTGGGGCAACACGCTGGGCGTGCAAGCGACAGGATTCCTCGTGACATACGCGCTGCCGCTGGCATATCTTGCCCGGCGCTTGCTCCGCTGATTTTGCCCCCCAAATATCCCCAAATTGGCTACTCGACTTTTTGCCACCATCATCAAAAGTTTCCCGATTGTCACCTGATAGCCCCAAAAGTGGAACGTGCGTGCTAAACCGGCCCGGTAGGTGAACATAATTCATGGCAAACTGGCTGGTTTTGGGGAATTTCGCGTGTTGGTGCTGCCAAAGCTGCCCCCAGACCGAGAATCGGGAAACTTTTGCATCATCTGGGATGATGAAACGCCGTCGGGCGTGGCGCTCATCATGGTGAACAAGGTCGTGGTCACTTTGGGAGCGGAGGGCGCTCTATTGCTTACCGGCTCGATGATGACCCAACAAGTGCCCAGTTTCGCCGTCAAGCCTGTTGACACAACAGGCGCTGGCGATGCGTTCAACGGCGCACTGGCGGTAGCCTTGGCTCGCGGCATGGCGCTCTCCGAAGCTGTGCGTTACGCCAATGCCACAGGTGCTCTGACCGTCACCCGCACTGGAGCGCAACCCTCACTGCCTACAAGTGATGAAGTTGAACAGTTCTTGTCTGAAAGGGGATAGCGCCCTGCTCAGGGCACGCTCAACGGAGAAAAAGGCGCGCTCGTCGAGGTAGGCTGGGGCGGATACCACCACGACCCGCGCGCCAAGCCAATCGCCATCAAGGCCAGCAAGGCCACGATCAACACGATGATGATGCCGACGAGCAGCCAGCGTGGCACGCGGACGCGCGCCGGCTCGAACGGCATGTCCTCCGCATACGGCTCAGCGGCCAAGTCTTCAGGTTCGAATTCTTCATCGGCCACTTGATACCTCCAAAAGCTTAGGGGAGCGCGCGGCGCAATTGGCGCAGCCAATTGCCGCTCATGATCGCTTCCACATCCGCGTCGGCATAGCCGCGCGCTTTTAGCGCGCCTGCCACGACGGGCAAATCGGCCACAGTGTCCAGCTCGGCCGGCGCCATTTCTGCGCCGAATCCGCCATCCAGGTCTGTGCCCAGGCCCACGTGTTGCGCGTCGCCCGCCATCTGGCAGATGTAATCTATCGCGGCCGCGACGTGAGCGACCGTGGTCAGCTCTTTGCGGTCGCCTCGCTGCCAACCTCGCCGCAGCATCGAATCCTCCAGGCAGACACCCACGACGCCGTCGCGCGCGAGCAACGCCTTGAGCATGTCGTCGGAAAGCTGCCGATAGCCGGGCGTCAGCGTTCTCGGATTCGAATGGCTGGCAATGACCGTGCCATCGTAGCGGTCGAGCGCCTGCAAGCACGCCTGATCGCACAGGTGACTCACGTCCAGGATCATGTTGAAATCGAGCATCGCGCGAAGCAGCCGCACGCCCTCGTCGGTGAGCGGGCCTGGCGACTCGTTGCCCCCGGCGTAGCGCGTGCCGGCCAGCCATGCCGGGCCGACGATGCGCAACCCATGCTCGTACCAGCGCTCAATATCCTGTGGCTTGACGATGGGATCAGCGCCCTCCATCAAGATGGTCAAGCCGACCTGCCGCTTTCGCTCCGCGTCCGGCGCGTCATCCTTCCAGGTTGCCAGCGCCGCGTCTAGCTCACGCTGCGTCCGCACCAACGCAAAACGCGGATTCTCGTCGGCCAAGCGAGAGTACAAGTCGAGCTGCCGCATTCCCTGGGCAAAGGCCTCTTGCGGCGTCGTGTAAGCGTCCGCTTTTTCCGCTCCGGCGATCTTGTGACGCGCGGGCATGGCAAAAATCGTGGCAAAGATGAGGCCGACGCGACCCGCCAGCCATTCGGGCAAGCCCAACATGCACTCGCCCGTCGCCGCCGACGGTTGAGGGTCGTCGCGCTCTACCTGGCGCGTTTCCTTCGCGGAGCGGGAATAGTCGCGTCCGTGCGTGACTATGTTATAGGCAATGTCCTCGTGAGCGTCAATAATCAGCATGAGCTTTGTAAATGGTCCAGCGTTGCTGGCAATTCAGCCAGGCGGCGAATAATCGCATCCGGGCGAACGTTGCCCAACTCGATGCCATCGGTGGCGATCCACACTGCGCGCAGCCCGGCGCGCTGCGCGCCGACCACGTCAATCTCTGGCAGATCGCCCACGAACACGGCCTCCGCCGGCGCGACGCCCAGCCGATCCACGATGCAGCAAAATGCAGCGGCATTCGGTTTCCATAGGCCCACGTCAGAAGAAAAGACCGTCTCGTCCAAGAACTCGAACAAGCCTGCGTCTTGCATCGCTTTGCGGTGAAACTGGCCCGGCCACGTGGTGTTGGAAAGCAGGCCCAGGCGCAGTTCGCGCCGCTTTAGCGCGCGCAACATTTCGCGCGCGCCCTCGAGCGGGACCGCCTCATCTCCCACGCCCGCCGTGTAGACTCGCGCCGCTCGCATTCGCGCCTCATCGTCCAAGGCGACGCCAAAGTGGGCTGCGGTCGAGGCGATGATGTCGGGCAGGCGCGCGTTGGCGCGCCCGGCCATCGCCTCCTCCCATCCGTGATTTATCGCGTCCCACATGGCCTGGTGGAACTCGGCCTCTGGCGGCGCAGAGCCGCGCTCGACCAGGAAACAATGCAGCGCGGCGCTGCCGCGCGCTTCCATGCTGCGCCAGTCTGCCGCGCCGCTGTGGAAATCCACCAACGTTCCGCCCAAATCAAAGATGACGCCGCGAATCACATTCGTCATGGGGCGGCGAGGTATTCGACAATCAGGCGCGCCGTGGCGACCAGGCTATCTTGGTGCGTGCGCTCGTAAGCGTGGCTGGCGTCCACGCCGGGGCCGACGAGTCCCACGCGAATATCCAGGCCGGAGCGCAAGGCCGCGTCACCATCCGAACGATAATACGAATACACGTCCAGCCTGTAGGGAATGTTGGCGTTCTGCGCCAGCTCGACCAGCTTGCGGCGCATGTCAATGTGATACGGCCCGCCCGAATCTTTGACGCAGATGCCGCACGAGAACTCGTCGCTATTCTGCCCTTCGCCCACGGCGGCCATGTCCACCGCCAGCAGCTCGACGCAATCGGCGGGGATGCCGGTGGAGGCGCCGTGCCCCACTTCTTCAAAGTTGGTGATGAGAACCGTCGTGCGCTGCGCGGGCGCCAGCCCGGCGTCGACCATGGCTTTGAGCGCGCCATAGATGCACGCCACCGAAGCTTTGTCGTCCAGGTGTCGGCTGCGAACAAAGCCGGTGTCGGTCAGCTCGGCGCGCGGGTCGAGGTACACAAAATCGCCCACCTCGATTCCCAGCGCGCGCGTCTCTTCCGCTTTGGTCGTTCGCGCGTCCAGCCGGACTTCCATGTTCTCTTCTTTGCGCTCCAGCTCGATCATTTCTTTGCCGTGGACGTGGGTGGAGGCTTTGGTCGGGAGAATCGTCCCGCTCACGACCCGGCCTGTCACGGTGCGCACCCAGCAGCCTTCGCCCTCGACCGCGTTCCAGGCATAGCCGCCAATTTGCGTCAGGCGCAATCGGCCGTTCGTCTTGATTTCCTTGACCATCGCGCCGAGCGTATCCACGTGCGCCGTCACCGCGCGAGGCCGGTCGGCGGATTGGCCTTGCCACGTGGCGATGAGCGCGCCTTTGGCGTTGAGCCTCACCTCCAGACCCAACGGCTCGAACGTTTTGCGGACGCACGTGATGGCCCGCTCCGTATCGCCGGTGGGGCTATAGATGTTGAGCAGGCCCAACAGAAAATTGGTCATGGTGGAATTGTCAATGCTGTACTTGGCCATGTCAAACTCCTTTTTAATTCTGAGGAACTCGGGGAAACTCGGAACTGGGTCCCCGCTCGAACGCTTCGATCTTGGCGCGCCATTCCGGCGGGATGGGAATGCTTTGGCCCGCCGCGTAATCATACGCCACGTTGACCGACCGCCCGGTCGCCACACTTACCTGCGCTGCAAGTGCAGGTGTCACGCGCCCGGTGTTCTCGTCCTCGATGCTATAGTCCATCAGAAAACTCGAGGTCCGCATCTCGGTCACGCGGACTCGAATCACCAGCGGCATCCCGTACGGCACAGGGGCTTTGTATTGGCAGGCGGCTTGGGCAATGATGAACGGCGCTTTAGCCAACCGGTCGGGCGCCAACCCCAGGTGTTGCATGTAGCGGATGCGCGCCTGCTCCATGTACGAAAAGTAGACGGCGCTGTTGACGTGGCCCCAAGTGTCTATATCGCGGGAACGAACCTCAATCGGGCAGCCGAAGCGATATTCCTGATTCAAGTTCCCTCATCTCCCCCGGGCCCCAGGGGAATTCGGGGTTGCTGAAGGGTTACAAATTGATGGGCGCAACCATGACTTCGGGCGGGCGGGGCACTTCGAAGCGGTCGTGGCGATGATGATAGCCCAGGCTCAATTTGGCGACGCGACGGCCATCGGCATCCAGCAAGACGCCCTCGTACCAGCGCACGCGCCCGCCATCCGGCCCTGGCGTTTCGCGCGTTTGATCGAGTGGCGAGGGAAAGCGCCCCTCAAAACGCAAGTCTAGCGCCTTGACCGTGTCGTGCGTGACGCGGTCAAAAATGCCGCCAGGCTTGCTATAAGCCGCATCGCCGGCGCGGTCACGCAACACAGCCATTTCTTCCCATTCGTCCGGGGTGATAGCGTCGTAAGCGCGAGTGAGGGCTGCTTCCAACTCGACCGCCAAACGCGCGGCAATGGATTCGCTCATTGCTCCGCCCGCCTCGAATCGGCCATCAACAAGCCGATGACGGTTTTGCCATCACAAATCTCTCCGCGCCTGACCAACGCCAGCGCGTCGTCCCACGCCGTCGGGAGAACCTCAATGCGCTCGTCGGCTTCCGGGCGGGGGCGGCCCGGCGTCAACTCGCTTGCCAGAAAGATGTGCAGCACTTCGTCGGTGCCGCCGGGCGTCGAATAAAAGCGACACAGCGGCTCGATGCGCGCGGCGTGGTAGCCGGTTTCTTCTTCCAGCTCGCGCGCGGCGCATTCGATGGGCTGCTCGCCGCGCTCCAAGATGCCCGCCGGCAATTCCAACAAATCGCGCCCGACGGCGTAGCGATATTGGCGGACGAGCAGCACGCGCCCGGCGGCGTCCAGCGCGACGATTGCCACGCCGCCGCGAAACTCGACCACCTCGCGGATGGCTTCGCCGCCGCCGGGCAGCGCCACGCGGTCCACGCGCAGGTTGAGGATTTTGCCGTCATAGATGCGACGGCCATCTAGCTTGATTTCGGCTGGCATTCATTTCCGGGTAGGAGCGTCCTCGCAGGCACGAGAGCCAGCCCCTCGCGCCGGGAAAGGCGCTCCTACAATGCAATTCCGAATGGAAAAGGCTACCAGGGAATTCCTGATAGCCTTGGCGAAACAGCGCAAGCGACTAGGGTATGTTGAGCACCTGGCCCGGGAAGATGAAATTGGGATTGCCCAAGTTGTTGGCGTTGATGATGGCCGCCGCCGATCTGCCGTACTTGCGAGCAATCGAGTACACCGTCTCGCCCGCCACGACCGTGTGGGAATTGGGCGCCGATGATCCAGGCGTGCCGCCCGCCGGGATGATCAACACCTGGCTGGGATGGATAGTATAGGGCGGGCCGAGCCGATTAGCCTGGGCAATCGCATACGGGTTGATTTGGAACGCGCGCCCGATGCTGAACAGCCGGTCGCCCGGCTTGACGGTGTAGCTCGTCTGGCCGCTAGGCGCAACCGTCGCAGCAGGCGGCCGTGGCGTGTTCGTGGGCGGCGGTGCGGCAGGCTGCGTCACCGGCTCCGGCGTCGCGCCGACCACGGTCGCCGTCGCGCCGGCGGAGACCGTTTCCACTACGCCGGTGGTGATGGGCTCCGGCGTCGGCAAGACTGTGCCTGAGGCGACGGCCAGCGGTTTCGGGATCGGCCCACTGGACTGGGGCCTGGTACAACCAGCAACCCAAATGACGATGACTGCCATTGCCAAGAGCAATGCAGCGCCTACATAGCGTCGGTTCATCAACGGCCTCCTTCGTTAGCCAGAGCACAAGGCCCAGGTCAGGGGCAAAGCGCCTACAGGATAACACACTTCTACTTGGCAGTCAAACGGAATGGGCACGCGGGGTACGCGGATCATTCACCGCCAAGACGCAAAGAACGCCAAGCTTTTCTATTTTCAACAGACTTGCGTCTTGCGGCCATGATCTTCGTTTGGGCCACTTTCGGCTTGGCTTGCCAAATCCAAGTTATTGCCGCCGGATTTGGCAAGCCGGCGAGAGCGGAGGCCGAAACGAAGACTAGCGCCCGTCTTGCGGTTAATCAGCGATTGATCCACCGCTCGATGCGTGAAGGGGTGAGGGGTTGTTCGAGCAACGTTCGGAAACGCGCGATCCGGTCGCCCGCGCTGATGTAGCGATCTAGCAACTCGCGCCCGTAATGATAGTTGAACACATAAGAGCGGAACAGCGGGTTCGAGATAAAGCGGTACGACTGGCGAGCTTGCTTTTCGGTGTCCGCGCCGTAATGCTGGAGGTAGCTCACCACCGTCTGCTCGTCTGCCCCGTCGCGATGCAACAGGAACGCCGCATTGCCGCTCACCGGGCGCAGCTTGCGGAGGGCGTGCGCGATGGCTCGGTCGCGCTCCACGTCGGCGACGATGCCCGCCTGCGGGTAAAACTCGTCGCGCAGCCAGGCTTCCAGCTCCGGTTCGGTAAAAATGATCTCGCGGGCCAGGTCGGCCAGGCCCTCGCTGATGACGCACTCGGGCGCGTTGATAAGCTGCACGCACGCTTCGGCGTGTCCCTGCTGGCGATAGAGCAATTGCTCCTTGGTGGCGTGCTCAGTGTGGTGGCCGGGGTAGCCTTCGTGCGTCATCAGCCGCAGCATCGCGTTGGCGCGCACGGGCAGGTCGGTGTTCACGTCCACCCGCGAGCGATAATCGCCCAGGTACCAATTGTAAGCCGACCACGGCTGGTTTTCGACAATCTGCAAAATGACTTTTTCGCCTTGTGGCAAGGCAAACAGCTGGCGCGTGCGGCGCTGCGCCTCGTCGCGGCAAGCGGCCAAGAGCGGCAAGAGTTTTTCCTTCGGCACATCGAACCGGGCGTCCCATGCCTCCAGCCGGTCGGCCAACGATTCCCCTTCGGGGCCAGGCAGCAAGTCGCCGATGACGCGCAGCGCGTCGTCAAACTCACGCTCGTCTGTCCACTGCGGATGAATGTCATAGACCAGTCGCAGTTCTTCGTCAAAGGGCAGCGTATCGCCTTCCACGCGACGCAGCGTAGTGAGCATGGCCGTGACCTGCTGAGTGAGCCACTCGCGGCGCAGCTCGTCCGAAATCGTTGCAATGTCGCGCAACAATGCTTTGGCGTTGTGATGCAAGTCAGCCGGCGGGATAGCCCCGTCGGCCTCGTCCGCCGCTCTCCACTCCGGCGGGCCAAAGTATGCGTCAATGAACCCCGGCACGAGTTGGTCAATTTGGAATGCCAGGCGCAGATAAGCCCGGCCGATCGGATCAACGTTCATGTTTTCAGCCTCCAAAAGCAAAATAGCGAGCCAATCCCACCACCGCCCCGCCCATCACCAGCCAGAGCGTGTTGACCTTGAAGCGCAACAGCGCCACCAATCCGACGACCACGACGATGGCCGTCCACACATCCACGACGGCGGAGCGGAACAGCGCCAGGCTCACCGAGAGGATGAGCGCGACGACCGCCGCGTTCACGCCGCGCAAGAATGCTTGGGCGATGGGCGATTGGCGCAGGCGAGGAATCCACGGGCCGATGAGCGCGACAATCACAAAGGATGGAAAGAAAACGGCGATGGTCGAAATCACCGCGCCCGGCACTCCCGCCACCAGGTAGCCGATGAACGTGGCCGAGGAGAGCACCGGGCCTGGCGTCATCTGGCCGACCGCAATCGCGTCAAGAAGCTGCTGTAGAGTCAGCCAGCCATAGCCGGTCACCACGTCGCGCTGGATGAAGGCGAACAGCACCATGCCGCTGCCAAAAATCAGCGCACCGACCTTGAGAAAGAACAAGCCCAGGCGCACGAGACGGTCGTCAAGATGGTGAGCCAGCGTCAATGCTGCTCCGGGCGATCCAATGCTCAATGCCAGCGCGGCCAGCCACGGCCAGCGGGGCCGAGCGTAGAGCAAGATGCCAGCTATGCCAGCCGCCAACAATAGGACAACCTCATTGACGCCCAATAGCGCCGCCGCCAGACAGGCTATACCCAACATCACCGCCACTTTGTCCTTGAGCGCTGTCCGGCCCAGCCGATAGGTCGCCGTCAGAATGATCGCCATCACCGCCGGGTTGATACCATAGAATAGCGCCGCGCCTTGCGGCAGCGTCCCGAAACGGACGTACACAATCGCCAGCGCCA
>CAYHAR010000035.1:0-2682 GCA_964354595.1 uncultured Anaerolineae bacterium | reverse complement strand
AGCAGATCGAGAAAATGCTCGCGGCTCAGCCAGCCGCGCTTGACGACGACCTCTTGCTCCATCAGCGCAATGTGAGCCGCCGGGCCGCCAAAGCTGATCGCGCCCAGCTTGAAGAAAAGCGCAGCGACCTCTATCACGCGCATCACGGGCGGGCCGACTCGGCTTCTTCGGGCGCGAACGACGCAATCGCTTCGGGTGTTGCCAATAACATCAGCAGCGTCATGATGACGGCTGAGGCCAGACACCACATGCATACCGCATAGATGACAAACAGTTCCAGGTACGTGAGGTACACTGAGAACAACACGCCAAAGGCGGTCATGCCCAGCACGCCCAGCGGCGCGTAATCGGCCAGCCGGTCGGAGCGAAAGCGGCCCCACAGCCAGGCGGCCAGGATCGCCACGTAACCTATCAGGCCGAGCACGCCCACCGGCAGCACGCCAAACAGTTTGGCATACGGGCTGGCCTGCACCGCGTTGCAATCGCCCACCGGCCCGCACACGGCCGGCACGGCCTGCGTTTCCACGTGGGTCAAATAGCCCGCTACGCCCAGGCCGGCGATCACCAGGCCGGGGATCAGCGCGTCAATCCAGGCCGGCGGCGAAGCGGCGTTGCCGCTGCGCCCGAGCCACGCTCGCACGAACACGACGCCGGTGTAGATCAACGCGGCCACCATCCCGATCATGACGACTGCCGCCAACTCGGAGCCGCTGGACTGTCCCGCTGCTGATGCCGGGACAAACGCCAGTTGCGTCAACACCAACACTCTAATCGCCGCTCTGTTCTTTTGCATACTTTTCCCCTCTGACCTTGGCATTTGATCTTGGACTCGGCCCACATTATAACAAAAGCCCCCGCTTTTTGCAGGGGCTTGTGCCGTTTACGCCAGAGCGGGCCGGAACCAGACTCGCTTGATCCACAACGCCACGTACACCAGGCCGATGAGCACCGGCACTTCGATCAACGGGCCGATGACGGTTGCCAGCGCCTCTTGCGACGCGATGGTGAACGTGCCCACCGCCACGGCAATCGCCAGCTCGAAATTGTTACTGGCCGCTGTGAACGATTGCGTCGCCGCCAGCTCGTAAGGGAACTGGCGCCACAGCGAGAGGCCGAACGACACAAAGAACATCACGACAAAGTACACCAGCAGCGGGATCGCCTCGCGCAGCACGTCGAGCGGCCTGGCGAGAATCTTGTCACCTTGCATCGAGAACATGACGACGATGGTGAACAGCAAGCCGATCATCGCCGTCGGCCCCAGGCGCGGCATAAAGCGCGTCTCGTACCACTCTTTGCCACGGCTACCGATCAGCGTAAAGCGCGTGATGATGCCGCCCGCCAGCGGGATGCCCAAAAAGATCAACACGCTCTTGGCAATGTCCCACATGCCAATGTTGACCGCCGTCCCCTGCACGCCGAACCAGCCTGGCACCACCACCAGGAAAATGTAAGCCAGCGGGCTGTACATCACGATTTGAAAGACACTGTTGAGCGCCACCAGCACGGCGCAGTATTCGCTGTCGCCGCCAGCCAGCATGTTCCAGATCAGCACCATGGCGATGCAGCGCGCCCCAGGCTTTTTTGGCGCGCGAAGCTGGAATGGCTTTGTGCGCCAGGTAGTCGAGCGCGTCCATCATCGGCGGAAGCATGCCCGCCGGAAAGCCCACGACGGTTTCATTCTGCCCCAGGTCGGTGGCATCTCGGCCGCCGTAACACTTATAACCAAAATTCAGGCGGTTCTCAAGATACGGGACGATGGTGGAACCCACGCAGGTGGCCTGGAGAATGACAATTGAGCTTTGAACACGTTCCCCGCCCATCGTGTGCAGGTAGGCCAGGTTGACCCACATCAGCTTTTCTACTTCGTCTTCGACGACCACTACATCCGGCACGAACTCGGCCTGATCAAGCGGGAAAAGGTGCAATTGGCGAATTTGGCCTGGCTCAAGTTTGGGCATCGCCTCGAACATCCTTCGCCCGACCGCTTCATCCGACACAATGCCAAAACCCACCAGACCTTTCCCCGACCGGAGTCCCTCCGGCAGGGGGTGAGAACCGAAAGCCGCTGCCGGGCGGGCAATGCCATCCTTATCCAGTATCACGGGCTGTCCACGACGCGCCCGCATGAGGGCCTGGCAATAGCGGTGTTGCTCCAAACGCTGTACCTTGACCAGAGCCTCTGGCGATGCCAGCAATCGCACCCCAACCACAGAGCCGGACAGGCCGAGAATAGACGCCATCCGCACTCCCGTTGCCCTGATTTCTTCCACCGAGTTTATCTTCATATTTACAGTTTGACACGGCGAGCAAACGCGCTTTGGCCATGAAGCGTTCCGCGCCCGGCTCGCGCGGCGGGGTCAAAACTTGCAGGTCATTTTTCCGAAGAGCATGCCACGCTCCTTTGCCCTCAGGCAATCCACACAAAGTACAGTCCGACGCCGACGATGATCACACCGCTGACTTTTTCGATCAGGCTCGACCACTGGCCCAGCGACCGCAGCCGCTTGAGCGCGCCCGTGAACGTCCCGGCCAGCACAATGGGCACGCCGCGCCCCAATGCGTACACGAACAGCAGCGCCGCGCCGTATACCAGCGCGCCCTGCTGCGCCATGACGTACGTTAGGATCGCCGCCAGCGCGGGCGTGGCGCACTGCGACGCGACCAGCCCAGAGACCAGCC
>CAYHAR010000034.1:0-24138 GCA_964354595.1 uncultured Anaerolineae bacterium | reverse complement strand
TTTGTTACCGCCCCACTGCTTTGCCCTGCTCGCCGCTGCTTCCAGCCATAGTATCAGTAGATAGCAATTGAGCCTTTGAGGACCGTGTCAAAGGCCACAACATGGTTTATCATCTCCCCAAACTGTTGAGGGGAGCCAAGCCGTGCCGACAAAAAACGAAAATGGTCTGATCGCCTTAACCTCCGCTGAAGTGTTGGATTTTGCACTGAGCACGTTGCTCAGGGGCGTCAAGTTGTACATCAATGGCTACAAGTGCAGCGCCGAAAACGTCTATGAGATTATTCTGAAAGCCTCGGCGGGACAGACGTCGGTCAACGATGTCTGTGATGACTTGAAGGGAACGCCGAGAGGCAACACCGTGCTGGGGCAACTGCATCAGGCACTGCCGCAGAAGTTGAGCGACTTGTGGCGGCTGGAAGCGCAACTCAATCGCGTGTTGCTGCTCAACGTGCCGGGCCGGCTGTTGCGTGTTCGGTGTGATCTGGCGATTGATCTGGTGTTTGTACCTTATCATGGCGAACCGGCGAAAGACGCCGAGGAAGTCAAACGCAGTGCAGCTCGGGACGGAACGACGCACTTTCATTGTTACGCCACGGCGTACATGGTCTACAAAGATCGTCGCATCACGTTGGCGATGACCTTCGCGCGCAAGAGTGACACGATGCCGAAGATTGTGCGCCGCCTGTTCAAGCGGCTGGATGTGCTGGAAATACGTATCAAAAAGGTCTATCTGGACAAGGGCTTCTATAGCATGGGCGTGATCCGTTTCCTCAAAGCACGCGACCTGCCCTTCATTATCCCCGCCGTCACGCGCAAAAAGGGAGGCGTCAGCGAGCTGTTCATCGGTCGAGCGAGTTATTCGACCTCCTACACCTTGCGGAATCAGGAGCTCGGATCTGAAACGGTTGACGTGGCCCTCGCGCGCAAATACAGCAAAGGCCGCTATCGCCGCAAGCGCAGCAAGTGGTTCGCTTACGTGACCTACCGCGTCCGCACGCATCCTTTGCACATCTTTCAGTTCTATCGCCGCCGTTTCGGGATCGAGTCCAGTTATCGCCAGATGAATCGTGTCCGTGCTCGGACTTCGTCCACCGATCCGGCCTTGCGCTTGCTGTATGCCGGTGTGGCCTTCCTGCTGCTCAACCTGTGGGTCGTGCTCAAACGACGCTTGGCGTGCGATGTTCATCATCATGGAAAACGTCACAATCATCGTGGGTTCACTATCTTGCGCATGTGTCATTTCCTGATTCGCGCAATTGAGCGCCGCTTGGGCACCGTGGATATTATTCACAAGCCCGTAGTCGGTTCACTGATGGCAATAGGAACTTGCATTGGAAGTGCCGGGTGAAATGGTCAATTGCTATCTACTGAGTATCCTCGGATGGCCAAAACCGAAAGGAACAGCGCAAAGAAAATGATCCGGAAAGCCATCTTTTACCCAAACAATCGCGCCGCTTGGTAGACGGCCACGCCGGCGATCAGCGAAAGCGCCAACAAGAGGCCCACGTTGAAAGCCGTCCACTTCCACGAGCGGGTTTCCTGTTTGATGGCCGCAATGGTCGCCACGCACGGCACGAACGTCATCTGCACGACAAGAAAGGCCAGCGCCGGCGCCGGCTTGATCGCGCCGGCCAGCGTCTCGGCTATCCCGCTGCCTGACTGTCCGGCCTGATAGAGCACACCCAGCGTGGCGATCGTGTTCTCTTTGGCGACCACGCTGGTCAACAAAGCCACGATCATGCGCCAATCCCAACCCATCCACGCTCCTAGGGGAGACAACCAACGCCCCAGGCTTGCCAGGTAGCTGGTTTCGAGTTGGCCGCCTGGCAGCGTGGCAAGGCCCCACACCAGCACAGAGACGACCGCGATGACGCTGCCCGCCTTTTTCAGAAAATCCCATATCCGCTGCCAGACGGAGAGTCCGATGGTGCGCGCATTGGGCAGGTGATAGAGCGGCATTTCCATGATAAAGGCAATGTGCTCGCCGCCCAGCACCAGCTCGTGGAGTGCATAGCCAATCCCGACCAGCAGCAATAGGTTGAGTCCTACCACACCGATGGCCACCCACCCGGCAGCCGAGCCGAAAAACAGCGGCGCGAGCACAGCCAGCACGGCCAGGCGAGCCGCGCAAGGCACCAGCGGCGTCAGCAGGATCGTCAACAGGCGGGCGCGGGGCGAGTCAATGATGCGCGTGCAGAGCACGCCTGGCACGTTGCAGCCCATGCTAACGCAAAGCGGCAGGAACGACTTGCCGTGCAATCCCATCAGATGCATAAAGCGATCCATCATGTAAGCGGCGCGCGCCATGTACCCCACGTCTTCCAGCACGCCCAACACGGTAAAGAAAATCAAGAGGACGGGAAGAAAGGTGAGCACCATCCCCGCGCCCGCGATGACGCCGTCGGTGAGCAGCCCGACGACCCACCACGGCGCGCCCGTTAGCGCCGCGCGCACCCAGTCGCCCCCGGCCTGCACCAAATAGTCGTCCAGCAATTTCTGCAGCGGAGCGCCGAGGCTGAACGTGAGCCCAAAGACCAGGCCCAGTATCGCCAGCAGCAGCCCCATCCCCCAGATGGGATGAACGGCGATTCGATCGATCCGCTCTGTCAGCGTGACCTCGCCCGCCCGAGGCCGGGTGACAGCGGCGCGCACCATGCGCTCGATCCACTCGTAGCGGCCACCGGCAATCGCCAGGATTGCATCCTCGTGCACTTTGAGGATGTCGTGGACGCGCGGCCAATCCGCTTCGCCCAATCGCGCCTGCATCATCCGCGTGATCTCCTCATCGCCTTCGAGCAGCTTGAGGGCGACCCAATCCGGCGGATAGGGCGACGGGGTGTGATCGGCAATGAGCTGTTGAAGCTGGCGCAACACGGCCTTGTGATCCTGGCGAATCTCCGGGCGACGCGGCGCGTATGCGTCTTTGTGGCGAGCGACCTCTTCAATCGCTTGAACCAGCTCATGCATGCCCTTGTTCCTGGTCGCCACCATCGGCACGACGGGCAGCCCCAGCGCGGCTTGCAGCACGTGCGGCTCGATCTGAATACCTTGCTGTTCGGCCACGTCTATCATATTCAAGCCCAACACCACCGGCGCGGGCAGCGCCAACAACTCGCACAGCAGATACAGATTGCGCTCCAGGGCTGTGGCGTCTACGATGGCGACCACGACGTCGGGCTGCTCCGTCAAAATGTAATCGCGCGCGATCCGCTCTTCCAGCGAGTTGGCCGTCAGGCTATACGTGCCCGGCAAATCCACCACCCACAATGTCGTGTCCCCGTGGCGATGGAGGCCGCTCTTGTGCTCGATGGTCTTGCCCGGCCAGTTGCCCACGTGCTGCGAGAGGCCGGTCAACAGGTTGAACACCGTAGACTTGCCCACGTTGGGCTGCCCGGCCAGCGCGACCTTGATCGAGTCTGGTGGAGCAACAAGCTGGGTCTCGCCGACGCAGAGTGTCTCGACCAGCACCTTGGCGGCTTCGCCATGGCCCAATGCCACCTGCGTATCGCGCACGGCCACAATGATCGCGCCCTTGCCACTGTTCTGGATAATCTCTACCTCGACACCCGGCGTAAAGCCCAATGCGACGACGCGCCCGGCAAACTCTTTGCCGCCGCGCAGTTGCCGCACGATGCCGCGCGTCCCGGCCGGCAAGTCGGTCAAGGATTCTAGCGGTTGGACCTGGCACACAGCGTTCTGAGCTTGCTCGATTTGTTCTGACATCTATTCCTTTGAGCGAGCGACGCCAATAGTCTACGTCCGCAACGTGGCGACCAACCGGCGCGGGTAGAGCAGCAAGTCGAGCGCCGATTCAATGCTGGGAACAGCCACATCGGCGGCGGTCAGGCACGCGGCAGCCAATCCTTCGTTCCCCATCACAGCAATACCCAACGCCGCCTGTTGCAGCATCGCCGCGTCGTTCGCGCCGTTGCCGATGGCGACGACTCGTTCCGCGCCTAGTTCGCCCACTAGCGCAGCTTTTTGCGTGGCCTCGGCACTTGGTTGCAGCAATCGTGTCTGTGCTTTCAAGTCAGCCGCGAGTTGCGCGAGTGTGCCCTGTGTATCTGCGCTGACCAGCCAGAGGTCAAGCTTTTCACACAGTCTCTCCAGGCGCTCGTATGCCGCCGGAACGAGTTGCCCATCCAGTGCGATGGTGCCGTTCACGTCGAGCACCAGATGTTCGAGGCGAAGCAAGCCGCGAGATGGGATGTAAATTTCCAGCATAGCTGTTCTCCCTATTGGTGTGCCTATAACTTTTGCGAATAGGCTCCCAGGGCTTGCGTGTGTGGCATATCACTCCCCTCTTCTCACTTTGTTCCAAACAATGTCAGCCCGATGGGGTTGCTTGATACCGTACAGCGCCCCAACTTGGTTCCTTGGATCAACTCTCTCAGCTCTTGAGGGGTGTAAGCAGCATTGATCGAAGAGTCAAGTCCTGGCCGAATCTCCTTTGGCTCGGTATTGACCCACAAGAACCACCGTACCAGCGCAAACGTGTCCCGCCGCAAATCCGATATAAAAATCTTGCCGCTTGGCCTCACCACGCGCCATATCTCGTCAAACGTGTTGCGCGGGTCTGCCCATTCGTGCAGCGAGCCGTTGGTGAAAGCTGCGTCAAAGGTATTGTCGTCAAACGGCATTGTGCTGCCGCTGCTGCGAACATACTCGACACGGTGCGCCAGACCATATTCTCTGGCATTGCGCTCGGCCAGGGCAATCATGTCCGGACTGATATCCAGCCCTTTGAGTGTTGTGCCTTGCGTACGCTTGAGCCACTCGAGACCCAGATACCCTGGGCCGGGGCCGACTTCTAATGCGCAACCTTGGGTAATCCCATGTTTGAGCAGATCTGCCGTCTCGATCCAGCCTCTGTCTCTCAACCGCCTTTGCATTTGATCGTAGGCCGTCACATTGAATTCGCCTTGGATCCCCTGATCTGTTTCTGGAACTCGTGGTTTCGTCATTGGAATACCTCCTGAGGATTCG
This sequence comes from uncultured Anaerolineae bacterium, assembly GCA_964354595.1. Lineage (GTDB taxonomy): Bacteria > Chloroflexota > Anaerolineae > Fen-1058 > Fen-1058 > JBGLNJ01. The sequence goes on along the minus strand of CAYHAR010000034.1, from coordinate 19,152 downwards.
TGTGAATGTGTGTTTACGTTCGAGCTCTTGCTTTGATGAAAGGCAGGAAGCGGCTCGTCCGCTGCATATAGTCGGCATACACCTGCCCGAATTGTTCGAGCATGGCTTGCTCCTCATTTTTGACCCTCAACACTACCAGAACTCCATACAGCAAGACCGGGACAAACGTGAGAACCCAACTACCTGCGAGCAGGCCTCCTCCAATATAGTTGATGATAAAAGCCGTGTAGATGGGATGCCGGATCCACCGGTAAGGGCCGCTCTCTACAAATACCTGGTTTTCTTTTGTTACAACAAACGAGTGAAAACTTTTGCCCAGATGATGGTGGGAGAGGCCCAAGAGCGTTATTCCAACTGTCAGTGCAAGTGCGCCCAGCCACCTCAGGTCATCGGGGTACTGGACGTATGCCCACGCAAAAGCGCCTGGGAAGAAAATGTACTCGGCCCCAAACACGAGCGTGGTGAGCGCGGCCAGGCTGCCTGCAGCCAGGCTCCATCCCTTTTCTCTGATAGTCACTTGACCGCTGCCTTGTCTTGCACGCCTCTGGTAATAGACCCGTATGCACAGCATGGCAACACCAGAAAGCACAAACAGTCCTCTGAATACGCTTTCTAGGTTCATACTGATCTCCCAATCAGCGCGGCTGGCAAAAGTTGTCGAGCCGCCGCTAATAAAGCAAAGGCATCAAGCGCCATGACCGTTTGCAATAGGCTTGCCACTCTTGCCCGAACTCTTGACGCATCAAAGCCTCTTCATCTTTGATGCGGAACAAGATGACGCCGACGAATATCGCGCTGCCCACCAGGCCGATCCACGAGTGAAACAGGACAGAAAAACCAATGGCAAAAAGGATTCCACCCAGATAGCGAGGGTGACGGACGTGACGGTATAGGCCGGTCGTAATCAGGCGATGGTTCTTTTGGAGGGTCACATCCGCGCTGTAGAATCTGCCCAAAGCGAAACCCGACCAGAATATCAGCGTGAACCCCGATCCCGCCAGGACGAGACCGGGCCAGCGCATGGCCTCACCTTCAAACGCCACGCCAATGTTGCGGCGGTCGGCAAAGGGCACGACGGCGAGAAACACATACATCAGGAGAATGATCACGACTTTGACGATGCTTTGACGGCCAACCAGTTTGCCTACTTCACCTTTGCCGCCTTTCAATCCTTCCGGCGCGTCAATCGCTTGATAACCGGCGACAAGGCCCAAGACCACTATCAGCGCCGCGTATCCCAAGCGCGGATAGAGCGAAAAGAAACCGGCCAGATCGTCGATCCCCCAACCCAGGAGCGGCGGCAAAAGATAGATGAGCGGCGTGCCAACAAAGAATTGAATCGCTCGCAAGTACTTCACGTTATCCTCCTACTATGCCATGTAAAGCCTCACTACCAGTCTGTTCGATCTCCAGCCATCCGGGAACAGCGGCACCAACCCCTACCATACGCCAGGCACCAGCCGATAGCGCGTTCGCTGTGCATACTCCTCGTACCCTGCAAGTTCATCCCGCAGCGTCTTATCTTCCAGCGCAGTCCGCAGAATGTAAAGCAGCGCTGTCAGTCCGGCTGGGATAAGCGCCCACAGTGACTCGAGCGCTACCGCCGAGGCAAATGCGACCACCAGACCGCCAATGTAGGCCGGGTGGCGCACGAACCGGTAGGGGCCGCCCGTGACGACAGTATGGCCTCGGTCCTTCTGGATGCGCACAACAGCTGAAAAGAACCTGTTCACCGCCATGGCCCATGTGCCTACCAGAGTCCCCAGCGCCACCAAGATCAGCGCGACGATCTGCAGCCAGAGCGGAAGCTCGGATGACCATCCCAAGCGGTCATCCAACCCTGCAATGATCAGGCCCGCCAGCGGGAGGAGGATTGACACGAGAAGAACAAGGGGCCGATCCCAGCTCTTGGCGTCCTTCGCTTCGTCAAAGCGGGCCCGTTCTCTCAGCAGTTCCGGCGCTGCGCGAAACATGGCAATCCTGCTGACAACTATGAGGGCAAAGGTCACGCCGAAATAGACCCATCCCATCACCCAGTTCAGGCGGCCGGCCGAGATGAACAGGACTGCTGGCATCAGCAGCAAGACGATGATAAACCTCAATACCTGCTTTGCAGTGAGTCTGCCTTCTGGCTCCTTTTGTGATTGCTCGACAGATGATTGGTCGTTCATTTTGCGCCTCCATAGGTGATTGTTTCTAGCGTGTCGTCTACCAGATGCCCGGCACCAGCCGGTAGCGCACCCGCTCGGCGTACTCGCGGTAGCCTGCGAGGCCTTCGCGCAGCATACGATCCTCGGCTGCCGTCTTGACGACGAAAAGCAGGGCAGCCAGCCCGCCGCTGATGAGCGCCCACGGTGAACCCAGCGCCACCGGCACCACCAGCGAAAAGGTGATCGTCCCGACGTAAAACGGATGGCGCACAAAGCGGTAAGGGCCAGTCGTCGCAACGGCGTGCCCGCGCTCCTTCTGGATGCGGGCGTAGACTGCCGCGTAGCGATTGGCCGCCATCGCCCAGACGATCAGCCCCGCTCCGAGCAAGCCGAGCGCAAACGCGGCAACCTGAACCGCCAGCGGGATTTCCGGCTTCCAGCCAAAGCGCACGTCCAGTCCGGCGACGACGTAACTCGCCAGCAGGGACACCCTGACGACGGCGGATAGGATCACGTCCCAGGTTTGCACCCCCTCCCTGGGCTTGAATTCGGAGCGTTCCTCCGCCAATTCAGGGTTGCCCAGTTCCTGGTAAACGGTCATCGCCGTCAGCACCACAGCGAACGTACCGACGTACACCCACGCCATCACCCAATCGAACCGCCACGACGACAGGAACAGCATGGCTGCCAGGGCGGCTACGGCGACGAGCGCCTGCGCTAACCTTTTCAGCAGGCGACCGATTTTCTTGGCGAGCGGTTGATTGGCAACCGGATTAGCGCCCATGATTCACCTCGATAATTCTAGTATCATGCTACCATACCCCCGGCAGTAGCCGGTAGCGCGTCTGCTGCGTGTACGCCTCATAGCCGGGCAGCTCCTCCCTCAGCATCTTGTCCTCCAAGTACGTTCGCACCACGTACAACGCGGCCGATGCGACGGTAGGAATGATCGCCCACACCGAGCCGAGCAAAAAGGGCGTTGCCATTTGAGACAAGATTGCGCCGACATAGCCCGGGTGACGCACGTACCGGTACGGCCCGCCCGCTGCAACTGTGTGTCCGCGCTCTTGCTGGATGCGGACTCCCTCCGCAAAGAAAGCGTTCGAGGCCATCGCCCACAGGAACAAGGCGAATCCCAGCACCATGACGATCAAGCCGCCAACGTGATACGCCCATGGTATTGGCTCTGTCCAATTCCAACGGACATCTAATCCCGCGACCACCCAAGACGCGATCGGAAACACGCCCGCCGCCAGTCCGGCAATCCATCTGTCCCAGGCTTTCATGCCTCTGTCTCGTAGCCCCTTCTCGCGCTCGGCCAACAGCTCTGGGTTGATCGGGATCAGGATCAAAGGATGTGCAGCCAAAAAGGCCGCGATGACGATCAACAGCGCCCAACCCCAGATCCAGTTCAGCCTGCCTGCCGAGAGGAACAAAATGAAGCCGTAGCCAATGAGACCCAAGGTAACCTGGACGATCCACTTGACGATTGCGCGTCGCGTTTCTGGCGAGATCTCGGGTCTAGTCGGTGTATTGTCGTTCATCTTGATACCTTCTGGGCTGCCCAACGGCCTAGCATCACCCGCCTGGCGGGTCTAGCGTCGGCAACGTCGCTGGCTTGTTTAAAAGATTGCCTTTCCTCTGAGTTTGGTGCCGAAGGCAAATGATACTGTCTTGTTAAAGTGGATGCCCTCGAGAGATTGGGACCGCTGCAAATCGGCAAGAACCTGCTCCTTAAAGTGCTCCAGTTGGGCCGGATCAGGTACCTGCTCAAAATATTCGCGGGCGGCGTGTTTCATCTGTCGCCACCATGTTGCTGCGTCAGGCGAAACGAATGTCGTCGTCTCCACGTGAATGCTGATATTATGGAAGCCGCCACCCCGAAGGACAACCTCGTATCCATCGGGATTCTCTTTTTCGTAAGAGGAGATGCTTTTTCCAGTTGCTTTTACGCACTCTGGCAAGTGTCTTTTAAATGCTTCGGCAATCCAGTCGATGTCACACTGTTTGACCCAGGAGCCAATGCCAATCTGGCCGCCCGGCTTGAGCACGCGCATGATTTCGGCCATCCTGTGATCGGGGGCGGTGAATTCCATGCGATCAAAGTCAAAGCAGTGATCCCATCCGATAAAGTTGGCCAACACGGAATGGAATGTCTCGGGTGGAAAGCCCAGAGAGGCAGCGTCCATCTGGGCAAATACCACGTTTCCCGGCCCATAATTCCTCACCTCGGCGAGGCTATCTTGTAGCCCGCCGTCGTAAATATCTATCCCAACGCCCAAGCCACGCACCCCTGCCTTTTTCATAGCCTTGAAGAGGACGTTGCCGTCGTAGGTTCCAACATCCAATACGGCAGCACCTCCGGGGATGGTGGCCAGGCCGGCTAGTCGTTCGGCAAAATAGTTCCAGTAGTCAGGGCCTGGTTGGCCCGACGGCTCAATGTAGCGTGCCCAGATATCTGTCAAGCTCCGTTCCTTGTCATAGGCTCAACAATGCCCTGTTCCGGGCATATTTGCTAACACCTTGGCACCCTCCATGATCAAGTGTGCTTCATCCTCATGAGCAGACCGCACAACAGCCTGGGCTTCACCCGCAGCGCGGATGCGTGGCGAGCACCTTGGCTGCCAGACCACGCGCAAAGCGCGTGGTGTCGCCGATTCTGCGGCGCGATAGTGCAGTCAAGTGCAAGCCCTTGTTGGGCGGCGGCGATTGAGTAAAAGTCCTTAATTACTCTGTAGACGCTTGAATATCCCCGCCAATAGATTTATCCGTGGCACGCTTTCCATATAGTGCCTATATGCGTCACCGAATTTGGTGATATTTTGCTGTTCGCCTTGCAGAATGAACCAGTAGACGACAGCAATGTTCGCAGATGAAAGCAAAAGGGCAAGCCAATGCGGGTGAAAGAAAAAGTAGGAGAGGAAACACAACATAGCGCCCAGGTACATGGGGTGGCGAACTAGTCCATAGACACCCCACTCAACAAGACCCGCACCCTGGTTGCGGACAAGTGCGACGATGGAAAGCGCAACCAAGCCAATGCCACAACCCAAGAGTATCCAACCCAAATACACGAGAGGACGTAAGAAATCGGGAACGTCAAGGGTGAATACCAAGTAAATGAACAATGCCATTGAGAGGCCGTTGACTATATAGCCCAGCGTTTCCTTTGTCTTCTGTTTCATCTTTGCCCCCGTTCACTACTCACTCCTCGCGTCTAATGTGGCGAAGTATGTGAGCCAGCGCTCTTGCCGTACCAAGCGGGTAGAGCTGAACCTGCAAATCTACATGCCCTTCCCCTGCCACCAGCCGGGCTCCTTCGTCCAACAGTTCTGCCAGCGTTGGTCTGCACTTCAATCCCCGGATTACCTGCTTTTCCGTCAGCGCGATGACACCCAGCACCTCATCGGGCGGCAAGTCCTTTGGCTTGTTGCGCAAGCGTGCTTTGTATATCACGATGCGATACAACTCGCCCGCTCGTGGCGTGCCAGGTGGATGAACCATTTCATGCAGCGCGAATGGCCGTGGCTGATCACTCACTTGGACCGGCTGAACTGGACCCTGCTCAGGAACGTACCATGTGACTGAAGCAGGTACAAGGTCAACCTCTGTTCCCATCTCCTCTCTCGCTTCCCGTTGTGCACACGTTACCCAGTCTTCGCCGGCTTCTCGATGACCGCCGATGCCGGCGTAGAATAGCTCGCCAGACAGACAATGATGACGCGTGCCTGCGAGAAAGAAGAGATAGCATTCACTATCATCTTGCAAGGCAAGCCCAACTCCGGCTTCCGTACTTCAGGTGCAAAGTCTGCTATTGCTCTCATCATCATCTTTCCGGCATTGAGCACAATAGCCGCTGAGAAACAGATGTACATCGGTGACTTGCAACCCTTCTCGTTCGCTCAGGGCGTGTACCACTTGCTTGACCTGGGGTGCGTCAAACTCTACCACTTGCCCGCACTTCTGACAGGCAAAGTGATAGTGCGGCGTCTCTGGGACAGTCTCAAAGTGAGCATGACTCTCTCCCAGGGCATGATCTTTCACCACCCCCATCTCTTTCAACACCGCCAGGGTGCGGTAGACAGTTGCCAGGCTGATCTTGGGATCGCTCGCTCTAGCCAAGGAATGTACCGCCTCTACCTCCAGGTGTCCCGGATTCTCTTGTAGCACCTGCATTACCAGTTGCCGTTGACGGGTGACCCTTCGACCGCTGGTATGCAGTGATTCAGTCAGGCTTTTCGCTCGAGCCATACAGCACTCTTTTGAGAATAATTATCAATATCATGATACGCTCGGCTCCCTGGTAACGACAAGTGACAGATGTCACGAGGGAGACAAGTGAGGTGTCATTGCCTGACAGCGTGTGTTTCGCCCTAGTCCTTCGCTGGAATAGCAATTCGCAAACCCGCGCCCGCCTGAATGAAATCGGCGCCAAAGGCTGCGCTGAATTGCCGAATGGCAGCCTCGCCCGTACAGTGACTCGGTGCGACCTGGCGCACCCCGAATCGCTTCAGCTCTGCGATTACGGTTTCGATCTCTTGCGCGCTCTTGTCTGCCAGGTGAAAGCCGCCCATGACGAGGTACACCTCGCCGTAGGCTTTTGCCCGCTTCACGATCTCGACGATGCCAGGATGCGCACAGCCCGTCATCACGACCAGCCCTTTGTTCGTCTGGACGATGAGGGCTTGCTCGATGATCGCGCCGTCTACTTCGCCAGTGGTATGAATATTCTTGGTAATCGTCATCGGCTCACGCACCTGGATGACGGGCACGCGCTTGCTCACGCGCGTCTTGAACTCGTCGGGGAAGGAGCGTGGCACAAACACCGTCACGAGATCGTTGACAGCCAGGAGCGCGTCCAGCCCGCCAGTGTGGTCATTGTGAACATGCGAGAGAACAACCGCATCTATCCGGCGCGGGTCAATGCCCAACGCCGCCATATTGCCCATCAACGTTGGCCCGTCGCCGCCAGTGTCGAACAATACTATCGTCTGGCCTGTCTCGACCAGGCAAGCGAATCCCCACGCCGTCTTGAGCCGCGCATCAAACGGAAGGTTGTCGTAGACGATGGTCAACGTGAGGAGGCTGCTTGCGCGGGGCATCGGCGTTGCTCCTGGTGTGTGCGTAGCAATTCTGGTCGGAACATCGGTCAAGGTCATCCTGGTTGGCGCGGCAGTCACGCTCGCCATGACTTGCGTCGTCGCCGGTTGAGGCCGGGGCGAGGGCGAGGGCGGGACAAGCGCAATCTGTCCATGATGCGCCACGCATATGCCACTTAAGCACACGACCAATGCCAACAGCCAACTCCACTTGAACCGGCGCATGATAGCATCCTCAGATTCATTCTGCTCATATTCTGCGTCGCAGCCATCGTATAAACCCTGCCAAAAAGTTTACACTCGGCACCTTTTCCATGTAGCGTTTATAGTCATCACCAAACTTTTCGATACCATCCCAATCTGCCTCTCGCGTAATCAGGCAATCCATTCCTATCGCCACTATGCCCAGGACTGTAATCAACCCATGCTGGGCGACGAGCATCAGTCCGGTGTTGAGCAGCATGAAACTCAAATACTGTGGGTGCCGGACAACAGCATAAATCCCACTGACAACGAGAACTGTCGTATGAGTGTAACTCTGACCCTTGGGCACGCCTCCCTTTTGGTGGAGAGCCAAGATGGGCGCAACCCCAAAAAAGCCTGCGCCCCACAAGGTTATCCACCCAACGTTCCTGAGCACCTCAAGACCAGCTTGGTTATAAAGCAAAAAACTCGATGCGATCTGCAACACCGTCGAGGCTATCATCAGGCCCCACATGACCGCCGATATGGCTTTTCCGTGCTGTGTCATGATTGCTTTTCTCTGCCCTGAAAGTGGTAGCTGACGGGCAACCGAAAGCTGCGGAGCAGGCTCGCTATCGCCGTCGTGATCGGCACGGCGGCGATCAACCCCAGGCTGCCGACGAGCGCCCGCACGATCTCTTCGGCGATCATCTCGCGGTTGAGCGTCAGGCCCCACGGCTCCGGGTAAATCTGGAACAACAGCAAGAGCGGCATGGCCGCGCCCACATACGCCAGCACCAGCGTGTTGACCGTCGCCGCGATGTGATCGTGCCCGATGTTCATCGCGCGCCGGTACAGCTCACGCCAGTCCATCGCTGGGTTCGCATTAGCCAGCTCGGTCACGGCTGAGGCCTGGCCGACGATCACATCGTCCAATACGCCCAGCGTGCCGACGATCATGCCGGCCAGCAACAGACCGCGCAGATTGACTGATGTCCCAGCCGCCTGCAAGAACATGGCCTCTTCTGAGCCAAAGCCGTTCAAGCGTGTCAGACTGACTGCCAACGAGGCCAACGCACCGGTCAAAAGCAAGCTAAAAAACACACCCAACAACGCCGCGTGCGTCTTGAGCGCCCAGCCTTGCGTCAGATAGAGCGTGACGGCCAGCAAGATAAACGATCCCGCCACGCTCACCAGCACCGGGTCATGCCCGGCCAGGATTTGCGGCAGGACAAACCCCAGCAAGACGACAAAGCTGACAACCAGCCCGATCAGCGCGCGCACGCCTTTCCAACCGCTCACCAGCACGGTTGCGACGACGAACGCGACGACGAGAAACATCAATGCCCCACGTCGCACGTAATCGCTAATCATCAACACGAGTCCGCCGTCAGGCCGTGCCGACATCATCGCCAGGACGTGGTCACCCTTTTGGTACAGCGAGTATTCGTTGGTCAGGCTCATGGTGCCGTGCTCGACCTCGACGCGCTCGCCGCGCAGCGGGCCGCTGACGATTTCCAGCTCTAGCCGCTGAAACGTCTGTGGCTTGCCGGGAGCCAGTTCGACTTGGCCTGATTCGATCACGCGCACGACGCGCGCCTCAACGGTTTGCGAGTCGCCTGCTCCGCCAGCTTGTGGTGTTGGCATGGCCGCACTCGACGTCGGCTGCGAGCGCGGTCGCAGCGAAAGCGCGATCACCGCCATGCTGACCAAGATCAAAATGCCCAACGAAATAAGAATCGTGTAACGCCAGTTCCATTCGTCTCCCAAGAGTCCTCCTACGGGCCGAGTGTCTTTACACCATGCGCCGCCGTCGCCGGGGCGAGACCAGCGCTGCGGCGAAAAAGACCAACGTCGCCAGCAGCACAATGGTCGCGCCCGAAGCAGTGTTGAGCCAGTATGAGAGCAGCAGCCCGCCTACGGCGCTGCCCACGCCGATGATCACTGCCAGCGCCATCATCTGCCGCAGGTCCTCAGTCAGTTGATACGCGGCTGCTGCCGGCGTGACGATCAGCGCCGAGACGAGCACGATCCCAACTTGGATGTGTCTGACCTCCGGCTACCCTCCGCGAGGGTGAACCGCCCACATGCGGGCGAGCTCGTCTTCCTCGCAACGAATCCCGGTATACTGCTCAGCCTCGCCATCCCGGAGAACCCGCACTCCTGACTCTGACGTGACCCGGCCCACGAAAGCGGACAGGATGCCCATCTCCTCCAGGCCGCGTTGCACATCCTCCGCTCGCCCGGGTGGCACTGTGGCCACCAGTGTCCCGGACGAGATCATCCGCAGCGGGTCGAACTGGAAGGCCTGGGCGAAACGCGAGACGACGGGGCGAGTTGGAAGCTGGGATACGTCCATTTCGATACCGACCTCCGAGCGGTAAGCGATCTCCAATAGCGTCTCAAGCATTCCCCCACGCGTCACGTCGTGCATCGCTGTTGCTCCTCGTGCTGCAATTGCCACGGCCTCTGGCACAATGCTCACCTCAGACACCAGTCGGCGCGCCTCCGCCAGGTCTCCCTCACTCAGGCCCAGGCGAAGCGCCACGTCGGCAAAGTCGTGAGCCAGGATAGCCGTCCCCTCCAGGGCAATACCTTTCGTGACCAGCACCAAGTCGTTGACGTGAGCGCCGCTGGTCCATACCGGCTCACGCCCCGAGGCCGTTCCCAGGGCCGTAACGGCGACGAGCGGCCTGGACAGCCCAGAGGAGTATCCGGTGTGTCCGCCGATGATGGACACGCCGATCTCTTTCACTGCCCGGTGCGCATCGCGCATGATCTGCTCCAGCAGTTCTTCGTCGTCGGAACGTGGCACCATGACCAGCAGCAAGATCCAGCGGGGCGGAATACCGCTGGTGGCGATGTCGTTGCATGCCACGTGAACGGCCAGCCAGCCGATGTTGCCGATGGCGCCGACGATGGGGTCAACGTGGGAGACCAGGACATCACCGCCGACGCGCGTCAGCGCCACGTCCTCGCCGAACACAGCGCCCAGGATGACATCAGGATCGCCTGTCTCCATGAAGGGAAACACTCGTTTTTGAAGGACGTCCAACGAAAACTTGGACATGATAGACTCCTACTTGGACATTCATTCCACGCCGGCCACTAGCGCTCCGCAGACGAGGCAGCGCCCGCGGCCAAGCTCCTGATTCGTGGACTAATCGGTGCTTCTGACATAGGCCCCTGTCCCGACAAACTGGCTATTTAGCGCAACGCCCGCCGGACACGCTCCAGCGTGCACGGCAGCTCGCGAACCCATGCTCCGCTCGCATCGTGGATAGCGTCTACCACCGCCGGCGCCACGCCGTCAATCGAGATTTCGGAGACGGATTTAGCGCCAAACGGGCCGCTCGGCTCGTCGGTTTGGACAAAGATCACATCCATCACCGGCATCTCGTTCGAGCGGGGGACGTGATAGTCGCCGAAGTGCGGGTTGAGGGGACGGCCGTCTCGATCAAAGAGCATCTCTTCGCTCAGCGTAAAGCCAAGCGCCTGCGCCATGCCGCCTTCGACCTGGCCGGCCGCCGTGATGGGGTTGATGACGCGCCCACAATCCACCACCATCAACAGCCGCTCGACCGTGACCAGCCCGCTCTCCACGTTGACAGTCACCTCGGCAAACTGGACTGCCGTCGGGGGCGGGCTGACAAAGCTGACGTGCGAGGCCGTCGCCGCAATCTGGCGCTGGTTTTGCTGGTGCAGACTGCTCAGGGCGACCTGGGCCAGCGTCACGGCGCGACCGTCGGGCGCGATAACCGCGCGGTCTTTCAGGATCAACCCGGTGGAGCGCTCCAGCCCGAGCATCGTTGCAGCGTGTTCCCGGATTTGCCCGGCGACCTCCATGGCGGCCTTGCGCACCGCCTGGCCGCTGATATAGGTCGTGCTGCTGGCATAGGCTCCCTTGTCAAACGGCGTGAAATCAGTGTCCGACGAATAGACGATCATGTCTTCCAGTGGCAGGCCCAACACCTCGGACGCCATCTGGGCCAGGATCGTGTCGGAGCCGGTGCCCAGGTCGGCCGCGCCGATGAGCAGGTTGAACGAACCGTCGTCATTCATCTTGAACGTGGCGGAGGCCATATCCAGCCCGGCGATGCCGCTGCCGTGTATGACGACGGCCATGCCGATGCCGCGCCGGATAGGCCCAACCTGGCGCCGATGCATTTCCCGCTTGGCGTAAAAGTCGGTTGCCTCGAGGCCGATTGCCGCGCACTGCTCCAGGGCGCTGCTTTGCAGAAACTGCTCATAGCCCTCCCGGCCTTCGCCGAGCGCCTTGGCCAGGTGCATCGTCTCGCCAACCTTGAGCCAGTTGTTCCGCTTGAACTCGACCACATCCAGGCCGAGCTGTTCGGCAATTTCGGCCATCAGCACCTCGACGCCGAACTGGCACTGCATCGCGCCGTAGCCGCGAAACGCGCCTGCCGGCGGGGTGTTGGTGTACACCACGTCGCACACAAAGCGCGAGTTGGGCGCGTTGTACAGGGTCAATCCCTTGAACCCCCCCACCATCTGCACCGTCAGGCCGTGCGTCCCGTAAGCGCCGGTATCGCCGATCAGGTACAGGTCGGCCGCGTTGACTCGGCCGTCTTTCACGCCGATCGTGTAGCGGATGATCTGTGGATGCCGGCTGCGCGAGCTGGTGAACTCTTGGGTGCGGGTGTACTCCATGTGAACCGGCCGGCCGGTTTTGAGTGTGAGGTGAGCGCACAAGTCCTCCAGAATCATTTCCTGCTTGTTGCCAAAACCGCCGCCGATGCGTGGCTTGACGACCCGGATGCGCTTGACGGGCAAGCCGATCAGCGGGGCCACCATGCGCCGGATGTGAAATGGCACCTGGGTGCTGGTGCGGATCACCAGGCGATCGTCCTCGTCCCAGTAGGTGATGCAGACATGCGGTTCGAGGTGAGCATGCTGCTGCTTGGGGGTGCGATACTCGCCGCTAAAGATCTTGTCGGCTGCGGCCAAGGCTGCTTCGACGTCGCCGGCCTGCGCTTCGATGTGGTGGACGATGTTGTGCTGCGGATCAAATATGCCATCGGTGTCCGGCTCATCGTGAATCATCGGCGTACCGTCTTTCATAGCCTCTACCGGATCAACAACGGCCGGGAGCGCCTCGTATTCAACGTCAATCAATTGCGCCGCGTGGCGGGCCAATTCCGGCGTCTCGGCGGCGACGACGGCCACACGGTCGCCGACATGGCGCACCTTGTCGTCCAGACATACCTGGTCATACGGTCGGGGTTGGGGATAGCTCTGGCCACCGGAAGCATACTTGACGCGCGGGATATCTTGGTAGGTCAGAACGGCATAGACGCCCGGCAAAGCGCGCGCCCGGCGGGCGTCTATGCGCTTGATGCGAGCGTGAGCGTGCGGGCTGGTGAGCAACGCACCGTACAGCATACCTTCCAGATTAAAGTCGCCAGTGAACACCGGGCGGCCCTGCACCAGTTTCCTGGCGTCCACTTTCGGTTCTGGTTTTCCGACTATTCGGGTCTTGACCATTTCGGCGGGCGTAAAGACGAGCGGAGGCAACGGGTCACGATCCGCTCCCCGGCGATAGAACGCCTCGGGCAGGTCAACTTTATCCGTGCCTTTGGGCAGAGGCCGTTCGAGGTGCGTGACGGGCGCGACTTTTTCACCTCGCAACATCGCCGCTGCGCGCTGCACGGCTTCGATCACCCTGACGTATCCCGTGCAGCGACAGAGCACATTGCTCATCGCTTCTCGGATTTCGGCTTCGGCGGGGTCGGGGTTTTTCTCTAACAGGGCCTTGGCGACCAAAACCTGCGCAGGTGTGCAGAAGCCACACTGTATCGCGCCTGTCTCGACAAAAGCCTGCTGCACGGGATGCAGCCCTCTGCTTTGACTCAGCCCTTCGACGGTGGTGATTGTGCGCCCATGCGCGTCGGCAGCCAGGGTCGTGCAGCTTCGCACTGGCTGGCCATCCAGCAGCACAATGCATATGCCACAGTCCCCGGTATCGCACCCGCGCTTGACACTCAGATAGGATTCGCGGCGCAGCACATCGAGCAGTTTCTCGCGCTTTTCAACTGACAGATGTTTTCCGGCTCCATTGATCGTGAGAGTGATGTTGATGGTCTGTTCACTCATAGACGGCGGGCTCCTTTCCTACATGATTCGAGGGCGCGGCAGGTCGGCGCGCAGGCCCTCGCCCCACGATAGCCGGCGCTGCCAAGAACGTCATCTTGTTGCGTGCGACGCGCCTGGCAAGTGTGTCGGGCGTTCGTCCGACTGCCGCGAACCGTCCTGGAAATCGCTTTGACCCACGGCCAGGGCGAGTTCTTCCTGCTAGAGACGGCGCAGTAAACCGACTCGTTCGTTGAAGGACTCGATTAGCACGTCTAGCTCTGCGACCTGCGCATGGATCCCCGTCCAGTAATCTGGCTGATACCACTGGGCCATTATCTCTTCGTAGGTCTTGCCCTGCTGTTCGACCCACGTGTAATACTTGAGATTGTGTATCTGCCGGCGATCCCAATAGCCCAGCTCCTTGACATGATCGGTTGTGCATCCCATCAGATACCGATGGTAGGCTGCGGCGGCCTCTGTCGCGGTGTACTCGCCATGCGCCTCGCGTAACTCTCGCAGGCGACTCTGATACAACTCCATCGAGTCGGTGAACACCGTCAGCACCAGGTCGTGTTCGCCCAGCTCGTACCATTTGGCGAACTTGATGGCAGACAGCACATTCGCAATGCTTGAGATTCCAAGCAAGTCAAGGTTCTGCACCAGCGTCTCCGGCACGCCTTGTTTCACCAGGTAAGCCTGGCCAGCCGGTTCGTTGAAAAGACGCACCAGGCTCATGCACGCCTCGTCATCAATGGCCATGACCATATCGGTGTTCTTGAGATTGTGGATCCACGGTATGTGTTTGTCGCCGATCCCTTCGATGCGATGCCCGCCGAAGCCAGTGAGCAGGAGCGTCGGGCACTGGAGCGCTTCGCTGGCCGCCACCTTGCTCGTCGGGAAAATCCCCTTCAGGTAGTCACCGCAGCCGATGGTCCCGGCCGATCCCGTAGTGAGAACCACCCCATGGTAGACGTCATGTGGCCCCAGCTCTCTCTTGAGTACTTCTTCCATCGCATGGCCGGTGATCTCATAGTGCCATAGGTGGTTGCCGAACTCCTCGAACTGGTTAAAGACGGCAATGTCCTCGCGCGTCCGCTTCAGTTCCCCAACCTTGTCAAAGATCTCTTTGACGTTGCTTTCGACGCCCGGTGTGGCGATGATCTCGCCCGATACTTTCGAGAGCCACTCGAAGCGCTCACGGCTCATCCCCTCCGGCAAGATGGAGATGGATTCGCAGGCCAGCAACGTCGCGTCATAGGCCCCGCCCCGGCAATAGTTGCCGGTGGAAGGCCAGACCGCCTTTTGGCGGGTCGGGTCGAATTGGCCGGTCACCAGGCGCGGCACCAGGCAGCCGAAGGTGGCCCCTACCTTGTGCGATCCGGTCGGGAACCACTTGCCGAGGATGCGCGCTGGCACACCGGTCAGGGAAGAGGGCAGTTCGACATAGTTGACGCGGCTAAACCCTCCGCCGTGTGGCATCGGCTCGTTCTTCCAGGTGATGCGGAACAGGTTGAGTGATGTGATATCCCACAGTCCGATGTCTTTTAGATGGGCTTTGACCACATCCGGGATCAGGCCCGGATCCTTTTGCTGTTTGAAGGTAGGGATGATGATGTTGCGCTCTCTGGCACACTGCACGGTTCTGGCCAGGCAGTCATGGTCAATCGTCAGGTCAATCATGTGGCGATCCCCCTTTACTCATGGGTTGATGGATTGTTCGCACAGTGAATGCTGGCTGCTTATCCTACACTGTTCGAGGGTGCAGTAGGTCAGCACCCCGGCCATCGCCCGACGATACCCGGCGTTGCCAGGAACGTCGTCGTGTGGGGTGACCTCCTGCTCAACCGCTTCGGCCACCTGCCGGATGCGCCTGATGATCAACGGGCCGCCGACCAAGAGATCGGCCGAGTCTGCCAACTTGGCCGGCTCGCGCCAAACCCCCGTCATAGCCAGGCGAGCTTGGCGGACGAAGCCTTCCGTTAGAACGACCACGGCGAGGGCGGCCATGACCGGCGCATCCGCACCTCTAGACATCAAATAGGCTTCACCCGACACGCTCCCAGGCACATTCATAAGCACATGCACAGCGGCAATCCTGCCGCGATACGGCCCAACGCACTGCAGGAAATCAGCCAATGTTACTTCTTGCGCTTGTTCGACAAAGCTCACCCGAGCGCCGAGGGCCAGCAGCGCCGCAATCCACTGCGGAGCTACATCGGGCAACCGCACAACCTGTTCAACCGTAACCGCACTTGCTTGCCACTTGAGCGTGTCATCCAGGCTGCGACGGAACATATCAGGACCTGTGGGCGCCTCACAAACAGCCTGAAGCGAGGCCTGCGCGTCCAGCCTCAACCACTGGGCAGTTTCATCTGTCTCCAGAGTCAAGACTTGGATCGCTTCTTGGTTTTTCGTTCGAGTTGTCATGGCAACAGCGTCTCCTTTCAGTGCTGCGTGCTTCATCAGGATAACGCGACGCTGACGCACTCCAAAAACGCGCACCATACCGCTCCACCACCTGAGCCTTGCCGCTGAGCGCCAGCGCCTCGAGTGCCTCTTGTACCTGCCCCGACGTCCAGCGTTCCAATGCACGCGCCAGTTCGTCTTCTCGCATCGGATGGCGGGTAATGATGCTGACAATGGCCTCCACCACCGTATCGCAGCCCGACAGATCAAAATCACCCTCGGCCGGATGCACGATCTGCGCGACGTCGCCCAGAATGGCTACTGCCCGCATCAGCCCGGCCTCGTCTGGCGGCTCGACCCACGGCTCGGCTGGTGGACGGGTGGGCAGGACGATGTGCACCTGGTCGGGTTCGATGCTTCGCAAAGCAGTCGCGATACCGCGCAAGGCATCTTCGGTGTCGTTCAAGCCTTTGACCAGCATGACCTCGATCCAGAGCTGTCCGTGATACACTTGCCGAAATGCCGTCAGCCCATCCAGTAGCCGCTCGAGCGTCAACCTGGGCCACGGACGATTGATTTGGCGATACAGTTGGGCATTGCCCGCGTCGAGTGTGGGCAGCACCGCGTCAGCAGCGGATAGCTCCTGTCGAACCTCTGGCAGATATAAGAGAGAGCCGTTGGTGATGACGGCAACTGGCAGATCGGTCAGCGTCTTGACCTGGCGGATCAGCAAGCCGAGGCTGGAGTGCAGCGTCGGCTCGCCTGAACCGACAAAGGTGATCCAGTCAATGTCGCCTGGACGATGTGCAGCCAGCGCAGCCTGCACTTCCGCCAGGATCGCTTCTGGCACATAATAGTTTTTGCGCTCGTTGACGAGCGGCGTGCTGCGCCCCAACTGGCAGTACACGCAATTCCAGTTGCACGTCTTGAGCGGGATAGGATCAATCCCCAACGATTGCCCGAGTCTCCGCGATGGGACCGGGCCAAAGACGAAGCTCATCTTACATTTATCCTTCTGCTCCTTCCTATGCCGGCACAGGAGCCAACTTGGCCTTTGCCAGCACACTTTCAAGCCGCTGTTTGATAACGGGCAACGGGGCAGCACCGACCATGCGATCCACCACCTGCCCGTGCGCCACAAACAGCATCGTGGGAATGCCCCGCACGCCATAATGCGAGGCCCACTGCGGACAATCGTCGGTATTGACTTTGGCGACGATCACCTTGCCAGCGTACTCCTGGGCAATCTGCTCTAACACCGGCGCGACCATCTGGCACGGCCCACACCACGGCGCCCAAAAGTCCACAATCACCGGGATGGGCGACTGGAGCACAGCCTTTTCAAATGTTTCGTCACTCACGTGAATTGGCTCGTTCATCACTGGAATCCTCCACAATCTGAAAAATTCACTTGCCCACCAGATGCAAGAAGGGTCTTGAACACGAGCAACACACAAGACACCCCCTAACGAAAGAACGCCTGGCCCTGGAACGCAAAAGCATCGCCAGCCTTGGCAACACAGCAAGGACGCATCGGCGGCAACTCGTCGTTAGAAAAGTAGCGCGCCGCCAGGCTTTCCTCCATATCCGGCGAGAGTTCGCCTCCCACGATCCGGCACTCAAAGAAAATCGTCACCGGCTGCACCTGGTCGCTGTTGGGATACACAAAAGCATACTCTGGCGCGGAGTAGACGCCGATGAGCATGGTCGGCTCGACCTCCAGCCCGGTTTCCTCGCGCACCTCGCGTACAACGGTGTCGGCGATCCGCTCGCCCGGTTCCATCGCGCCGCCGGGAAAGCCCCACAGGTTATCCCCATCGCTGCGCTGCAAAAGCAGGATACGGCCCTGTGTATCCCGAATGCAGGCTGCAGCCGATGGCCCCAACAGCAAATCGTGCCCAACGCACTCTCGCAAACGGGTGAGGTAACTGGTTATTCCCATGCTCACCCTTCTGTCTTCTCCGTTGCCTGGCCGCTGGCGCGTTCGCCCGCACGCCGGTCGGCAACGGCCTCCAGGAGTGTGTTCACCGTCAGCTTGGCGCAGTGGTGCTTGGCTTCAGGCAGGCCGCCCAGGGCCTCCATCAACTCCTCTGGGCTGATCTTGTCTGCCGCCTCCATAGATCGCCCGCGCACCAGGGTAGTGAGCATGCTTCCACAGGCTATCGCCGATTCGTGACCATCGGTCATGAAGGTGGCATCCTTGATCGTCTCTCCGTCCAATCGCAGATAGATTTCCATTGTATCCCCGCAGCACCCATGGACGATCCCACAGGCATCTGGATCGGACATGCGACGCATATTCTTAGGATGAGTGGCTTCATCAAGCACTCGAGCCGAATACGTAATAGTTTGTTCACGAGCCTCCATAGCATCACCTCTGCCAAAAACACCAGATCACAGGAACGCTTCACTCTGCTTTCGGGCGTTGAATGACATTCAATGCCCCCTGGACATGCGTGCGCACGACGCTGTCCGGATCGGTCAGCTTTTCGATCAACTTCGGCACCGCACTGCGAACAAGATCAGGCCGCCGCTTACCGATGATTCGCAAGATGTCGGGGGCTTCTCTGCGGACATACCGGGTATCTGGATCGTCCAACAATTCCGCGAATAGAGGAATCGCGTTAGCAAACCATTCAGGGCGTTGAGTGGCGATGTTTTCACACGCCCGGATGACGGCCAGTCGTACGTGGGGTTCCTCGTCGTTGGCTTTTTGCCAGATACGGTCCAGATAGCTCTCGACGATTTCCGGTTGGGCCCGGCCGATGCATCCCAACGCCCAGATCGCCTCTTCGCGCACTTTGGCATCTGGGTGCTCTATCAGTTGCATCAGCTTGGGCACGGCCATCTGAACCCACTTGGGCCTCTGGAACCCGATTTGTCCAAAGGCCCAGCAAGCGCGGGAACAAACCTCAGAGTTCGAGTCAGAAAGATAGCTGATCAAATCAGGGATGATCGTTTTTACTAACTCGGGTTGCCGGAAGCCAACGCGAGCGATCCTGCCTAATGCCGCGCAAATCGCCCTGCGTTGGCTGCTTTTCGATTCGGAGATTAGGGTCATATCCTCAAGAGCGATAGGCTTGTGCATCGCACGATTACCTCTCGATAAGCGCCTTGCTCATCCCCGACTGTACGATCTTCCTATGGCTTGTGCCGGCAGGTTCCCCCCGTTGAACAGGGAGGTGTGTCGCACCGCTCCTCGCGGCCACAGCAGGTATGCC
>CAYHAR010000033.1:0-24219 GCA_964354595.1 uncultured Anaerolineae bacterium | reverse complement strand
ATTTGCGGAAATGGGAGATGGCGGAGTAGAAGGAATAAATTCCGTATACTAACTAGTTGGGCTGTTCCTTTCAAGGCAAAAAAGTTATTAGCACTGGCTATTTTCGTCGAGTGGAAACTGCCTTTCATCCATAATGACTTGCAAGCCCTGATCGAGATTGCCATCCTGGCAGGGCTTATAGTCGCAAATGCTTTTATCTACTATTTCCTGGTGCGAAGTTAACCAGGTGCTATTCCAAAAAGGTGAAACCATGAACACAGAAGTTACTCCACAACCTGCAACAAGCGTACCATCAGCCGTCAACTGGTTTCGCGTGGCCTGGTTCCTCGGCTTGGCTTTTGGCCTGGCCTGGCTGGTGGATTTGGCGCTCTTTTTGTCCGGCGGACTGGCCAATCCCAGCACCGGCCTGCTCTTACAATTCCAGATGTTGTTGCCCGCCTTTTCTGCCATGCTGTTGGGGGCTTTTTTCTTCAAAGACAGTCCCATTTTTTACCGCAGCAACCGCGGCGCTTCGCGCTGGTTCGTTTATTTTTACTTCCTGCTAACAGGCCTATACCTGATTGGCTCAATCGTCAGCCTGATCCAGCCTGCTCTAGGGACAACCATCCCTTCACTGCTGCTCATCCCGAACTTTCTCGGACTGATCCTGCTGGTTGTCTTGCGCATGAAGGGTGGCAAGAATACCTTTGTTGATGCAGGCATGGCCGGGGGCAAAGCACGTATCTGGTTTGGGTATGGCTTGGGATTGGTGGTTTTCTTCGGCCTCCAGACCTGGCTCAATTACTTCTTCAAACTGGGCACAGTCGTCGACTTGAAAACGGCGTTTCCTCAATTGGGAACCAGTAATCTGCCCACGACCACGTTGATGTTCTCGATTGCACTGAATACAGTAATCATCGGCCCGTTCCTGGGTTTGATCATCTCCTTTGGCGAGGAATACGGCTGGCGCGGTTTCCTGCAAACCGAATTGATCCGGCTTGGACGTATTCGCGGGGTGTTGCTCTTGGGAATCATCTGGGGCATCTGGCACTGGCCTGTGATCTGGATGGGCTACAACTATCCTGACCAGCCAGTGCTTGGTTCGGTGTTTATGGTGGCGTATTGCATCATCCTAGCCTACTTCCTGGCCTATGCGGTCTTCAAGTCCAAAGGTATTTGGACGGCGGCTTATTTGCATACCCTCAACAACCAGACCTTGAGTTTCTTTGTTCTGGCAGTGGTTGCACCCACCAGTACGCTTTATTCCTTTGGCATGGGCCTTCCGGCGCTGCTGCTCGGCGCAATCGTGGTCTTGCTGCTCCTGCGCGATCCGGTCTGGAAAGAGACCGAATAAAGTCATCCAAGGAGCAACTCATGGTAGATCGAAAAGGTATCATCTCGTTCTATCCAATAAAAACAGCCCAACAAAGCGTGCACTGGACGCTGGGGATTCTGCGCGATTTACAAGCATTTTTCTGGCTTCGAGTTTTTTCTGCTCCCAAGCAGAGTCCACGCCCACCCCAGCGCCAGTAACGCAAACCGTTAGGCAGTAGGAGGATCAGACATGTGGTGGAAAGTAATCGCAATTGTGCTCGCTGTTCTGGCCTTCGTCCTTGCGGTGGCAATCCTCGCTGGCGCTAACCGCTGGCAATCAGACACGAGAGAGCTTTATACGAGAATGGAAGCGGCACGTGTGCCGATTGCCCCAACATCGTACGATCCACGCGAATTGGAGGGGCTGCCTGCGCCGGTTCAACGCTATTTTCGTACTGTTTTGAAAGAGGAGCAGCCGTTGGTTGCAGCGGTCAGCATCGAACACACTGGCACCTTCAACATGAGCGAGACCGGAGAGGAATGGAAGCCGTTCAGTTCAACTCAGGGTGTCACCATCCAGCGTCCAGGTTTTGTTTGGGACGCTCGCATTCGTATGGCGCCGGGAATGACCGTTCATGTCCATGATGCCTATGTTTCAGGTGAGGGTGTCCTGACAGCAAAGCTATTCGGGCTCTTGACAGTGATGAAACAGCCCAGCACCCCAGAACTGGCACCAGGAGAGTTAATGCGCTTTTTCGCTGAAGCAGCGTGGTACCCCACAGCGCTTCTTCCAAGTCAGGGTGTGGCGTGGGAAGCAATTGATGACGCACGAGCCAGCGCGACGCTTACCGATGGCACAACGACAGTAAAGCTGGTGTTTCAGTTTGATAGTCAAGGGCTAATCAGTTCAGTGCGTTCGGATGGACGATACCGCGAAGTGGATGGTGTGCAGGTATTAACCCCTTGGCAAGGGCGATTTGGGGATTACGAAATGCGGGAGGGCATGTTGGTTCCGCTAGATGGTGAAGTGGAATGGTTGCTGGCCGACGGGCCAAAGCCATACTGGCGTGGGCGGATTCAGCGAATCCAATACGAACTGAGTAACAGATGAGTTTGAGATACTGCCTAACAACGGGTTGCAGCCGACGTTGCTCCGCTGCGCTCCGCAACGCGGCTGAACCCGACCGTTAGGCATTCCTCGGATCCGCAAGCCGGCACAGAAATCGATGGACACTGTCTGACGCGTGATAGCGTAGTGGACGAGCAAGGTTCAGACTGGTGACAAATTGGTGCAATAGAGCAGGTGGCATTTAGAGCTATCGGATGAACGAATCTTTCAAAGAACTACTCCAAATCAATAGGGGACATTTCCGACTGGAATCCGGCCTTCATGGCGATGTGTGGTTTGATCTTGAACTGGCGTTTATCCGTCCGACTCTGCTTCGGCCGTTCACAGACAGGCTGGCAGGGTTACTAGAAGAATATGACCTGGCAATCGTATGCGGAGCTCTGGTTGGTGGTGCTTTCGTTGCGTATTCGATTGCGGAGAGGTTGGGAATACATTTCGTGTACACGGAACGTCACGTTACCGCCTTGGACGGCACCAAGTTCGAAGTAAGCTACAGACTGCCGCAATCTGTACGCTCCGCGGTTGCAGGCCGAAGGATTGGGATAATAGACGACGTAATCAATGCTGGATCGGCAGTAACAAAGACATATAGAGAGTTGAAACAACATGGAGCCGACCCTGTAGTCATCGCTTCAATACTGACCGTTGGAGATATAGCTCGAGGACAACTATCCGAGGAATATCTACCGATTGTGGCGCTTGAGCATCTTGAAAGCAACTTATGGAAACCTTCAGATTGTCCTCTATGCAAGTCAGGTACACCGATAGTTGATCCGTATTGTGAAGAAAGACAATGAACTGGAATACATGGAACGCAACAGATCCAAATGTCAATTCAAAGGAATGCCTAACAAGTCGTTCGAGCCGACCCCTTAACTTGCTCTCTGGTTCGATATCAGGCCGTTCGCCAGGGTTCGCTTCGCGTAGATGCTGCGGCGGGGCGGCTCAACTCTATGTTAGCCCGCCGCGATAAAGTAACTAACATTACAACGCAATGTCGGCTCCAAGCGCCGTCCCCGGCGCGGTTGGGACGCCGCCGAGACGGCGGCTTGAGCGTAACCTTGCGCTGTAATACTAAAGTATCCATACCTGATGCACTGAAACCACAATACCTTCCCAAAGACGAGGCGCGAGAAGATATCCATAGGTTTCGAAGAACCCTATGGGGTCGGCTCCGTTTCTACGCCGCGTTCGTGTGGCGCTTTGTGGTGCTGCAACGCCCGGAACCGCTCATCTATGGCGTCGCGGTGACGGACCGTTGCAACCTTGCCTGCCGCGGCTGTCACGTCTCCAATACCGGCCGTCCCGATATGACCTGGGATCAACTGGTCACCGCGATGCAGGACGCGTGGAGCCGCGGGTTCCGCGAACTGTACTTTAGCGGCGGGGAACCCATGCTGTGGCGCGACGCAGACCACACACTCAAGGACGCGGTTGCCGAGGCGAAACGGATTGGTTTCTTCCATGTGCATGTTTACACCAACGGCCTGCTTGGACTCGAAACCTCGGCTGATCTCGTCTGGGTCAGTATGGATGGATTGCCTGGCACCTTTGATATGCGGCGCGGCAATCACTTTCATCAGGTCGAACACGCCGTTCGCACGGGTTCGCACCCCAAGGTCGCCGTCATCTACGTGATTGACCGCAACACCGCGGAGGGCGTCGAGCCGTTCCTGCAGTGGGTGGATGAAACGAAATTCCCCATCATCGGTGTCATGTTCTACTTCCACACGCCTTACTACGGGCGCGACGAGCTATTCCTAACCGCCGAGGAGCGCGCGCCGATCGTTAACCGGCTCCTCGATTGCATCCGGGCCGGGCTGCCGATTCTCAACTCACGGGCCGGCCTGCTGGCGCTCAAGTCTGGCGACTGGCCAAGGCGCCCGCCAATAGCGCGCGTTGTGGACGTTGACGGCGAGTCGGTGTGCTGTCGTGCCTCCGACGAGGTATGCACGGACTGCGGCTATGCGGCATGCATCGAACTCACAGAGTTTCAACGCCTGCGTCTGAGCGCGCTGCTCGGCATGACGAGGTACTGGTGAACGGCCCGGGCTATCGGCTATCACGCCTAATCACGCGCTCCATTCGCCGCTACCTTGTGGGGCCCCAACAACGCTGGGTTTTCGAGCGGCCCTCACAGGACTGGACCCCGCCGCACATTGAGCGCACTTCGCTGTATCTGCACGTGCCCTTCTGTCGGCACTTTTGTCCCTATTGTCCCTACACCAAAGTCCATTATCGCGAGTCACTCGTGGAACCCTTCACTCTGGCAGCAATCGCCGAGGTGGACTGGTGGGCCGATGCAGTTGGGCCAGCCGAGATAACGAGTGTCTACATCGGCGGAGGCACGCCGACGCTGGCGCTGGACAGCGTCGCCCGTGTGCTGATGCGGGTGCGTGAGCAGTTCCGCCTGACAGGCGACATCTGCATCGAGACCAACCCCGCTGATGTGGACGATGAGACCGTGCGGCGGCTACATGATATGGGTGTTGAGCTCGTATCACTTGGCGTGGAATCATTCCAACCCGAGAACCTCGCCGTGCTCGGACGCGACTACAAGCCCCTCGTCGCCGAGCGCGCCCTGGCGTTGCTTGCGGGGAGTAACTTTGCCTCGGTCAATGCGGATATCATGTTTGCCCTGCCGCGCCAGACTGCCGCCGACGTAACTGCCGATTTAGCCCGAGCCGCGCAGCTCGGCGCGGACCAGCTCACGACCTACCCACTCTTCACTTTTCCATACACCACGGTCGGTAAATACCTGCGCCTGACGGCGGTGCGCATGCCAAATCTGCACATGCGCCAGGCGCACTACCGGGCCATTAGTGGGTGGTGCGCTGAACACGGCTTTGAGCGCGTTTCGGTGTGGGGCTTCAAGCGCGGCGCCGTCCCGCGATATTCCTCGGTCACTAGGGACGGCTACATAGGGGTCGGCCCCGGCGCCGGATCGCATCTATCCGACGGGTTCGTGCTTAACACATTCGATCTCAACAGTTGGATCCACACAACGTGCGATGGGCGCACGGCAATCGCCCTGCGCATGCCGTTCGCTGGTGAGATGTCTGGCTGGTGGTGGCTGTACTGGCGCTTTTACGACACGCGCATTCCACTGGACGACCTCGATGTGGCTCTTGGTAACGACGCCCACAAGGCCCGCCAGTGGCTGAGAGTCGTGGAACAGGCCGGGTTCGCGGTTCACAATGGCGGGCATCTCGAACTCACTGAGTCGGGCGCGTTCTGGCTTCATCTTGCGCAGAACTACTTCGCACTGAATTATGTGAACACGCTATGGACCCAGGCACGTCGGGAGCCGTGGCCGCAGGCAGTGGCGATCTGAACCAACGCGCGGGCTAACCCCGGCTGCAAGCGGACAGCGGCTGCGCCGCTGATGGTATGCACCGCTCGCCAGAAACGGCGCGATAATGCAAAGGAGTCTCGCCGGTCCCGCCGCTGCCGCTGAGCCCATCCGTTAGCCGCCCGACATTGTGACTTGCAACCGCATTAGCAAAACATGACAACATACGTGTACATCTGTTTCGGCTTAGTCGGTCTCATCATCCTCGTCGCTGTCGTATGGCGGTTCGCTTCCCGTCGTCATACACTCCCCTGCCCGGTGTGGTTACGTTGGCTTGTTGAATTGGATAACCCTTTCACTGAAACCAATCGGTCGGATGTCATTGTCCAGCATTTGGATCTTCAACCGGGCATGACTGTATTGGATATCGGCTGTGGTCCAGGGCGGCTTACGATCCCGGTCGCCAAACAAGTTGGCCAACAAGGCGAAGTGGTAGCGATAGATATCCAACCGGGGATGCTCCGCCGAGCCCAGGAAAAAGCACAGGCAGCGAACCTGACTAACATTCGATTTCTTCAGGTCGGAGCGGGCGAGGGCAAACTGGAGCACAGTCAGACTGACCGAGCCTTGCTGGTAACAGTATTGGGTGAGGTTCCAGATCGGGAAGCCGCGCTGAAAGAGATTTTTGATGCTCTCAAGCCCGGCGGCATACTATCCGTGACCGAAATCATTTTCGACCCTCATTTTCAGAGTCGTGACACAGTATTACGGCTTGCTGGTGCGGTTGGGTTCCGAGAGAAAATGTTCTTTGGGAATCGTACTGCGTTTACACTGAATTTAGAGAAGCCACACGGTGGCAAGTTCCGGTCGGCGGGGCGGTCGCCCGCCCCGCCGCCGGTACACCCTTCGGGCCGTGCGTGACACTTTCGCGTCACACGGCTCCTCAGACCTGACAGGTCTCGCGAAGCGGACCTGTCAGGTCTTGAGATTGTATGTCACGCGGGTGGAAAAGTCAAAAGGCGGATGTGCGCCCGGCTATCATTACAGCGCAATGTTACACTCTAGCCGCCCGCTTCGCGTCGGCGGCGCTCGTGCTGCGCCGGGGACGGTGCAGCAGCATGAACGTTAAAGACATGCGATAGATGTGGTCTACGATTGACATTTGCGTGGGCAACCCCATCGCCACTGCCCACGTGCCGATGGACACGGCTTTCTCCATTGCTGCCTCTGGGGTTGTCGCCGCCACCGGCAACTGGCTCACGTCCACGCCGAGCTTGTTCGCAATCGCCATGGCGCGGCGCGCATCACGAACGACTGGCTCAACGCGGGCACGCGCAGCGTGACGGTCTCTACACGCTGGCATTTGAAGCAAGGGGATAGAGTGTCGTCTCCAGACGGCGGTCAAACTCTACGGCTTTAAAATGATCGGCAGGTAGACCCACGCCACTGGCATCCACTGCTCGTATGCGCCCATGTCACACACGGCGCTGCCGTTCCCGTCGGCGTCGATCGGCCGGCCAAGGCCGGTGATGTCGGTAGCCGGGCAGACCGCATTGTCGCCCGCATCAATCGCCGGACTGTTCAACAGCAGCATCATACCGTAGGCGTTCCCCGACAGCGGCCCGGCGAGCAGCGGGTCTTGAAGCAAATTGTGCGCGCTCGGATACGCCGGATTGACCCACGGCGCTTCGACGTTCTTTGCGTTGAAGGCGAGGCTATAATCGCCCTCGAACACCAGATCGGCGCAGTCCTCCTGGTAGAAGAGAAAGGTAATGTCGGTCGGGTCAAAGAAATCCTGATCGCCCCGGAAGATGTTGTTGCGGCCGATCAGCGTTTCACTGCCGTTGCACGTAAAGCCCGAACGCGCCCCGCCGCCGATGAGGCCATCGCCCTGACCGTAGAACGTCGAGTTGACGATCGAGATGCGCTCGCCGCCGGTGTACACCGCCTCCAGCGCGTTGCCCAGCGCGCGGCACGGATCGACATTGTGGGTGAATGACTTGCCCTCGAAGAACGCGCAGTTGCCCACCAGCACACTGTTGGTGATCGCGGTCTGCCCGGTGACTTTGATCTGATTGCCCGCGTTGCCTTCGGCGCGCACGCGGTTGATGCTGACGCTGCCGCCGAGTTCGTGATAGAGCAGGTCCAGCCCGTCGGATGTGTTGTGCAGAAAGCGGCTGTCTTCGATGATCCAGTCGCCGCCCGTCGCGCCGGTGCCGACGCCGTCGCCGTAACCCCCGGCAGTCTGTCCCCAACAGCCGGCCGGCTGCTGACCGGGATACGTTTCGCCGCAGCCGTTCCATTCAACTGTCCAGCGCCGGAAGGTCAGCGTGCCCGAATTGGAATCGCTGTCCGCGATGTCGCCATCCCAGCCGGACCAGCCGTTGCCCGCGATGCGGACATCCTCGACCGTCCAATCCGTCAGCCGGCCAGCCTGCACGCCGCCCGACGCGAGGCCGTGGATGTTGAGATGACTCAATCGGACGTCGGCCGAATCCTCTGCATACAGCCCGAGCGCGGCCCACTCGCCAAACGGATACGTGTCGCGCTGGCACGCCAGTCCGCCGGAGTGCGATTCGACACAGCCGGAATGGTCGGTGATCTCCAGACAGGCAACTTGGACATTGCTGGCATCAGTGAGGTTGACGATCAGGTTCGCGTGCTGCGTGCCCCACAATTCGGGCGGATTAGCGCAGCCGGTGTTCCAGCCCGCGCCGACGAGGCGCGTCGGGTGCGCCGGATCGGGGCCGCCTGGAATGGGCGGCATGTAGCAATCGAACGCGCCGTCGGCGGAGCAGTTGTCGGCGCCCGGCGCGCCATAGCCCATCCTGTAGGAGCCGGGGCCGACGATGAGGGTGTCGCCGCCGGAGATGCGCAGCGTCCCGCCAGGCGGCAAGGCGCGGAAGGGGTGATCCCAGGCGCAGGGCCGGCCCATGCCGCTGCCGGGGTAAGCGGCGTCAGCCAGGCCTGTGCATTGCGTAGACGATCCGCCGTCGGAGCGGACGTAGTAGGTGCTGCCCTGCGCGCGGGCCGATGCGGTGAGCAGGCCCATCAACGCGGCAGCCGCGAGAACGTAAAGCGTGAAACGTGTGGCGTGATGCAAGTATTCCATGCGCGACTCCTTTACCTCCGAGACGCAGAGGCCGCGGAGATCATTACCTGATGCGCAACTCTTGCGTGGCGGTGTCATTCTGAGCGACCGTAGGGAGCAAAGCGCGTTCGCGTCTACGACGGCCGGCCCTCGGCGTCGACCGGCGCAGAGATTCTTTCGCGCTGCGCGCCTCAGAATGACATGCCGCGATCTGATGCGCTTTCTTTCAAGTCGACGTGCTTCCGTTTGGCGACGAATTCTTGATTCATGGCAGCCTTTGCATGGGTTGGCGTTGCGGTGAGAATTGTATGTCACGCGGGGAGAAATGTCAAAAGGCGCGGGCCGCTCGCTTCGCTCCTTGACGCTTCGAGGGCGGCCTGGCTTTTCCGCCGGAATGGGATTTTGTGTTTCGGAGAGGTCGGCGTATAATCAGGTCCACCCCATGACACGCGGAGGACAAGGTGCCACCCAAACGACCCGCCAGTGTGACGATCATTGCCGTGCTGCAAATCCTGGACGGCCTGTGGGGACTGTCCAGCGGCTGCGCGCTGCTCGCGGGCGGCGGAGCGTTGGCCGCCGTGATCAGTCGCTTTGTCGAAGCGCCGCGCTGGCTCGGCGGCACGTTGGGCGGAGCCGTCGCCCTCGTCGGGCTGGTCCTCGTCCTCTTTGCCCTGCTGGATTTCGTCCTGGCCTGGGGAATCTGGGCGCTGCGGCGTTGGGCCTGGTGGATGACCATGCTCGCTTCCGTGTTGAGCCTCCTCGGCTCGGCCGGCACGCTGGCGGGGGGAAACCTCACGAGCATCCCCAGTGTAGTGATTGACGGTCTCACCATCCTCCTGCTGCTCACCTCGGGCGTGCGACGAGCGTTGGGCATCCGTTGACGCAATCGCCGTCCGCTTTTGACTATTCGCCACCATCCCATCACACTCGTGGAGGAACAATGTCACCCGATCTGGTCGTGCTCAACAGCAAGATTTACACCCTGGACGCTAAAGACACCCTCGCTCAAGCAGTCGCCGTAAAAGATGGCCGCTTTCTAGCGATAGGAAGCGACGCCGAAATCGCAAAGCTGGCCGGCCCCAACACCCAACGAATTGATCTCGGCGGACGCGCGGTCATCCCCGGCATTTTCGATAGCCACGTGCACATGATGGAAGCCGGCGCCAAGCTCTCGGCCATCCGCCTGGACGAGTGCACATCTCCTGAAGAAATGATGGAGCTGGTGCGCGAGCGAGCCAAGGTCACGCCACCTGGCGCGTGGATCGTCGGCCAGGGCTGGAACGAAGGCAACTTTACTGACAAGCGATTGCCCACGCGCCACGACATTGACCCGGCCACCTCTGAGCATCCTGTGATCCTCATGCGCTTTTTCAACACCGACATCGTGAACAGCTACGCGCTGCGGATGGCGGGCATAGACCGTCACACGCCTGACCCGGAGGGCGGCAAGGTTGAGCGCGACGCCGATCCCCATCCCCAGGACACCCTTGAGGGGTGTGGCGCGCCCAACGGCCTCTTGCGAGCCAGCGCCAAAGGCCTGGTCCGTCGCCTCATCCCTCCGCCGACCACAGAGCAGATCAAAGAATCGCTGCGATTGGGCTGCCAGGAGATGCACCGCTTTGGCATCACCAGCGTCGTCGAGCCTGGCCTGCGCCCGCCCGAGATTCGCGCTTACCAGTCTTTTTACCAGGATGGCGGATTGACCGTGCGAACCAGCCTGATGCCGAGTTGGCACGGGTTCTATCAAGACGAAGAGGAAGCGCAGCTAGATGATCGCGCCAGAGCGTTGGGAATTTTCACCGGCCTGGGCGACGAATGGCTGCGCATCGGCGGACTCAAGATGGCGATTGACGGCGGCACGACTCCGCACACCG
Source organism: uncultured Anaerolineae bacterium (assembly GCA_964354595.1). Taxonomy (GTDB): domain Bacteria; phylum Chloroflexota; class Anaerolineae; order Fen-1058; family Fen-1058; genus JBGLNJ01. The sequence goes on along the minus strand of CAYHAR010000033.1, from coordinate 13,540 downwards.
CTTACATGTACGAGCCTTACGAGGGGGACGCCGAGCTAGTCGCGTTCAACCGCCTGTCAGTGGACGACCTCCATCGCTACTTTCGCACCGCGCAAGAGTTGGGCTGGGACGTGGGCATTCACTGCTGCGGCGATCACGCGCAAGATTTGGCAGTGGATGCTTTGGCCACAGTCGCCCGTGAGGTACCTCGGCCTGATGCACGTCACAGCATCATCCATGCCTATTTTCCAACGCCGCGCGCGCTGGATCAGATGGCGCACTATCGCATCGCGGCTGTGATCCAGCCCACGTTCATTTACTGGGAAGGTGATGCCCTCTTCCGTGATGTGGGCGAGCGGCGCGCGCAGAATTACAAACCGGTGCGGAAATATCTGGATCACGGCGTCGTGGTGACGGCCAGTTCCGACGAGCCGAGCACGGTGTCGGTCAATCCGTTTGTCGCTCTGTACACGCTGGTCACGCGCAAGAACAAGCTGGGACAGTACGTCGCCCCACAAGAAGCCATCAGCCGCCAAGAAGCGCTGCAACTCTACACCCTCGGCGGCACGTGGCTCACGCGCGAAGAGCGCCTCAAGGGCACGATTGAAATCGGCAAGCTAGCCGACATGGCCGTGCTGGATCGCGATTATTTTGCCGTGCCCGACGAGGAAATCAAAGACATCCAGGCAGACATGACCATCGTGGGCGGCAAGGTGGTGTGGGAGCGCAACAAGATCCTGTGATATCTACCACGTCGGAGGTGAGTATGGAAGGTAGCGGTTGGCCCAAGATATTGCCTCGGCCAGGCAACCAAAAACTAGAACGACTCGAAAGCGCACACCCCTTAAGGGTGTCCTGGGGATCGCCGTGGTTCGAGATTTACAAAGTGAGCGCCGGAACCTTTGCGCTGCTCGAGCCGCGCCACTATGAAGAAGTGATCTCGTACCTGATCCTGGGCGACGAACAAGCCGTCTTGCTCGATACCGGCATGGGCATGGGGGACATTCAAGCCGAGGTCGAGCGACTAACCCATTTGCCGGTGGTCGTGGTCAACAGCCACGGACACTATGACCACGTGGGCGATAACTACCGCTTCGCCGAGGTGTGGGCCTTTGACGCCGACGTCGAGGTGGCTCGCATCGAGCGCGGCCTCACCCGCGCACAATGTGAGAAGTATCTGTGGCCCGGCTCTTTTCTCGATCTGCCGCCCGGCTTTGACCCGGCAACCTACGAGATTCATCCTTGCCGGGTGACGCGGCGGCTAGATCATTTAGAGGCCATCAAGCTGGGTGGCCGGACGCTGACCGTGCATCACACGCCCGGCCATAGCTCCGGCAGCCTGTGTCTGTTCGACAGCCGCGATGGCCTCTTGTTCACGGGCGACACTTTTTATCCTGGGGCGATGTACGCCCACTTTGATGATTCGGATTTCGGCGCTTACCGGCAATCCATGAAATATCTCGTGGGAATGCTGGATCAAGTGCGCCACCTCTGTCCCGCTCACAACGAAGCATATGTGCCCAAAGAGACGTTGGCGCGCGTGCTGAATGCTTTTGAGCGAGTCGCCGCGGGCCAGGCCGCGTTTGAGCTGGAGGACGGAATCCGTGCCTATCGTTTTGAGGGATTCAGCGTGACGCTGCCTCACGTTGGGTAAGAGTCGCGTCCGGCAAGCGCAAAAAACAACCAGGATATGTTGCTCGCGGCGGACGTGACCGTCCGCCGCGAGCGCGAGTTGGCACTCCCGCGCGAGCAATGGGCGCAGGCGCTCCTACAATACATCCTCGCGAGCGTAGACCAGCTCGCCATCCACCATCGTGGCGACCACTTGCGTTTCCAGGATCTCCATCGGGTCAATCGTAAAAATATCCTGCGAGAGCACGACCAAATCCGCCAGCTTGCCCGGCGCAAGCGCGCCTTTGATCGCTTCCTCGCCGCTGGCGAAAGCAGCGCCCGCCGTGTAAGCGCGCACGGCCTCGTCCACGGTGATGCGCTGCCCCGAGTACCAGCCATCCGGGCCGGGCGAGCCATCCGCGCGGCGGCGAGTGACGGCAGCGTGAATGCCTTTCATCACGTTCAAGTCTTCAACCGGTGAATCGGAGCCGAAAGCCAAGACCGCGCCGCTCTCCAACAAACTGCGCCAGGCATACGCCCCGGCGCTGCGCGCGCCCCAGTGCGCATCGGCCATGAGCATGTCTTGTGTGGCGTGGATCGGCTGCATCGAGGCGATGACGCCCAGCTTGGCCAGGCGAGGCATATCGTCCGGGTGCAGGATTTGCGTGTGCTCGATGCGATGGCGCAGATGCAGTCCTTCGCCCGCCTGGCGGCTCGCCTCCACGGCGTCCAACACCTCGCGGTTCGCCCGGTCGCCGATGGCGTGGACGAACGCCGCGATCCCCGCGCGACTCGCTTTGCCAACCAGCTCGCGCAAACGCCCGGCGTCGGTGACCGGAATGCCGCAATTGTCCGACTCGCCTTCGTAAGGCTTGAGCATGTAAGCTGTGCGCGCGCCCAGCGATCCATCCGCAAACAGCTTGACGCCGCCGATGCGCAGCCGCTCATCGCCCAGACCCGACTGCAAACCGGCCTGAACGGCGGCGTCGAGATTCTCTTCGGGAATCTGCATCAACACGCGCAGCTTTAATTCTCCGGCAGCGCGCAACTGCTGAAAGGCGCGCAGGGCCGTCGCATTCTCCATCGTGTGGACGCCCACCAGCCCCACCGTGCGCGCGTGCGCCATGCCCACCTTGAGCGCGCTGACCGCCTCATCCATGGCCGGCTCGGCAAAAAAGCGGGCGACCAAATCCATGGCTTTTTCTTTGAGAATGCCCGTGGGCTGACCGGTCGAGTCACGCTCAATCGCGCCGCCGGGCGGATCGGGCGTTTCGGCCGTGATGCCCGCCAATTCCAACGCACGCGAGTTGGCCCAACCGGCGTGACCGCACTTGCGCCTCAGGTAAACCGGATGATTCGGCGCGACGCGGTCGAGGTCGTGGCGAGTGGGGAATGCGCCGCCGGCCCCCAGCGTGTGATCCCATCCGCGCCCGCGCAGCCAGTGACCGGCCGGTGTTTCTGCAGCGCGAGCCACCACGCGCGCCAGAACCTCCTCCAACGTGGGGACCCCGGCCAGGTCAATCTGCTTCAGGCTGAGGCTGAAAGACAAAAAGTGCAAATGCGAGTCGGTAAAGCCGGGGACGACCGTCCGTCCTCGCAAGTCTATCCCCCTCCCCTTTTGGGTCAAAGCTCGCATGTCGGCATCCTCGCCAACCGCCAGCACGCGATTGCCGGCCATCGCTATCGCTCGCGCGCGTGGAGTGGCCGCATCCATCGTGTGAATATCACCGTTGTAAAGCGCCAGATCGGCTTGCATCGTTTTCTCCTCAGTGTGGATTCGTGACGACATGATAACACGACCGCCGGCCACAGAAAAGCCACCTGCGATCAGTGGCCGCGAGAGATCAGCGGCAGATACACCTGGCTGGCCCAGGCGACAATCGTTCGATTGGGCCGCGTAGCCGGATCGCCCAAGAGAGTGAACGTGTCCAGCAGGTCGAGATTTTGGCCGGTAGCAGCCAGCGAGAGCTTGCCCGCCAGCGCCGCCTCCCCCAACGTGTTGACCGGGGTAAGAAAGACAGCGTGATAGAAACCATCCGCCAGCGCATGGTGTCCGGTGCCCACGCCCAGTCCGGTCGCGCCCCAGGCAGCGACCACGCCTCCGCCGCTCGACGTGAGCAGGTTCTCGTCCAGCGTCGGCTCGGGCCGTTGAAAGGCCGAGGTAAAACAAGTCATCTCTACCACGATAGGCCAGCGGCGGTCATTGCGCAGCGTCGCCAAATCGTCCAGGTGCAACAAGCGCTCGACGGCCCACTGTTGCCACGACGAGTGGCCGGTGAATTGAATCATCAGCGCGCCCGCGTTCCACTGATTCAGCACGGCTTGTCGAGTCGCAACGACTGTCGAAATGGGCGGTGTGAAATAGATGCGTCGTGGCTCAAAGGGCGCGGGGATATAGTGGGCGGCAATGAACTCTGACTCGCCCACAAAGTCCAAGCCCGGCTCTGGATCATCGGCCACCAAAGCCACGTCCGCGTTCCAGCCGCCGGGGAGCGGTTGCGTCTCGTATTGGACGAGCTTGCTCACCACCGCCTGCGCTTTTGCCAGCGTCTTGACCGGCAGCCTGCCGATCAACATGTCTGGCAGCGCATCGTCTCCGTCTACGGTGACGTAGCGATTATCGGCGGCGGTCTCGCTCGTCCACGGGTCTACGTCGGCCAGGTAAGGCGGAATAAAAGTCGTTGGCGAATCGGCGCGATAAAGCTTCGGATCAAAGCTGCCATCGCCAACCAGTAAAACATAGGTCGGGCGCGGATTCCACGTGGTGTAAGCATTGGCGATAAACGCGCGGATGGCCGTCGGGTCGGGTCGCCCGTCGCCCCAAACATCATAGATGCCGAGCACATTGACCACTATCGTCGTGAGCCCCTGCGACTGGCGCAAGCTCACCAGCGGCCCGAGCGCATCGGCAAAAGCAGGATGAGTGATGACGAGAAAATCAGCGCCGGTAAACGGGCCCATCACGTGAAAGCCAAACGGGTCTTCCCCTGGACGGATGCGCGCCGGGCTGGCGATGCCTTCGGGAGCGGTAATGATATAGCGGCGCGCGTCCGAGCCGCCAAAGGCGATGATATTCTCACGCACTTGCACATCGGTCAATCTCTGAGGGCGAAGCGGGTCGGTGACATCATAAGCGCGGTAGGGGCCAGGACTGGCAAGCGCGACCGTGTAGGCCAGTACCGTGTCAGAGAAATCGCACATCACCAGCGGCAAATAGAGCCGGTAAGGCAAAGTCGAGCTGGGGATGGTGGAATTGATCGGGGCCGCCCCCAAGCTGACCGATGCGCCGGCCGGCTCACGGCTGCGAGCATAACGCACGGAAAAAGCGTCCAGCCACAATCCATCCACCGGCGCGCCCGGCAGACTGGATAGACTCAGCGCCAGAGTGTTATCGCCCCCACGCAACACACCCGCCGGAACGGGCAACGTAGCGGTGATGGCCGTCTTGCCGTCCCACTCTACGCGGCCCAGCGATGCGCCGTTGAGCGCAACGTCCACACGATGATCGGGATTGGCAGCCAGTGATGTAAAGCCGATGAGCCACACGGTCAGCGTGGCGGGCTGCGTTGCATCCACCGCATACGGCAGTTGGAGGGGAAACATCTTGTCGGGATAGCCGGGGCGTTTGAGGTCATCCCACACCCAGCGGTCGCCATTGCGCCCGGCGGGAATCGGCTTACAAAAGCAATCGGGCATGTAGAGCGCGTTGACCTCGGCGGTCGCATCTGTCCACACAATGCCATCCGGCTGACCGGTCGGGTCGGCGGAGCGAGCGGACATACGCAAACCGGGCGCATCGCCGCGATGGAGAAAATAGACATCGTTCGGCGTCCAGCGGCTAGGGCGCGGGTCAGCATAGAACAGCAAACGCTCGCCCGGCTCAAAGCTTGCGTCGTCGTCGCCCTCCCATTCAAGTGCGACCAAGCTTGCGCCGCGAGTCAGATACAGCGTGCGCGGGTCTGTGCCGGCAAAGGAAAATCCCATCGCGGCAAGCGCCTCACAAGTGATGGCGGTCAGGCCAGGCGTGTTGACCTCAATCGCCGCTAACGTGGAGCCCGGACCCTGGCGTTCAGATCGCTGATTTCGGATTGCAGATGACGGCAGAGGCTGAACGTGATCTGGGTTGACGACCGCCGATCGCACGGCGGCCAGCAGTGGATCGCTCGCGCGCCGAGATGACGCGCCGGCGCTTGACAAAGCATTGAAGGTGACGGATGCGCGCAAACGAGTCGTCACGCGCAAGTGATCGCCAACTGGGCGGACAGGGTAGAAAATCACGCGCGCCAGGCGCACGCCGCGCATCACGCCGGCGGGTTCCAGCGCGATAGACTCGTTTCCGAATCCTCGGCTGGTGTTGGGACTCGCGTCTGCGAGCGCAGACACAAAAGCGCCTCCGATGGGACGGCCCTCTGCATCACGTCGAACGCCTTCAGGAATCGGCGCAAGCGCCAACGGGCCGGGCAGAGGCTGGTCGGTTTCCTCAGCCAAGAGCACTTGCAGAGTAGGAATCGCATCGGGCGGTAACGCGATCAACGCAGAAGCAAACGGCAATTGCGGCTCGCCGGGCTGGCTGGTCTGCCAGTAGCCCGGCAGCGCGACGCCGACGGCGCCATCGGCGCGAGGCGCGAGCTGCGCTTCCGGCGCGCGCCATTCCAGGACCAAGCCGTCGTCGGTCGAGGTCACCTGCGGCCGCGCTGACGCACGCAGCGCCGGCGGCCAAGCCACAGCCTCGCCACCGGCGCTACCACTCTGCAAACAGCCCAAGACGATCAGAGCGACGAGGCATCGGCGAGACGTGCTCATCTCTAGCGAGCCGTGTCCACTCTACGGTCTTTTGACCACGACCGGCAGATAGATGCGATAACGCAACGCCGCGCTCACCTCTGCGCGAACACCCGTCGGCGTGGAGCGCGTCTCGCCGCCCTGCGTGTCCACGTCGGCCAGCCAGTACCACCACACGCCATCCGACGGTACGGTATCAGTGTACACGTAGGTCGCGCCCAACCGACCGCCCATTGCCGCCGCCGGCTCAAAGTGGATTACGCTCGCGCGCCCCGGCTCGTCCACGTCAGCGCGATACAGGTTAAAGCCCAGATTGTCAATCTCGACCGCCGTAGCCCACGCCAGGCGCACTCGCTGTCCTGTAATACCATCCACGCGGAAATAGAGCAGCTCGACTGCCGTCGGCGTGTTGACGATGGGCACGGTGTCCGTTGGCCGATTGGTCGGATTCTGATACACGTCAATCGCGTCGCCGACTGCAGCCGAGTTGTAGGTCGTCGTGATGTCATGGGCGACAGTAAAGACCGTGATGATGTTGAACGCCTCGCCCGGCGCCAGGTTACGGCCAAAGCCGTTATAGCCGCTAGGAGGTGGGGCCGTCAGATCGTACCAGGTCAACAGGCCATCGTCTTCGGGCCGATCCGGCATCGGCGCAGCCCACACGAACGAGAGATAGTACGGGTCGTACTGGTCCAGCAGCGGCAAGACGTCAATCACGCTCACGCCGACGTTGGTGATCGCAATGGTAAAGGTCACATAGTTGGGCGCGACATCGTCACGATCATAACCGGCCAATTGCTTGACCAACGCCACGCGCGGATCGTGAAGGGCAACTGGCACATCGTCGGTATCGGTCAGGACGCCGCCGGGGTGATGACCTGCCACCGTGGCCGTGTTGACGTAGGTGCCCGTGATACCTTGTGTAGTCGTCACGCCAAAGCTGACCGTGAGGCTATTGCCGGGATTCAACGAGCCGAGGTCGAACCACACCAAAAGCGGCTCAGCGATGGTATCCGGGTCTGTAGGTACGCCCGTCCTGCGAATATAGTAGAAATCAGGCGGCAGAGTATCGGTGAGCACCACCGGATTCAAAGTTATCTGCCCGGTGTTGGTGATGCGGATCGTGTAGGTGAATGGCATTCCACGCACTATCTCGCCCGGCGTGACGCTCTTGACCAAGACCAGGCCAGGCACGAGCGGCGTAGTCGGCTCGTCGTCGCGGTTGTTGGGAGGGTAGTCGTCGGGTGTGGCGCTGCCCACGACGGCGGTGTTGGTAAAGGTCTGCGCGGCGGCCGCGCTCACCTGGACCGTCACGGTCAGGCGACGCGTTTCACCGACGGTTAACGCGCCCAAGAACCAGGTCAGGGGCGTGGTGCTAGAAGGCGTCGGCGTCGCCGATACAAACGTCACTTGCGGCGGCAGGGTATCAGTCACCACCACGCCCGCCGCATCGGTGGGGCCAAGGTTGACCGCCACCAGCGTATAAGTGAGGAGCGTGCCTGGAATGACCGGATCAGGCTCATCGGATTTAAAGATCGCCAGATCGGCGCCGATGGTCACGGGCGTGGTGATCGTGTCGGTGCCCGTCACGCCGCTCGTGTCGGTGATGATGACGGCGTTCGCCAGCAAGGTGCCCGGGGGCAGCCCGCCATTCACCTGCACGACCAACGTCACCACGCCTGAAGCGGGTGGAAGGACTGTGCCCAGTGGCCAGGTGAGCAACGCGCCGTTGACCGTCACCGGCAGCGAGGCTGTGATCAACGTCGTATTGGCTGGCACGGTATCGCTGATCGTCACATCCAGCGCTGGCTCGTTGCCCGTCACACCCCACGCGATCGTATAGGTCAGCGGCGCTCCTGCCAGCACTACGTTGGCCTGGGCGCTCTTGGCAACTTGAAGGGCGTGACCGCTTACCTGAACGAGTGCATCGTCACAGGTCGGCGTGATCCAATTGGTGGCCGTGACACAGGCGGTGTTGGTCATCGTCAGCCCATTCGTCAACGGAAAAGCGACCCTGACCTGGAAAGTGAGGGTGAGCTGGCTCGAGGCCGGAAAGTGGAATGGCTGCGTGACTTGCATGGTGTGAGTGATAGCGGGAGTGTTGGGATCAGAGGGTATGCGGGTGTAACTGACCGGGTCGGTGAGGATACGCGAGTAGCTGATGACGGTGGTTTCTCGGATCTGGCTGACTGTCTCGTAGCGCGCGTGGGAGGCTTCGTATATGAATATGTCGTCAAAGCGCACATATTCTCCAATTTCCAACCCGGCCTCACCATAGAACGTGATACAGACTTGGCTATGCCCCCCATAGCCCAACATGGAGAGATCGCGCGAAACGTAGGGGCCATTATAGGTCTGGTGTATCAAGGGAACCGGCGTCGGCGCCACGGTAGAAGTGACTGTGATGCCATAAAAGTCATCAAGGCCTGGGACGACAAGATCACCCCGAAGCTTGTAACTCAGGTGAGGCTCGACAAACTGTGATAGGTCGGCGCAGCGCAGCAGGCCATGGTCTAGACCCCCCCCCGTGCCAGCGATACGCAAGTAGCTGGTAGGACTGTTGTAATTGGCATCTGTCAGAACCTGCACGTTGCCGGTGGTCGCAGCCCCATCGTCGCCGACCTCGCTCCAATCGCCCATCCAGCTTATCGTGCCGTCGTTACCGGCCCAGTCGGTGGTGGCGGTGTGGGAGATGTTGTCAAAATTATCGCCCACCGTTCCAAAGAAATCCTGGATGGCGCGAGTGATGGGAGTGCTGGTCGTGACGGCATGGGCCACAGGCCAGGTCAGGTCAAGCGTGCCCGAGACGTAGGTCATCCAGGGAGGCAGGTCATCCACCACCAAGGCGCTGAGAGCCGCAGCGGTGCCCACGTTAGAGACGACGACCGTATAAGTCAGCAGCCCGCCGGGTCGGACGGTGCTATTGCCGACCAGCTTGGTGAGCTGCAAAACCGGCGCGCCCAGGGGGGTATCGGTATCCGAGTCCGTGGGTGGGGTCTCACTGGAACTGACGATAGCCCGGTTCAAGATGCCCCGGATGTCGGGTGGCACGCCTTGCTGAATCTGCACGCGTAAAGTGACCGTCACGGTCTGCTGTCCATTGATCTGGGGCCAAGTGATGCGCAGTTGCTGCACGGCGGGGTCAACGCCAAAAGTTCCGGTCGGCTGGAGAGTGTGGGTAAAGAGGCCGCTGCCATCGTCATACGCAACGACGCCAGTGGGCGGCGGGACCGTAACGTCAATCGAACCGGCGACAAAATCGGTGTAGGTATAGGGCAACACGTCGGTCATGACGACATTGTTCATCGGCCCCATGCCACTGTTCAAGATGACGATGGTATAAGTCAGGACGTCGCCCGGGGTAATGTCGCCCGACCGATCCACGTCCTGGGCCAGGGCATCGGATTTAGAAAAGTATGGCGTGCCAAGCGGCAACACCGTATAGCCCAGGTCGAGGTAAGGCAAACCGGTAGCAGCCACGCACGAGTCTTCGCCCCACACAACAGCGATCTTTTTGTTGAGGTCCTGAGAGTAGATGAAAGCGCCTGATAGATCAGCGTCAGTGGGGTCAGCCACCCGCAATGTCTGGCCTTGAGTCAGCGTTATTCCCGTGTTTGAAGTAAGCTCGTTGCAAACGCCATCTACTAGCGGATCATCCGTGTCGCCGTCGCCGTTGCAGTCAATCTGGTCTGGGGTGCCATCCCCATTTAAATCCACAAAGACGACAGTATCCGTAACGGGCGTCACCCAGGCCAGGTTACCGTTGGGAGGGTATTGCGCCAACGGCGGCCGGCCCGAGTTGCCGGGCGACCAGCCCAGTACCACCTGGGCGCTCAGGTCTCTCCCTGGCATCAGCGAAAAGCCCCATTCGTAATAGCTGCGTAACGTGTCAAAGTTGACCACGCCCCAAAATGGCTCACCTCCGGGGGCGTAAAGGTGAACGCCTCGCGTGCCAGAAAGGTTTCCCCACAGAGCACGGACGCTGCTGCTACTCTGGGGTGGAAGAATAATGTCGGTGGGTGGTATGGTTCCATCATCCACCGTGACGGTAATGGCGTTCGGGTTATCGTTGTAGACAAAAATGTCCGTGTTGGCGCCGTTGCAACCGAGTCGGCTCGTCACAGGTGACCAATAGTCGCTGGTCCAATGAACCGTTGGCTCCAGCGTGTAGCCGTTGCCGGCCCATGGCCCAATGAGATTGACATTGCAGACGGAGCTATACATTTGACCCATAATAGGAGCGGTGGCGGTAAACGTGTCACCACTGTCTAATCCACCGCCGCCGGCGAGATCGCCCGCGCCATTCACAAAAAAGGTCTCGCCCATATCGAGTGTAGCGGCCAACGCGCCGTTGCGGTAAACCAGAGTATTGTTCTGCAGCGCCATGAACGAAGCGCCCGTGAACGCGAAATCGCTTGACAGTCCCCAGTCTTCACCAGCCGGAATGACGTAAGCCGTGCCCCAGTTGGCAGTCTGTTCGATCTCCCAGGCCCCGGCCAACATGGGGCCGATCTCACTATCCGCCAGCGAAGGGTAAGCGTACCGGATAACGGCCGCGTCTCCGCCGACGACCGTGATCCGGTCGCGCCCGTCGTAGTAAAGCCGAGAACCCCCCAGGCGGGTGGTATCAATGTCGTTCGAAAAAAGACGGACACGGCCAGCATCCAGCGTGCCAACCTCGGTGGTCGGGCCAGGCTGCAGAGGGTCGGGGTCATAGTCATCTTCCCAATGGTCATAGTAATAGAGAGTGCCATTCGAAGAGGCCACGATTGACACGCCCGAGGTCAAAGTGTCGGAAACGGGCACACTGGCTTGATAGCCCTGGCAAGCATTGGATGCCATAAACATCTCGATCAAATTTCGGTCGTTAAAGGGCACAAAATACTGGTGGATGGTGGGGTCAATGACGGTGACACCCGCCAGCCCTATCTCTCCCGGCCCCTGGCGCCCGTCACCATCTGCGTCCCAGAAAACCAAGCCAGTGATAGCGCCGCTGTCCTGGTTGTAGGCGACGGTAAAACGGACGCCAGAAGCAAGAGCTTCAGAGGTCTGCTCTTGCCCTGGGATGACCCATAGCGTGGGCACAGCCTCTCCTTCGGCAGGCCGCAGAGAAGGCGGCAAGGTAGTTGGGTCCAGCGTCACCTTGTGGGTGCCGCGAGGCAGGTTCTCAAAGCGATAGCGACCTGCGTCATCAGTGCGTGTCTTGGCGACCTCTCCATCTACCCCCGTCCCATCAGCACTTTTAACTCGAACAGCAAGCGCGCGGTCGGGCCACGTGACCAACAGTCCGAACATGACCAGGGCAACACACAGTCCCCAGGACACCCTTAAGGGGTGTAACCGATACATAGGTAATCGAAAATTCTTATGCAACACGGGTGCCTCCTCTCCCAGACAATCATCCGCAAGCCAATGCAATTTTAGTCGAACAGCTTGGCCGCTCCACTACTCGGACGTGAGCTGAGCGTGCCGGGCAAATGCAAGAAACCGGAAGGGTGTGTTAAAAGATGTCGGGCAAGCCGCCTTGGGGGGAACGACCTCAACTGTGTACATTATAGCAGAACATTCGCATTTTTCAAAAAGCAAACCCTCCCGCAGGCCAGCCTGCGAGAGGGTTGTTCGGATAGTCTAGTTTTACGGAAACCAATAGTTCTTACGGTCGCTTGAACACGACCGGCAGATAGACGCGGTAGCGCAACGCCGCATTCACCTCCGCGCGGATACCTGCCTGCATAGAGCGCGTCTCGACGCCTCCCGTATCCACGTCGGCCAGCCAGTACCACCACACGCCATCTGAAGGAACGGTATCCGTGTACACGTAGGTCGCGCCCAACCGACCGCCCATCGCCGGTGCCGGCTCAAAGTGGATTACGCTCGCGCGCCCCGGGTCGTTCACGTTCGCACGGTACAGGTTAAAGCCCAGGTTGTCAATCTCGACCGCCGTGGCCCACGCCAGGCGTACCTGCTGTCCACTGACTCTATCCACCCGGAAGTAGAGCAATTCGACCGCCGTCGGCGTGTTGTTGATGGGCACCGTGTCCGTTGGCCGATTGGCCGGATTGTGGTGAACGTCCGTTGCGCCAGTGATCACCGCCGTGTTGACCGTCCCGGTGATGTCGATGTCGTGGGCAACGCTAAAGACCGTCGTGACATGGAATCCTTCACCCGGCGCCAGGTTGCGACCAAAACCATGTGGCGGCGGAGCCGTCAGGTCGTACCAGGTCAGGATGCCGTCGTCGGCTGGCTCGTCGGGCATGACGTCCGCCCAAGCAAACGACAGGTAGTGCGTATCGTACTGATCGAGCATCGGCAACACGTCCACCACACTTATGCCGACGTTGGTGATAGCGATAGTAAAGGTGACATAGTTGGGCGCAACTTGGTCCAGGTCGGCGGACACCAATTGCTTGACCAGCGTCAACCTGGGGTCTTGGAGACTGACGGGCGCATCGTCAGTGCGGGTGAGGACACTGCCCGGAGTAGTGGCTGTCGCCGTCGCCACGTTGACGTAGGTGCCGGTGATGCCCGGCGTAGCGGTCACGCCAAAGATGACGTTGATGCTTGCTCTTGGCGCCAACGAGCCGAGGTTCCAAAACAGGGTCAACCCTGTGGCGACATTGCCGGCGATGCCGTCCGGGGTCGGAATGCCGGAGCCGGGCGTATAGTAAAAGTCAGGCGGCAAGGTATCGGTGAGCGTCAGCGTGGTAAAGGTCATCTGGCCGGTGTTTGTGATGCGGATCGTATAAGTGAACGGCATCTGGCGCACCACCGCGCCCGGCGTCACATCCTTGACCAGCGCCATGTCAGACACCAAGTAGAACCCAAAGTCTGCCGTAAAGTTGACGTTGTCGTCGTCCAGGCTGCCCGTGTAGTTCGATTGATCTTCGCCAGTGCGCTCAGTGTTGGGTTGCAGCACGTACAGTGTGCTGCTGATGCCATTCGTCGCCAGCGCCGGGTTGTCTATGCCGTTCTCGTCGCCCGTGTGGTCGGTCGTCTCGTCGTTGCCGTTACCGGTCGAGGAGACGTAACCCGCCAGGGGCCCGCCCGCCTGGAATTGCGTCGCCGGAATGTGTACCACGTAGCTTCCCGGCATGAGGTTATCAAACTGATACTGCCCGGTCGCGTTTGTCGTCGTGGTCAGCAGCGGCGCCGGCTGGCCGACCTGGTA
>CAYHAR010000032.1:15938-24270 GCA_964354595.1 uncultured Anaerolineae bacterium | reverse complement strand
ACTCGACGGATGTCGGGCAAAAAGCCCATGTCCAACATCCGGTCGGCCTCGTCGAGCACCAGGATGGACAGGCGGTCGAAGCGCACGTTCCCGCGCCCCATGTGGTCGAGCAACCGGCCGGGCGTGGCGACGATCACATCGGCTCCGGCGCGCAACGCGCGTTCCTGATCGCGCATCCCCACGCCGCCATAGACAATCGCCACCTTGAGCGGTGTCTTGCGAGCGAGCTGCATCGCATGTTCACCCACTTGCAAGGCCAGCTCGCGCGTGGGCACCAGGATGAGCATCCGCGAGCCTTTGGCCTCGCTCTTGCTGCCCATCAGCGCGTTCAAGCTGGGCAGCAAAAAGGCGGCCGTCTTGCCGGTGCCGGTCTGCGCGCAGCCCACCACGTCGCGCCCCTGCAGCGCGGGCGGAATGGCCTGCGTCTGGATGGGCGTGGGACGCTCAAAACCCATGCGGCGCACCGCGTCCTGCAATGGCGCCGCTATATCAAAATCACGAAACTCTGTCAAGAGATTTACCTTCCTACAAAAAATCGCCCCGGTGGTTTCACCGGGGCGAGGCTTGGTCAACAAATTGTTGAGCTACGATCCGATTGGACTACCTGAACTATGGCTACATTCTACCACACTTTTGCTAAAGCGTCTAACGAGTCTACTGCCCGTGTGCACGCAAGAGTTGTCAGGAGTGTCATTCTGAGGGCGCAAAGCGCCCCGCGTGAAACGCGCGGAATCTCGGCTTGAAGATGCTGCGGCCCGTTACGCGGGCCTCAGCATGACAACGTTTGAGTGCACACTACTGCCCGGCCAGAACTTTACGATACACCTGCTCCACGCGCTTGATCATCGCTGATTGGCTAAACTCGGCGTGCGCGCGCTGATACGCCGCGCGGCCCATTTCGATGCGGCGGCCTGCGTCGGACAAAAGCGCATTGATCGCTTCGGCCAGCGCCTTGGCGTCACGCGGCGGGACAACCAAGCCCGTCGCGCCGTGCAAGTTCACCCACGACGTGCCCGAGCCGACCTCGGTGCTGACGACGGGCAGCCCGGCCGCCATCGCCTCGACGATGACCGTGCCGAATGCTTCGGCTCGCGCGTTGGCGGGCAGCACGAACACGTCGCCCAGCTTGTAGCACGCCGGCAAGTCGGCGTCGTCCACTTCACCTGCGAACGTCACGCGCCCGGCAAGATGCAGCTCGTGCGCCAGTTGCTCCCACGGCGCGCGCATCGGGCCGTCGCCCACGATGAGCAGGCGCGCATCAGAAATTTTCGGCAAGGCGCGCAGGAGGTCGTCCAGTCCCTTGTAGTATCGCAGGCGTCCGACAAAGACCAGCGTTGGCCGATGCTCAGGCTGAGCGAACAATCGCTGGCGCAGGGATTCGACGCGCGTCGGGTCAACGCGGTCAAAGTGCTCCAGGTCGGCGCCGAGCGGGACGACGACGCATTTTTCGCGGAACTGGCGGAGGTAGCGCGAGCTTTCGATGTAAGTGGCGCTGGTGGCGATGAGCCGGTCGGCTCGCCGGAGCACGACCCAGAGCAGCGGATGATACAAGGCGCGCAGCGTGCGCTGGCGGACAATGTCGCTGTGATAGGTGATGACCATGCGTCTGGCTCGCCCAAACAAGAGATGCGCCACTTCGCCGGGCGGGTGAGGGAAATGCAGGTGCGCCACATCCGCCTTGAGGCGGGCTGTCCAGCGAAACAGCGCCGGGCTGATGGGCGTCGAGGCCAAGGTGCCCCAGCGCCGGGCTTTGACCACTCGCACGCCGTTCGCCGTTTCGATGACGGTGCGGCGGCCTGGGTTGGCGACCAGCACGGTCACGTCGTGGCCGCGCGCGGCTTGCGCTTCGGCCAGCACCTTGATGTGATTTTCGATCCCGCCCAGGACGGGAAAGTAATCCTTGTAAATGTGCAGGATGCGTAGATGAGAATCAGAGTCTTGACTCATATCCTTCACCTCGGCGCTGCGCCGGGGTCGGGTTGAGCGATGGCAAAATACTGCCGCCCTCCGGCTTTCCAGATCAGATAAAACGCCAATCGTTTGAGGATAGCCAGTCCGTACTGAACGCTGCGGGCCAAGTCCACGGAGGAGGCGTGGGCAAAGTAGCGAGTGGGGATCGGAATCTCTTTGATGCGGAACCCCGCCACCAGCAGTTGAATAATGATCTCGGTGTCGAACACAAAATTGTTCGAGTTCTCGGTAAAGGGAATGGATAGCAGCAAACGGCGGCTGTAGGCCCGGTAGCCGGTGTGATATTCGCTCAAGTTCTGGCCCAGGATCACGTTCTCAACCTTGGTCAAGAAGCGATTGCCGATTTGTTTATAGATCGGCATTCCCCCGGCGCTGGCGCCGCCCTTTTGCAACATGCGCGAGCCGAGCACGCAATCGGCTTTGCCATTTTGGATGGGCGCGATCATTTGCGGGATCAGCGTTGGATCGTATTGATAATCGGGGTGCACCATCACGACAATACCGGCGCCGCTTTCCAGCGCGGCGCGATAACACGTTTTCTGATTGCCGCCATACCCCAGGTTCTTGTCGTGCTGGATCACTCTGAGGTTCAGCAGGCGCGCGATCTCGACGGTGTCGTCCTGGCTGGCGTCGTCTACCAGGATCACGTCGTCCACCACTTCTTGGGGAATGGCGCGATAGGTGCGGACGAGCGTTCGAGCCGCGTTGTACGCGGGCAGAACGACGACCACATACGGCTTGACGTTGCCCTCGCGCACAGCTGGAATGGCAAGCGGTTCGATAGGCATGGAGTGAATCACCTCGCGGTTATGCAGCATAGCGCCAGTATAACATTGGCGGCATAGAGTGTCAAAGAGACCCTCGTGTAAGGGCGACGCGCCGCGTCGCCTTGCTTGCTTTCCTCTCTGAAATGACTATAATCCGGCCAATCTACCTTCCGGAGGCTCAGATGAAGGTTGATACGATTCTGGCACACGGCGTCCTCGTGACGATGGACGCTGCGTTTCGCGTCGTCTCGGATGGCGCGCTGGCGATGAAGGATGGCAAGCTGGTCGCAGTTGGCTCGGCGACGGATGTGCTGCGCGATTTCGAATCGTCTGATGTGATAGATTGTGCTGGATGCGCCATCATGCCTGGCCTGGTCAATGCTCACACCCACGCGGCGATGACGCTCCTGCGCGGCCTGGCCGACGACTTGCGCCTGGACGTCTGGCTGCACGGCTACATGATGCCGGTCGAGCGCGAGTTTGTCAATCCTGATTTCGTCCGGCTGGGCACATTGCTGGCTTGCGCCGAGATGATTCGCGGCGGCGTGACGTGCTTTGCCGACATGTATTACTTTGAGGACGCCGTCGCCCAAGCGGCGGCCGAGGCTGGGGTGCGCGCGGTGTGCTCGCAGACGATTGTCAAGTTCCCTTCGCCGGACGCAAACAGTTACGAAGAAAGCCTGGACTATAGCCGGACCTTTGTCGAAAAGTGGAAGGGCCATCGCCTCATCGTTCCTTCGGTCGGCCCGCACGCGCCCTACACGTGCACGCCCGAACTCCTCAAAGCGGCAACCGACCTGGCGGTTCAATACGACGTGCCGTTGCACATTCATCTATCTGAAACGGCGCTGGAGGTGGACGAGAGCCGCAAGGCGCACGGCATGCCGCCTGTCGCCTGGGTGAAAGAGCAGGGGATATTCCGCGCCAAGGTCTTGGCCGCGCATTGCGTTCACGTGGACGCGGGAGAAATCCGCGACTTGCGGCTCGCCAACGCGGGCGTCTCGCACAATCCGAGCAGCAATTTGAAGCTCGCCAGCGGCGTTGCGCCGGTCTCACAGATGCTCAAAGAAGGGCTGCACGTCGGCATCGGCACCGACGGCACCGCGAGCAACAACGACCTGGACATGTTTGAGGAAATGCGCCTGGCGACTTTTCTCGCCAAAGGCTCCAGCGGCAATCCCGTCGTCGTTCCGGCGCGGCAGACCTTGGCGATGGCGACCATCGAGGGAGCGCGCGCGCTTTACCTGGACGACGTGACCGGCTCGCTCGAAGCAGGCAAGCGCGCCGACGTGGCGGTGGTCGCTCTGGAAGGATTGCACAACACGCCGCGCTTTGCGCGTGACCCGGATGCGATTTACTCTGAATTGGTCTATGCCTGCAAGAGCGCCGACGTGCGCCACGTCTGGATTGATGGCCGCTGCTTGTTGCGCGATGGACAGCTTCAGACGATAGACGCAGACCAGGTTCGCGCTCGCGCGCAAGAGGTCGCCGCGCAGATTGACGCGTTCCTCGCCGCGCGTGAAGGCAACTTGCTCGATAAACTCGTCGCCATCGGCGGACTGGCGCAAGAGGAAATGTTCGAGATACAGATCAAGGTGCGCCTGGACGACGTGGCCCGGGCGCGTGTGGAGGCGGCGTTCGCTGGCGGCGCGCTGACCGTCCAGCGTTCGTCCGTCCGTCGCCAGTACGATACCTATTTTCTCTTTTCCGATCCGCAAGCTGACCGCATCCGCTACCGCGAAGATGAAATCCTCAATGCCGCCGGTCAAGTGGTCGAGAACCGTTATGGTTTGACGCTCACCGGCCCCAAGAAGGAGCGAGAGTTTGCCAATTCCGTTTTGCTTTCGCGCTCCCGCTTCACGGCGCACGCGGATCGCTCGCTGCGTTTTTATCGAGAATATTTCCGCCCGCTCACCGAGTTCGAAGTCCACAAGCAGCGCAGCCGCTATCACATCGTCTACAAAAAGACAGAGTTCGCGGTGAACGTGGATCGCATCGTCCAGCCCGAGCTGCAGGGAAGCTTTTTGGAGATCAAGAGCCGGACGTGGTCGAGCCGCGACGCAGAGTGCAAGGCTGAGCTGATCGGCGAGTTGCTGATCGAGCTGGGGCTGGGCAGCTTGCAGGTGACCCGCGAGGAATACCTGGACTTGCTCAAAGTGTAGGGGCGACCCTCGTGGTCGCCCCAGCGAGGCAGCCACAAGGACTGCCCCCTACGGTATGGATTAACGCGCCATCAGCGTTGCGCTGACCTGCGCGGCGACTTGATATGCGGTCGCCGCGTTTTCTTGTTCCAGCACCACCACGATCACCCACTGCGGCGAACTCGAAGGCACAAATCCAACGAACCAGGCGTGCTGCTTTTCTCCGCCGACGGCCAACGCGGTCTGGCCGGCCAGGTTGCCGGACGCCGACAGCGCCGCCCGGATGGCTCCGGCGATTTCAGAAGATAGAATCGGCGGAGCGGCCAGGCTAGATGGCCCCGGCGTGAGGCGCATAGTGAGAGGCCGCCCGTCGTTGGCAATCACCCCGATGACCGATGCCATTTGCAGCGGCGAAACCGTGAGCGCCCCCTGGCCCAACACGAGGTCGCGCACAGCCTGCGCGCTCGTCAGCGAGTCCGCCGCAAAAATAGATGCGTGCGTGGGCAACCCCAACTGATCTGGAGCCACGTCGAGTTTCCAGCGATGGATCGCGTTGGCCAGAGTCAGCGCATCGAACTGGTCCGCCAGCCGGGCGAACGGCGCAGGACACCCGGCGGCAAAGGCAGCGGCGAGTGTCTCGCCGGCCGGAGACGCGGCGCAGCGCAAGGTTGTGTCGTCCACCGTCACGGGCGCATTCGCCGATGGGATCGTATCGGTGAGATGCGCCAGTCCGCGTGTCATGGCTTCCGCCAGGAGGATGGTCTGGAAGGCTGCGCCCGGCTGGTATAGCCCTTGCGTGGCGCGGTTCAACAGGGGCGAAGAATCATCGGCGCGCAATCGCTCCCAATCGTCGTCCAGCGTGGCCGGGTTGAACGTCGGGTGACTGGCGAGCGCGATCACCTGGCCCTCTGGCACCGAAAGAACGACGGCCGCGCCCGCGTGATTTGCCAATGCTGCGTCGGCGGCGCGTTGCACGGGCAGGTCGAGCGTCAGACGCACCGAGCGGCCCGGCGGGACGCGATGCAACAGGTTGTCCATGAAAGCATTCAGGCCCGTCCGGCCCGACGTCCCTCGCAGCTCGTCGTCAAAAGTGGCCTCTACTCCGCCGACCCCGTAACGCAAGCTATAGTAGCCCACCACCGGCGCGGCGGCCGGCTCGAGATAATAACGGACGTACCCATTTTCCGAGCTTTGGCTTGCGGCCAGCGAATGACCGTTGCGATCCAGAATCGCGCCGCGCGGGATTTGTCGCTCGGCCAGCACCAGGCGCGGGTTATCTTCTCGCTCGACCAGCGATGGGCCGCGCGCCACCTGCCAGTAACCCGTGAGGATCGCCAGCGCCGCCAGCATTCCCATTAACAGCAAGCCCGTATGCCGGATAGACTGTGTGATTTGTCGCGCAAAGCGGTCGTTTGTCATCTGTCCTTCGTCATCTATCCGGCAACCGAGGATCCGAGACTTGAAGCAGCAGCCCGATGGCGACCATGCTTGCCAGCAGCGAGCTGCCGCCGTAGCTGAGAAATGGAAGCGCCACGCCGGTCAGTGGGATGAGCCGCGCGTTGCCGCCCATGATCACCCAGGCTTGCAGGCCGATGAGCATCGCCACTCCCGCGCCGAGCAACTGGGCGAACGGCGCGCGGGCGCGCACACCTGCACTTGTCACCGCAGGTGCAAGTGTCGCCGCGCGCAAGCCGCGCAGGATCAACACGCCGAACAAGCTGATCACGGCCAGCGTTCCCATCAGCCCAAATTCTTCGCCGATGGCCGCGTAGACAAAATCGCTGTGGACGACGGGGATCAGCGTGGGCGCGCCTTGTCCCAATCCCTGGCCCATGATCCCGCCTGCGCCCATGGCGATGAGCGACTGGACGATCTGAAACGCGCGGCCCGACGCCTCCGGCCACGGATTCCACCAGGCATCCACGCGCAGCGCCACACGACCGATGAATTGATAAGCCGCGCCGGCTCCAACCAGAAACAATCCCAATCCGCCGATCACGTAACTGGCCTGGCCGCTGGCGATGTAGAGCATCGCCAGGAACGTGAAAAAGAACAAGACCGCCGCGCCCAGGTCTTCTTGCGAGATGAGCAACAGCATCGCCACCCCCCACATCACCAGCAGCGGCGCCAGGTAGGGTAGGGCGGGCAAGCGGAATCGCCCGAGGCGCGGGCCGGTCGTCGTGATCAGCTCGCGCTTTTCGGCCAGGTACGACGAAAGAAAAGCGACGAAAAACAACTTGAGGATTTCCGAAGGCTGAAGGTAAAGCGAAAGGGAACCGGCGCGCAGCCACAGCCGCGCGATGTTCGAGCCGGATGGGTTGACGCCGACGACGAGCGTCGCCGCCAGCAGCAGCAGCCCGCCGAACAGCCACGTGTAGCGATAGCGCCGCAGCCAGCGCAGGTCGCGCGGCGCGGCGGCCACGGCCAGCAGCGCGCCCAGGCAGATGGGCAGCCAGATCATTTGCCGCGTGAGAAACGCCGGGGCCAGCCGAGCGATCTCGACCAGTCCCCAGCCCGAAAGCAATGCGGCAATCGGAAGAAAAAGGGGATCGCGTTCCGGCAAGAGCCGGTTGAGCAAGGTGTGAGCGGCGGCGAACGAAACGGCCCAGATGGCGAAGGATGCAAGGCCCCGGACGGATGACACTCGCCCGACGAGCGCGAGCAAGACCAGGCCGGTCGCCACGAACAGCGCGGCGAGAATCAGCAGTGCGCGCTCGATGGCGGTGGATGAAACGGCCGCGAGCCGCGACGAAACCGCCCGCCACGGGCGAGTGTTTTCCGATTTCGGATGCCGGAGGTTGGAGGTCAGATCGCCGGCCTCTGACTTCCGACCTCCGATCTCTGATTTCTGATCTTGGTTGTTCAACGTCGCTTGCGTTGCGCGCGTGTGGGCTTGACGGGCAGATACTTGCCGACGAGGGGCGCGAGTTCCCGCTTGAGCTTTTCGGGAATCCGGTCGCGTTGGGTGATGAGCGCGGTCGCCAGCGCATCCTTGCATTCACACGTCCGCTCGACATTCGCCACAGCGCCGACGAGGCGTCCGACGGCGTTCTTGGTCAGCGCCGCGTTGGCCAAGAGGTTCTCGATCAGCATTGCCACGTTGACGGCCTCTTCTGTCTCGTGCCACACGTCGTAATCGGTGACGTGCGCCATCACGGCGTAGCACAGCTCGGCCTCGCGCGCGAGCTGCGCTTCCGGGCAGGCCGTCATGCCGATAATGTCAAAGCCCAGCTTGCGATACGTGGCGCTTTCGGCTTTTGTCGAAAAGCGCGGGCCTTCGATGGTGATGAACGTCCCGCCTTGGTGGACGGTGGGCGCGCCCGCTTCACGCGCGGCCTCTGCCACCTGGCGGCTAAAATCGGCGCAGAAAGGATGGGCAAACGAAATGTGCCCGACCAGTCCACGTCCAAAGAAGGTGTTGCCGGAGCGCAGCTTGGTGTGATCGTAAAGCTG
>CAYHAR010000032.1:0-15838 GCA_964354595.1 uncultured Anaerolineae bacterium | reverse complement strand
GTCCACGTCCAAAGAAGGTGTTGCCGGAGCGCAGCTTGGTGTGATCGTAAAGCTGGTTGGGAATGACAATATCGCGCGGCCTATAGTCATCGCGCAAAGAGCCGCACGCGCTAATCGAAAGCACGCGCTCCACGCCCAGCGTCTTTAGTGCGTAAATGTTCGCCCGGCTGTTGACCTCGGTGGGCAGGAGGCGATGGCCGCGCCCGTGGCGCGGCAAAAAGGCCACGCGCGCGCCGTTGAGCGTCCCCGTGATGATGGCGTCGGATGGATCGCCGAACGGCGTCTTGATTTTGACCTCGATCACGTCGGTCAGCGCTTCCATGTCATACACGCCGCTGCCGCCGATGACGGCCAGGTGGATTGGTTCGGTTTGTTTTCTTGGCATTCGAGTTCTCCTCTCGTTTAAAAGAAAAGGTGGCAAGGAGATGTGCTGTCACTAGTTTTCTGACGCATCTGGCTCTTTTTGCGCCTTGCCGCCCAGCGAGAATTTCCACGGCCCGATGGCGATTTCAGTCTTGCCCTCGAGGATGGCGCTTTCGCGGTAGAGGTAGGCAAGAATGAGGATCACCACGGCGGCAAAAACAATCCCGACGACTTGGACGATTTCCATTTTGATTTCCTCCTCCGAAATCGAATCAGAGTGAAGCTCTTATCGTGCCGCCGTCAATCGGCAGCGTGACGCCCGTGATATACGATGCGGCGGGCGAAGCCAGGAACACGGTCGCGTTGGCAAATTCTTCCGGTTTGCCCATGCGTCCGAATGGGATGCCGGCGATGACCATGGCCTTTTCCTGTTCCAGCGTGGTACCGTTGGCCCGGGCACGTGCGTTCAGAATCTCGTCCACGCGCTCGGTCAGCGTCCAGCCTGGCGCGACGGCGTTGACACGGATGCCGCTCGGCGCAAGCTCTATCGCCAACGTCTTCATCAACCCGACGACGGCCATGCGGATGCTGTTCGAAAGAATCAGATTATCCGCCGGGTGCTTGACCGTATACGAAGTGATAAACACGATGCTGGGATAGCGCCCCTCCGATTTTTTCATGTGGGGCAGAACGGCATAGCACAGTCGAACGGCGCTCATCAGCGTGAGGTTGACCGCCGCCTCCCAGTCGGCGGGGTTGAGCGCGAGGAATTTGCCGGCGACCGGGCCGCTGGCGTTGGCGACGAAAATATCAATCTTGCCGAAACGCTCGACAGTTTTTGCAGCGAGCGCGTCCACGTCGCCGGGCGCGGCCACGTTGGCCTTAAAGCCCGCCACCTCCGCGCCGGTCTCTTGCGCGATGCGCGCGGCGGTCGTCTGCGCGTGCTCCAGCTCGCGCGCGCACAGCGCCACTTTGGCGCCTTCCAGCGCAAATCGCCGCGCCACGGCTGCGCCCAATCCGCGCGAGGCGGCGGTGACGAGGGCCACTTGATTCGTCAGTCCCAAATCCATCTTGTCTCCTTCAGGTGATGAGCGAGAGATCACGTATCACGCATCACGCAATACGCATCACTGGTCAATCTCGACCTTTAACTTTACCTGGCCGATTGAAACTAGATCGCCTGCGCTCAGGACGGTCGGCGCGGTCACGCTCACGTCGTTGAGCCGCGTGCCGTTGCGGCTGTCCAAATCTTCCAGCCACCACTGCCCGCCGCGCCAGGAGATGAGTGCGTGCTCCGCCGAGGCGAACGTATCGGGCACGACGATGGTGTTGGCCGGGCCGCGCCCCAAGGTCGTAAACGGCTGGAGCGCCAGCGTCGCGCCTTTTTCCAGACCCTCGCAGCTTGCCAGCGCGATCAACCTGGCCTTGCGTTCCTGAATCGCCACAGGCGCTTCGGTCGTTGTGCGCAGGTCGCGCCACAACACGACAAAGACCGCGACCAGGAACAGGTAGAGCAGGGCGGTCAATAGCAGGCGAACGACAAAGATGAGTATGTCCATAAAACTTGATCCCCAATACCTCGTTACTTTACATTTGGGATTGGGTATTGGGTATTGGGCAACGGCGGCGTGTCTTGCGGGCCGGGCGGCGGAGGCGGCGTGGGGCTGTCTTCGCCGTAAATCACCTGCACGCCGGCCAGGCTGATCACGTCACCCGCCTGGAGCAGACACTCGCTCACGCGGTCGCCGTTGACCAGGGTCCCGCCCGACGAGCCGAGATCGTATACCACGTAGCGACCGGCGCGGCGGCGCAATTGCGCGTGATGGCGGCTGACGCGCGCATCGTCCACGATCACGTCATTGTCCAGGCTGCGTCCAAGGGCGACCGTGGGCCGGACGAGCGACACGGTGCGCCGCCCGTCGAGGATGAGGAACGGCGCCGCATCCGGCGCGCGCTCCAGTTCTGCCCGCATCGCCGTCAAAGTCTGCGCGTCCATCTCGGACGTGCCGCCCGCTTTTACGCTTTCCGGCGGGACGTAGCGCGCGGCCACAGACACCTGGCGTCGCAAGATGCTTTCGGCAGAATGAACCTCGACGATGGGCGGCTGCGTCAACACGAGTCCCGCTTGTGACGCCAGCTCGACGACCGATTGGGTCAGGTCTTCGGGCAGCGTGGGCTGCGCCTGGCGCAGCGCAGCGTAATCCTCTGGATTCAGGTAGACCCAATAAAGGTTGGGGGCTAACCGCTCGCCGCGCAAGTTGAGCACCTGCGCGTCTTCCAGGGCGCGCGCCAGTTGCAGCGCCACTTCCAGCGGGTGCAGTCGCCCGGCGAACCAGCGTCCAAACGTGCCTTCGACCAATCGCTCGGCCAGTAATTCAAAACGCGATAAAGGATTCATCAAATACCAAATCTCTAGTTTCAAGTAACTGCTCAGCCTGGATTGACAAATCCAGGCTGGAGGCTGCCTGGCACGCTGCCGGATTTGTCAATCCGGCAGGAGCGGCTGAGTAGTTACAGTTTCAAGGGATTATAGCCCAACGCCAGAGAGACGGCAAGCGGTTGTCGCGTGACACCGAATCAGGTATACTTGCAAAAAATATGACAAAAGACGATAGACCGACGACCGCAGTCACCCAGCGGCGGTCCGTCGTCTTTGGTCAGAATCGAGAGGAAAATGACGACTGCAAAACAGATTCGATTGACCTCGCTGGCGACGTGCGCGGGCTGAGCGAGCAAGATGGCCCCCGAGGCCCTGGCGCACGTGCTGCGCCCTTTGCAAGATCGCTTCAAGCGCCAAGATTATCCCGACTTGCTCGTCGGGCTGGGCGAGCCGGACGATGCCGCCGTGTATCGGATCGCTCCCGACCAGGCGATCATCCAGACGACGGATTTCTTTCCGCCGGTCGTGGATGATGCCTACTCGTTCGGGGCGATTGCGGCGGCGAATGCGATGAGCGACGTTTACGCGATGGGCGGCGAGGTGCTGTTCGCGCTCAATATCGCCGCATTCCCCGAAGATTTGGACGCCGAGATTTTTTCCGAGATTTTGCGCGGCAGCGCGGATAAAGTGGCTGAAGCCGGCGGCGCGATTGCCGGCGGGCACACCGTCCGCGACCGAGAACCCAAGTATGGATTGGCGGTGACCGGCATCGTCCACCCGGATCGCCTGTTGACCAAAGGCGGCGCAAAGGTAGGCGATGTTTTGATGCTGACCAAGCCGCTGGGCGTGGGCGTCATCACCACCGCGCTCAAGCGCGAACTGGCCCAAGCCGAGCACGTGCAAGCAGCTACCGAAAGCATGATGCGGCTCAACCGGGCTGCCTCACATGCGGCATTGGCGGCCGGAGCGCGCGCGGCCACCGACATCACCGGCTATGGACTCGTCGGCCACGCCATAGAGATGGCGGAGCGGGCGGGCGTTTGCTTCCGGCTGCGCTTTGCCGATATTCCGTTGCTGCCCGGCGCGCAAGCCTATGCCGATGCATGGACCTTTCCCGGCGGCGCGGAAAGCAACGAAGCGTTTTATCGCCCCCGCGTAAAATTCACTGCCAGGCTGACGCTCGCGCAAGAGTGGCTGCTGTTTGACCCGGAAACGTCCGGCGGGCTGTTGGTGGCGGTGCCTCCAGAAGGGCTCTTAATTTTCATGGACGCGATGGGGCCGGGAGCCTGGCGGATTGGAGAGGTCGTCGAGGGCAGCGGGATCACGGTCGAGTGATAGAGTTGGAGGTCACGCCGCAAGCGTGACTTGGATTTGAACCGCAACCCCTGAAAGAGCGCGGGGGCAAGCGAGGCCCAAGTTCTTAGCTTGATTTCTTTGCGTCCGGCGGTGAAAAAGAACGTTCCCCTTGTCATTGCGAGGAGGCCGCAGGCCGACGAAGCAATCTCTTTGCTCGTGGAGATTGCTTCGCGCCCTCTGGGCGCTCGCAATGACAGGCTGACTCGCAATGACAGGTTGAGCAGTTACAGTTGCGCGAGCAACGCCCCGGCTTCCTCGTAGGCTACCTTGTACACGTAATCCGGCGGGCCATCGCACGCAGCCAGCCGACGCGCCTCTTGGGCATGACCCAACGCCGCGCGCTTATCGCCCGCCTCTTGCGCCATCTGCGCCAAAAAGAGATGCACGTCCGCGCCTTGCAGGACGTACTCACTGCGCTCCGTGATGACCAGCGCCTCCTGCGCCTGGCGCAAGGCGTCGTCCTTGTGACCCTGCGCCGTGCGCAACCGCGCCAGGTCGAGCAGAATGTCGGCTTCGGCATCTACAGCGTTGATGCTCCGGCAGCGTGCCAGCGCCTCGCTCAGGTGACGGTCGGCCTCGTCGAGGTTGCCGCTCGCGTGGTGCGCTGCGCCCAGCAGCCAGTGCGCGCGGACATAGTCGCGCTCGTGCAGGTATCGAGTGCGGGCTGTTTCATCCGCCAGTTCCAGCGCGCGGCGGGCAGCCGCCAGGGCGTCGGCGGCGTGGTTGCCACGTAGGGGCGAGGCATGCCTCGCCCCTACACGCGCCATCAGCAATTCGCGCAGCGCGTGATAGGCCCGTGTGACTCCTTGCCCTTGCACATTCTGTCGCTTTTCAAACATTGCCAGCGCAGTTGCCAATTCATCTTGCGATTTCGCCCACGCGCCCCGGTACGCCAGCAGCCGCCCCAATTCACAGTGGCCAATCGCCTCGCGGAACTCGTCCTCAATCTCCCGGCACAGGGCGATGCGGCGGCGCAGGTTGGCTTCGGCGGCCCGCAGCGCGCCGATGTGAAGCTGTGCCTGATAAGCCACGTTCCCCAGGCCGACGGCGGTGTTTGTCTTGTCACCGCGTTTTTCAGAGATAGCAATGTAACCCTCAAACAGCGGCACGGCCCGGCGGGGCAGGCCGCTCAGGCTGTACGAGTTAGCCAGCTCGTTCATCGCATGGCCTTGGTGCGCTTCATCCTTGAGTCGAGGCGGCTTGGTCTCTTCATCAGTAAAGAGGGCACGCAACAGTTCAACCTGTACTTGGTAACCGCCCAATTGGTAGTAGAGCGTTCGCCAAATTCTGTCACGAAACAGTAACCACGCCTCATCGTACTGTCCGGCCCGCACGGTGTGGTGGTAAAGCTCAATCACCAGCGTCAGGTCGTCTAGGCTGTGCACCTTGTCCGGCTGGGGCACGGCGGCAAAATAATCGCGCAGGTGGGCGTGGGCGGCGGCGCGGTCGGGGGCGGCCAGCCGGTCGTAGGCGTAGCGGCGCACAATCGGGTGCAGGTCGTAGCGGCCCGCAGCGCGGGTGTCGCGGTCGTGGTGCAGCAGCCCGCGCGCCAGCAGGTCGCGCAGGTCGTCGTCACAGCTTCCCGAAAGCTCTGAGCTTTCGGGAAGCTGGGCAGCTTTCGCCACGGCCACTGCGTGCAGCGCGTCATAGCTCACCGGGCTGCGAAAGCAGGCGATGCGGCTGAGCAGCTTTTGACGCTCGGGCGTCAGGCTGCTATAGGCTTGCTCCAGCACGTGGTGTTGGCGCTGTATCAAATCGCCGGATACGTCCAGCCGTTTGGCGGCGGAAATATCGCCGGGCTGTTGCAGGTCGTTGGCGATGAGGCCCGCCAGCAGCCGCAGGCTCAGCGGGTGATAGCCGTAGGGCGCGCAGGCCGCTTGTATTTCGGCGCGGCTGCCGCGGATGCCTTGCGCGCGAAAAAAGGCGACGGCGTCGGCGGGCTGCATCTGCGTCAGCTCTTCTTGGCGGCAGCCTTGCAGCAAGTCGCCGCCGCGAGCTTGCAGCGCGCGTGGACACAGCCGCGTCGTCATCAGCACCTTGGCTTGCAGGCCGGGCAAGGTCGAGACGCCGCGCAAGAAATGCTCGGCGATGGGGCTGACGCAGTCGGTTTCGCCCCCACCCTGGCCCCACTCCCGCGCCGCTGGCGCAGGGGAGGGAGAATCGCCTTGATACGCCGCGTTCAGGCTGCTATAGGCGCGCAGCGCGCGCTCAAAGCCGTCCAAAATCAGCAGCGCGCCGGGCCGGCGCAGCAGGCGGAGCAGCTCGCCGGCTTGCTGGCGCGGGGAAAAGTCGGCGACTTTTCCTTCAGCCAGGTACTCGAGCGTCTCGCGTAAAAAGCTATCAAAGCTGGCGTCGCCCTCGTAAAAGCTCCACCACACCACGCGCGGAAAGCGCGCGGGAGAAACGTCGTTCAGCAGCCAGTGCCAACACAGCGCGCTCTTGCCAAATCCGCCCAACGCGCACAGCACAAAAAGTGGTCGAGTGCTATCGTCTTGCAGCCACTGTGTCAGCATCTCGCGCTCGGCAACGCGACCGGTAAAGTTGGGCGGCATGGGATAGGGGTGCTTGAGGCGCCATTCTTCTCGCTTTGGCTCTGGGGGTGGCTCTTGAACCGGCGGCGCACCCAACGCGGTGAGCAGTTGTCGCCAGGCCCAATCCCAATCGTCGGGGTCAACGAAATTCAGATAGGTGAGATACTTGAGGCGTAGCGGCAGGTCGCATTTCTCTTTGAGCAGGGGAATCAGGCGGAGGTTCTGATTGGCTGGGTCGAGCGTCTGCAACATCAACGCTTCGAACTCGGTCCACGCGCTGTTGAGGTAAGCCGGCGTGAGGATGAGCAGCGTCTTGCGGCTAGTCAGCACCGCGCGCTCCATCTCTTTCACGCTCGGCGCGCCGGGGCGAAAATCCCGATAGTCAATGCAGACGCGCAAGCCCGCTGCTTGCAGGCGTTTCAGCAAGTCGCCGCGCACCCAGTCCTTGTCTTTAGAGCTGTACGAGATGAATATATCGTAGGTGAATTCGATCTCGTCAGTCATCGGCGGCCTCCTCGGTCGGCTACGGTCCACGGTCAGTCGTCCACGGTCTTACTTTCCAATCGCCATGCCGGTCGGGTCAATCTCGTGCAGCAGCTTGCACTCTTGCTCGGTCGGCGGCAGGGTGGTCTCGATCTTGTCCGGGATCAATATCTCAAAAGAACTGTTGGCCTTGATCTCATCCACCGTGATGCCGGGGTGCAGCGCTACAAGCTGCAGCCGCTTGGTCGCCTCGTCAAAGCCATACACACCCAGTTGGGTGATCACGCGGTAGGGGCCGGTTTCCTCCGGCAGGCCCGCCCGCTCGCGAGCGCCGGGGCCATCCAGGTAGCCCGGCGTGGTGAGAAAATCCACCTTTTCCACAAACTTGCGCCGGTCTTGGCGCATGATGATGATGGTTTGGTGGCAGAACGAGCCGATGTCGTTCGCGCCGCCGCTGCCGGGCAGGCGCACCGTGGGATGCTTCCAATCGCCGATGACGGTCGTATTGAGGTTGCCGCGCGCGTCAATCATCGCCCCGCCCAAAAAGCCATAGTCCACGTAACCTGCCTGGCACGCGCTCATCACGTCGTGCATGCTCGTGGCGGCCACGGCGCGGTGAAAGGTGCGGCAGTCGCCCACCGAAATCGGCAGCACCGGCACCTGCGGGCCGACGCCGCCCGCCTCAAAGATGACGAGCAGGTTCGGGGCGTGCGTCCGCTGCGCCAGCAGCGCGGCGATCATGGGCAAGCCCGTGCCGACAAAGACCGATTTCTTGTCCTCCAAAAGCTTGGCGGCGACGGTCGCCAAAAGCTCGGTAGCCGTGTAGGTCGTTGCTCGTTGAGCCATGGATGCCTCTCTTTACTTGCGCCGCGCTTCCAGCCAGGGCGCTTGCATGGGTTCTTGGAACTGCATCACGCGCTTGAGGTAATTGAGCTTTTTGACGCCGCCCACGTGGTCCAGGTACTCGTCAAAGTCGTGGACGCCGAACACATACTTTTCAAAATAAGCCGCTGTGCCCTCGGGCGTCTCGGCGACGAGGAGCCATTCGCCAATGTGCTCTTCGTCGAAAAAGTAGAGATAAGGCATTTGCGTGGGGTGCGCGCCGAACGGCACCTCGCACACGGCGTCCACCACGTAAAACGGGATCACGGTCTGATGCGGCTTGGCGCGGATCACCTCTTCGTCCACGATCTCTTCGGCGGTGACGATCACCCGGCGAGCCGCGCGGGCCAGCTCAAAGTCCTCGACGATGATGCCGTCAATCTGCGCGTTGCCGTACCTATCGCAGCGCGGCACGTGGAACATGGCGACGTCGGGATAGGCCGCCGGAATCAGGCAGATGGGCTTGCCGCTCCAGGGGTCCTTGGCCATCTTGCACGAGCTGTGGGCAAAGGTGTCCGTGCCCAGCATGTTGCGGGAGGGGATGAAAGGAATCCCCATCATTCCCGCCAAAAAGCGCCATTGATACCCGGCGTTCGAGATTTCGGCGACCACCTGGCACTGGCCGGTTTCCACCGCCCGGCGGCCGGCGGGCGAAAGTCCTCGCAATTCGTGACCAAAGGTATACGCCACTTCGACCTTGTTCACGCAGCCCGCGCCGATGAGAATATCCGCGTCGTGGACGGCGGTCTTGCCCGCCATGACCAGGTTGCGCTTTCGCTGTCGAACGATCTCGTACACCAGCGCCATGGGCACCCGGATGTGGCCAAAGCCGCCTATGGCGATATAGTCACCGTCGTGGACGAATCGCTCCACGGCCTCCTTGACGCTCGTGCGCTTGTCGCGCAGGTCGCGCGGCTTGTTCTCCATGATCCACTTGCGGTTCTCGTCGGGGTCGTGCCAGCCGATCAGCTCCCCGTGGCCTTCCGCAATGATTTCCATGCTGCTCGCCTCCTGTGAGGATTCGGATGAATGCCGGTAAGTATACCACCGATTTTTTGCCGCACGTAAGTTACAGGAATTCAGAGGAACTCGAGTCAGGCTGACATTTCCCATCGGCGGCTCACTTGTGTTATAATCACCCGCGACAGGTTGTCGAAAAGCTCGAGAGATGGCTGCCGATTCTATCGCGATCAAAGGCGTCCGCGAGGGGCTGATTGTCACGTTGCCGGCCGCGCCGGATTCGTGGCCGGAGGCGTTGGCGCAGCTCGAAGCGCGGCTCAATGCCAGCCCGGCGTTTTTCAAAGGCGCGCGCGTGGGGTTGATCGTCGGCGCGCGCGCGCTGGCCGAGGACGACATCCGCGCGGCGCGCGATCTGCTTCTGTGCCACGACGTGACGCTGTGGGCGCTCGTTGGAGAAAATGCAGCGACGCAAAACGCCGCCGCGCACCTGGGGCTGGATACCAGGCTGCCGCCGCGCGAGTTGCGCGAGGAGCGCGCCCCACCTGCTGCTGCGCCTGCGCTGGCCGAGCCTGCGCCAGTCCCAGAGCCGCCCGAAGTCTCGGACGCGGCGATGGTCGTGCACCGGACGTTGCGCTCCGGCGTCAGCCTGCGTCACCCTGGCTCCATCGTCGTCATTGGCGACGTGCATTCCGGGGCCGAAGTCATCGCCGGGGGCGACGTGGTGGTGTGGGGCAAGCTGCACGGAACCGTTCACGCCGGCGCGTTCGGCGACAACGAAGCGGTGGTGTGCGCGCTCGACCTTTCGCCCACGCAGCTTCGCATCGGTCGCTACATCACGCGCTCGCCCGATGAGCGCCGACGCAAATCTCAGCCAGAGACCGCGCGCGTGACGCATGGGCGCATCGAGGCGGTTGCATGGAATCCGAAATCAAGTGAGCGGTAACCCGTTGCTCAGTCGCCGAGAGGCCGGTGGACTGACTGCCCGGGCAACGGGTTAGCTGATGGCCTCCATGATGGAAGGATGGAGCTATGGCCGCACAGGTCATTACAATTACTTCGGGCAAAGGTGGCGTGGGCAAGACGACTGTGACCGCCAACATTGGCGTGGCGCTGGCCGCGCTGGGCAAGCGCGTCGTGTGTCTGGACGCCGACATCGGCTTGCGGAACCTGGACGTGGTGATGGGCCTGGAAAACCGCATCGTCTACGACATCGTGGACGTGGTCGAGGGGCGTTGCAAGATGCGCCAGGCGCTCATCAAAGACAAGCGGCTGTCCGGGCTATACTTGCTGCCGGCAGCGCAGACACGCGACAAGTCTGCTGTCAAGCCGGCCGACCTGGTGCGCGTGTGCGACCAGTTGCGCGCCGATCACGACTTTGTGTTGATTGACTCGGCGGCCGGCATCGAGGAAGGCTTTCGCATGGCGATGGCTCCGGCCGACTTGATCCTGATTGTCACCAATCCCGAAGTCAGCGCGGTGCGCGATGCCGACCGCATCATTGGCTTGCTGGAGGCGGCGGAAAAGGATCCGGCCAAGCTCATCGTCAACCGGCTCAAGCCCGAGATGGTCAGTCGGGGCGACATGCTCGATACCGGCGACGTGCTCGAGATTCTGGCGGTGGACCTCATCGGCATTGTGCCGGAGGACGAGTCTGTGTTGATCTCGACCAATCGCGGTCGCCCGGTGGCGATGGACGAAAAATCGCTCGCCGGTCAGGCGTTCCGCAACATTGCCCGGCGGTTGCTGGGCGAAGACGTGCCGTTCCAAACATTTCGTGGGCAGACCAACATCTTTGAGCGGTTCTTGCGCATGGTGCGGTCAAATGGGAGGCAGACATGAGCGGCTTGTTCAATTTCCTTCGCGGTCACCAAGAGCCGACCAGCCGTGACGTAGCCAAACAGCGGTTGCAGCTCGTGCTCGTCCACGATCGAGCCAACATTTCGCCGGGCTTGTTGGAAATGCTCAAGGACGAGATCATTGCCGTCATCTCTAAGCATTTGGAGATTGACCGCCAGGGCGTGCAGATCACGTTCACGCAGAGCCGCAATGAAAGCAGGTTGGTGGCGAACATTCCATTGCTGGATGGTCGGCGCAGGAAGACGAGTGGCTGATGCAATGGAAATCCGATTGAGCGAGTAGACGATGAGTGATTCGCGTTCGTGGCGTCACTTTGACTGGGTGTTGCTGTTGACCGTCGTGTTGCTGGTGGGCTACGGCTTGACGATGATTTACAGTGCGACGAGAAACGCCGAAGACACAGCCCTGGTAGAAGCGACGACACGCCAATTGGTGTGGGCTATCGTCGGCCTGGGAGTGCTGATCGGCGCAGCGGCGATTGACTATCGCATCTGGGGCGGTATTCGACGCATCGTTTACCTGGTCGCGCTGCTACTGCTGGTGATCGCGCTGGCGTTGGGGCAAAGCCAGATCGGCGAGGTGCGCCGTTGGATTCCGTTGACGTTCTTTGACGTGCAGCCTTCCGAGGCCGCCAAGATTCTGGTCGTGTTGGCGCTGGCTCAGTATCTCGCCAACCACGAGGACGACATGGGCCGGCTGCGGGTGGTCCTGAGCGCGGTGGCGCTGGTGGCGCTGCCGACGCTGCTGGTGTTCATGCAGCCCAATCTGAGCACGGCGATCTTGTTGTTTGTCGTCGGCGCCGCGATGATTTATGCAGCGGGCTTGCGCTGGCAACACCTGGCGGCGTTTGGCGCGATCGGCATCGCGGCGTTGCCGTTGGCGTGGTTCGCATTCCAGGGTTACATGCGGGAGAATCTTCCCTACGTGCAAGAGCGGCTCTTGGTGTTTCTCATCCCCACTCACGCTCCTGACAAGCGTTATAACATTGACCAGGCGCTCATCAGCATCGGCAGCGGCGGATTCTTTGGCAAGGGATTCGCCAACCCTAGCAGCTTGAGCCAATTGCACTTTTTGCGCGTGCGCCACACGGATTTTATCTTTTCGGTCATCGCCGAAGAACTGGGAATGCTTGGCGCGTTGATTTTGTTTGCCTTGTTCGTGCTGTTGTTATTCCGCCTGCTCCGCATTGCGGCTCTTTCGCGCGATTCGTTTGGACGCTACATCGTCATCGGCTTTACGATGATGATTTTTTTCCAGGCAGCAGTGAATATGGCGATGAATCTGAACCTGCTGCCGGTGGCCGGCCTGCCTTTGCCCTTCATCAGTTATGGCGGCAGCTCGCTGGTCACCTTGATGCTCGCGCTCGGCATTGCCGAGAGTGTGGCGATGCGGCACAAAAAGTTAGAGTTTTGAAATGTCGGATGTGAGAGTTCGTTTCGCGCCCAGCCCGACGGGCGAGCCGCACATTGGCAGCGTCCGCACGGTAGTGTTTGATTATTTGTTTGCCAAGCACTTGCACGGCAAGATGATTTTACGCATCGAAGACACGGACCAGAAGCGCTACGTGCCTGGCTCGGTGCGTGTGCTGCTGGAAGGTCTCGAGTGGCTTGGCATCGAATTTGACGAAGGCCCCAGCCGTCAAGAGTTGGCTCAAATCGGCCAGGATTGGGAAGGCGCGCCCGAGATCGGCGGGCCGTATGGGCCGTACATCCAATCGCTGCGCCGCGACATTTACAAACAGGCCACAGAAGAATTGATCGCGCGCGGCGCAGCATATCGCTGCGACTGTGCGCCGGAGCGATTAGAGGCCCTGCGCAAGCAGCAGGCGGCGAACAAACAGGCGATTGGCTATGACCGGCTGTGCCGCCACAAAAAGCCCGGCGAGGTGGACCCGAACAAGCCGCACGTCGTTCGCCTGGCTGCGCCGCTGGAAGGCACGCTGCCGTTTCACGACATGGTCAAGGGCGACGTGGCCTTTGACTTGCGCCTGGTGGACGACGCGGTGCTGCTCAAAAGCGATGGGTTGCCCACCTATCACCTGGCGGTCGTCGTGGACGATCACGGGATGCGAATCAGCCACGCGATTCGCGCCGACGAGTGGCTCTCCAGCGCGCCCAAGCACGTCCTGTTGTATCAGGCGTTCGGTTGGGAGATGCCCGAGTTTGCCCACGTGCCGGACGTGCTGGCCGCCGATGGCCGCAAGCTGTCCAAGCGCCACGGCGCGACTTCGATCAGCGAGTTTCGCAGGATGGGTTTTTTGCCCGAGGCGCTGCTCAATTTCCTGGCTTTTTTAGGCTGGGCGCCTGGCGAAGGCGAAGAGCAAGAGATTTTCACGAGAAAAGAATTGGCCCGGCGATTCAGCATGGAGCACGTCAACAAGGCCGGCGCGGTGTTTTCATACGACAAGCTCGACTGGATGAATGGCGAATACATTCGCGCGATGCCTCAAGACGAGTTGGCGCGGTGGGTGCTGCCTTACCTGGCAGCAGGATTGGGAATGTCGGAAGACGAGATCGGACTCGGCAAGGTCGAGCAGCTTGTCCCGCTCATCCGCGAGCGATTAAAGCGCCTGACCGACGCGACGGAATGGTGCGACTTGTTTTTCAAAGAGATGCCGATGCCGCCCGCGTCGGCTCTCGTCGGCAAAAAGATGGATGCGGCGTCGAGCCTGGCGGCGCTGCGGCGCGTCATCGCCACGCTGGAAAACGTGCCCGAGTGGACGGAGCGCGCGATGGAGCCGCCGATGCGCGCTCTCACCGAAGAGATGGGACTCAAGACCGGCCAATTGTTCGGCATCGTCCGCGTGGCCGTGACCGGCAAAGAGGTGGCCCCGCCGCTGTTCGGGACGATGGTCGTGCTGGGCCGCGAAAAGGTGATGCAGCGGTTAAAAGCGGCGGAAGCTCAGTTGGCAAGTGTCGCACAAGACCCTTTGAGTTGACTTTGATCGGAAGACATGAAAGCCGAATCTCGCAAGCCCAGGAAAGCTAAAGAAAAGCCTATATCGCTGAATGCTCCCTACTACTCAACAGAGATGGGGCAAGCATTTCTTGGGGACAGTCTTGATGTACTCAAAGAGATTCCCGATAGGAGCGTCAACCTGATTCTCACGTCTCCCCCTTTTGCGCTGACCCGCAAAAAAGAGTATGGTAACAAGAGCTCCGAAGAGTATGTTGATTGGTTTCTCCAGTTTGCTGGGGATTTCAAGCGAGTACTGACCAAAGATGGATCTCTTGTTCTGGATTTAGGCAGCGCGTATCTACCTGGATTTCCAATTCGCAGCATCTACCAGTTCGAACTTCTCATCAGACTAGTCAATGGGTATGGGTTCTTTCTCGCCCAAGATTTCTACCACTACAACCCATCACGTCTCCCTACACCAGCCGAGTGGGTAACAATTAGACGGATACGTGTAAAGGATTCGATCAACACGGTTTGGTGGCTATCAGTGTCCGAATTTCCAAAGGCCGACAATCGCCAAGTTTTGAAGCCATACAGCGAGAGTATGAAAAAGTTACTCAAAAATGGCTACAAACCCAAACTAAGACCGAGCGGTCACGATATTTCAGACAAATTCCAAAAGGACAACCAAGGAGCAATTCCTCCCAACCTTCTTGAGCTAGCCAATACGGAGTCGAACAGCGCCTATTTGCGAAGATGCCGAGAGGTAGGTATCAAGCCACATCCAGCACGCTTTCCCGAAGGGCTGGCGGATTTCTTTATCCGCTTTCTAACATGCGAAGGAGATATGGTGCTCGATCCTTTCGCCGGATCAAACACCACTGGTTTCGTAGCCGAGCGACTAAGAAGAAGATGGATTGCCATCGAAATCAACGAGAACTATCTTGATGGAAGCATCTATAGATTCCAGGAAGTCGACGATCTGTTCCCAGTAATCAGGAGGATAGATGCCACGGCTAACCAAGTCGCAACTGTTCGAGAAAGTCGAACGGGCAATCGCCGATAGCGGGTGGAATATTCTCTATCTACCGCCCAAGACTGGCAATCTTCGCCGGATTCAAATCTACAAAGGTGAAGAAAGCTACCGCCTTCGCATCTACATCTGGAACATGACTCATGGTGGTGGCCGGGCCAGACCACACGACGAGTTCCGTATTCAGATTACCGGCATAGACAGATTCGAGCCTGAAATTGGTGGCAAGACTTTGATTTTAGGCTGGTGGGATGAAATTGGAGTCTTGGCTGCTTTCGATTTTCGCAAACATGCAGGGAGACTCGGTGCATCGCCCTCTATCCAGATTCGGGAAGAATTCCTGAGACGTGCTTACCAAGACGGGTTTGCTCCCTGCGACAAGGGGAATAAAGAAATCGCGATTGCAGTTCGCCCCGATTTCTTTGTGGAGTACGTGAGGCACTCCGAGTCGTTACATGGCTTCGGCGACTCTGATACCGATTTCGAAATTCTTGACACCGTTTCGCGTGACCCAGATGCCGTCAATGACGAAGACTTGGCGAAAGTGAGTCGGCCACGTCAAGTGACAGTAGCATCCGTCCGTCGCCGGATTCGAGACAACAGCTTTAGGAATCGAGTTTTGACGGCCTACACGTTTCGATGTGCGGCCTGCGACCTCCAGCTCGATCTGGTCGAAGCAGCGCACATCATCCCTGTGAGCGATGAACGCAGCACAGATGAAACAAGCAACGGGGTAGCACTGTGCGTGTTGCACCATGTTGCTTTTGACAGGGCGCTGATTCGGCTCAGTGAGAATTACTCTGTGACTGTCAATGACTCTGAGATGCAGCGCCTTCGAGACATCCGTCGTGGTAGCGGGATGGATAGATTCATCAGAGCTTTGCGGCCACTGATTATTTTACCGCCAGCCGTCAGCGACAGACCAAACATAAACTACATCCGAATCGGCAATGAAGTGCGTGGCTGGCCGATCGGGGCACAAGCACTTGCCCTGTAAGCACACAGGCATCGAATAAAAACATCCCCCGCGTTTTTGCGCCAGACGCGGGGGATGTTGTTGCCACCGAATGCCTCAACTCTTTTTCTCGATCTTGG
>CAYHAR010000031.1:0-24373 GCA_964354595.1 uncultured Anaerolineae bacterium | reverse complement strand
GCACGAGCGGCGCTCGCTCGGCGATGAGCGGGTCGCGCTCCACCGTGCTTTGGCGCGTCATCGCCCCAATGAGCAGTCCGCCGTCGTCGCTCGGTCTGATGTAAAAGAGTTCAGGAATGTTGTTCAGGTCAATCAACGCCGAAGGTTGAGCCAGGCGAAAATTCATCGTCGGAATCAGGCTTTGCCCACCGGCCAATATCTTGGCGTCGTATCCAAGTTGCGCCACGTGATCCAGCGCTTGCTCCACGCTGGTCGGCGCGTAATAGTCAAAAGGAGCTGGTTTCATAAAGATTTACCTCCCCGCTGGATTTTGTCATCCGGCATGTGCTACTGCCTGCTCTTCTTTCGCTTGTTTGTCGCCCATGACCATAAGACTTTGTCTAACAGTTTGAGAAAAGGGCAAGGCAGATTATTCAGCGGATGATTGCCTACAAGTTGACTATTCTTCTGTTCCAAGAAAGTCTTGAAGCCTTCAAATTCAGAGTCATGGAACAAATCTTTCAGAAGGCTCCCGAAGCCAGAAAATGACTCAGGGTACCCCCAGAAGTCTAGAACCCTATTGACACGACTATCAAGAATCCAAAATGAAACGGGGTGAACAAAATGAAGCAGCTTTGAAAGACTAACATCAGGCAACAGATGATCCTCATCGCGCTCCAAGTCACGTGAAAACCTTATCCTGAATTCCTCAAATTTATCGCAGATGTCTTTGATCGAACTTGTGGTGGCAGGGAGCAAGCTCCGTATTTCATCTAGGTGTTGAGCGAGGATTGGGGCAAATTGATCACCGTTGAAGACTTTCCTGCGCTGAAGCCCGTAACTCTTAATGAGCGTATCGATCATCAGGCGTAGAGAAACGATGTCGCATGTTGTCGAGAAATCTGCAAGCCTCAAGTCTATATCCAGGAGCTTGGATTCTTCCGCGTTGTTGTACAGCATTAACTGCTTGGAACAGTCCACAGTCAACTGGAAGCCCTTGCTTGCGCCAAAAAGAAGAAAGTTGTCAGGTTGACGAATGATTTTGACTGCCACTATTTTGTCCTCTCAGCAAGGTCCAATATCCTCTCAGGCTCTACAGACTTGGTTGTCGTACGCTACCTGTTCGAGGGCAAACGGTCAAACCAATGCGGCGAGGCCTTGCTCTTGCCGCCCATCCAAAACTGATAAGTGATTTGCATGTGGCCCAGGTGGAGAGCCGTGTGGTCAACGATGTGCAAGGCGCCCCAGCGGACAACTAGGGAAAGACGGCTTTATTCTCCCCCGCCGAGCAGCAATCTCAACAACTCGCGTTGTTCTTCGAAAAGTTGGCGTTGTTCCTCCATCAGCGCAGACAGTTGGATGTTCATTTGTTCGAGTAGTTGAATCAAATCTCGGTAGCGGGTCAGCAGGCGGATTTCCTCAGCTTGTTGACGCTCCCGCAAGCGGTGTGCCACGAGCGGCGGACGATCAAGACGAAGGCGTTGCAGCATAAAAGCGCCGGTAGCCGTCAAGGGGTGCAATGTTCCATCGTCCAATTCGAGCAGATGTTGCGAGGCTGGCTCTCGGCGAGGATTCCACAATGACGGGCCATCTGGACGCGTGGGCCAGTAATCCAGTTTGTACTGGTTGCAGCAGGCGCAGCAATAGAGCAAGTTGTCAAGGTCGTCACCGCCTCCTTTGGCGGTCGGTTGAAAATGATCAACCGTGAGTTCGCCGCCCACGTCTGTTTCCGTGACGCCGAAAAATTCACAGGCAAAGTTGGCCCGTTGTCGAACTTGCTCTCGGATTTCGGCCGTGATGGTCATG
The DNA here is from genome assembly GCA_964354595.1 of uncultured Anaerolineae bacterium. Taxonomy (GTDB): domain Bacteria; phylum Chloroflexota; class Anaerolineae; order Fen-1058; family Fen-1058; genus JBGLNJ01. The sequence goes on along the minus strand of CAYHAR010000031.1, from coordinate 22,588 downwards.
CTGGTTGCTGTACAGGCAGGTGAGCCAACTGGCGACGCAGTGTGACAATCTCGCCCCGCAGGGCTTTGTTTTCGGCTGCAACCTCTTGGATGCGTTTCGTGACTGTCATCAACTGGGCCAGCGCGGTGTCAATGTGGGCCTGCAAAGTGGCTGGCGTTTTCTCGGCAGCGGCCAAACCTAACACATTGCTTTCGGCGTTATCTTGAAGCGCATACCAGCTTTGCAACTGCGCCAGTTCTTCCGCAGAGAGCGACTCGCCTCGTGTCGCCTTATCGTGCAATTGGTGGGCAAGGTCATCAGAAATCATCTGCCACTTCCTTTCCATCTTTGCCTACGCGTCCACGAACAACACAAACATTTTAGCACAATACGGTGGGAATTGCGCCCCACTACTCGCCTTTTGGCAACCGCTCGAACCAGCGAGGCGAGGGTTTGCTGATGCCGCCCTTCCACAACTGGTACGTGATTTGCATGTGGCCCAGGTGGAGCGCTGTGTGGTCAATCACGTGCAACAGTCCCCAGCGCACTGCGACCGTCCGGCCATCTGCTTCGCGTGTGCCGTCCAGGTCGGCAGCGGTCTGCGTCGAGAACACCTCTCGCGTTTCCGCGCCGGTCGTATCCAGGCGGCGGAGCAATTCAGAGGCATCAGTCACCTGGATCGCAAACTCGGCGGCACGGTCTCGGGTATGCGGGCGGCGACCAATCACTTCGGCAATCCAAAAATTCTCCGCGCCCGCAACGTGAGCGGCTAGGACGGCAAGCGAGTTAGTGGCGTGATCCTCAACTTTTTCCGTGGGATGCCAGTTCAAAGCCTCGGCAGGCAGGTCGGCGATCAGGCTGCGCACCTGCCCACGCAGGTCCTCAATCCGCTGCAAATAGTTGTCTAGCTCAGAAAGCATCCTGGCTCCTTCCTTGACTTGCCTAATACCCAATACCTGATCTCTAATCTCCCTCCTTGAACGCCACAAACCGGCCCCACATGGATTCGGCTTCCATCGCTTTTTGCAGATAGCAGCCGATATAATATCTGCCGCTGTGCGCCCTGGCAATGTCGCCCGCCAGGTTTTCCGCGTGGACGATTTTCTTGGGGAACAGATTGAGGTGCATATCCTGGTAGTACTTGTCCAGCGGGTACATCTGATCCCAGTCCTTGCCAAAGTCGCGCAGCAGTTTGGCGTTGGCCTCCGCAAAAGTCTTGGGATGCCAAATGCGCATGATGGTGTTCATGGGATGGTCGGCGCTCACCGCGTCCACGCCGATCCACTTGAGCTGCATGTCGGCGGCCCATTGGGAAAAGTCGGGCGAAGGGCCGGGGTGCTTGACCATGTAGCGGAACTCGTCCGACTCGGGGCTGCACCAGCCATACTGGTTCCAGCCGGTCTTGATGACGAGGATGTCACCCTTGCGGATGTCCACCACATCGTGGATCATCTTGGGTGTATAAACACTCGAATCGCTCACGAGTTGCGAAATGTCGGCAATGACGCCAGGCCCAACCCACTCTTCGAGCGGCACTTGCCCGATGGTGCGGCCCGCCGGGTAAAAGTGCTTTTCGCCGTCCATGTGTGTGCCCAGGTGGATGCTGGCGTTGCAGATCGAGCCGTTGCGGCCCATGCCAAAGAACTGGCCGCCGACCCGCTTGGTGAATGTGACGCTCAACGGGATATAGTTCAGCCATTGGGGCGTCTGGACGCTGAACGGGACGGTCATGTCCAGCATCTCGCACGAATTCATCGCCTGCATGAACTCGGCTTCGCTCATGCCGTCGGGCGCTTGATACGCGACGACACGCGCCCACGCCGCTTCCACTTCCACAAAGGGGATGGGCTGAATCGTGATCCAGGCTCGCTGATTCTTGAGCTTGTCAATGTCGCCCACAATCGCTTCGCAAAAGACCAGGTGCGCCTTGGGCAGCGTGATGTGGGTCATCGTGTAATAGTCACCCTGCGGGAACATTTCGTCCCATGACTTGCCGTACTCGCGCTTCAATTTTTCTTCGGCCAGCTTGAAATGGTTTTCGTGCATCCGGCGGATGGGTGTGTTCATCGGATGCTCGGCGCAGCCGCAGTCCACGCCAACCACCTTGAGCTGCATGTCCAGCGCCCACTGGTAAAACTCGGGCGAGGGGCCGGGATGCCTCACATAGAAGCCGAACTCTTTGGACTCGACGCCGCCCTGGGCTGCACCGGAAAAGACATCCGGCTGATCATACGAGTAACGGTGATAACCTGTGTTGATGATCAGGATGTCACCTTTCTTGACAGTGGCTTTCTTCATGATCATATCAGGCGTGTACAGGCCATAGTCAGAGGCCACGTCCGAAATATCCACGACGACGCCCGGCCCGCTCAAATCCTTGAGTGGAATATCGGCAATGGCGCGTCCGCCGGAGTGGAAAGCTCGCTCGCCGACGAGGTGCGTGCCGACGGTGTTGCTCCAATTGAGAATCTGGCCGTTCGCGCCTTGCCCGCCGCCATACGCGCCCGTCACTCGCTTGAAGAAATGCACTTCGAGCGATTTTTCGCCGGGCCAGGGCGGCGTAAAGATGGAACAGCCTTGGGTTAGATCGTACATCTTGGCGGTAGACAGCATGTTGATAAATTGTTCGCGGTTCATCATTGCCTCCTATGCAAGGTAACTATTGTTGGTTAGTCAAGCTTCACGCTCTCGTCTTTGCAGATCTGCGCGCCCGATCTTACCAGTTGGGGTCATGGGCATCTCTGGGATGATCTCGACCAGCGCCAGGCTTGCCGGCCCGAGTTGGCTGCGGCAGTGCGACAACAAATCCTCCGGTGTTGCCTGCTTATCGGCATATAGCTCGACGATCCCCTTGACGATCTCGCCCTTGACCGGATCGGGCTTGCCGACGACGCAGGCATAGCGCACGGCCGGATGGCGCAGCAGCGCCTCTTCGATGGGTCGCGGGAAAATGATCTTGCCTTCACTGATAATGCGTTCGCTCCAGCGTCCTAGCATGGAGATATAGCCCTCGGCGTCCATCACGCCCATATCGCCGGTGTGCAGCCAGCCGTCGCGGAGCGCCTCTGCTGTCCTTTCCGGCATATTCCAGTAGCGCAACATGTAGCCATCACGAATAATAATCTGTCCCGGCTGGTCGGACGGCAACTCGACATCGTTTTCATCTACGATTCGCACTTCGCGGTCAGGCAGAGTGGGGCCGATGGCGAATATGCGAGACTCTGGCTCTCGACGGGGAAAACCCAGCGCAACGAAACCACCCAGCTCGCTCATCCCAAAGCTTTCGGCAACAAAAATTCCGAATTCGCTCACAAAGGCCCGCTTGATATCGGGCGGCACAGGTGCGCCGCCGGAGAGCAAAACCCGCAACGCAGCAGGTTTTGCAGCCCGCTTCCGGCACTCGCTGAGCACATCCGTAAAGAGCAGCGGGTTGCCCACCATCACCGTCACGCCGCGCCGTTGCATGTCGTCCCAGGCGACAGCCTGATCCCACTTGGTCATCACGCCGATGGCGACTCCGCGGTGCATCCCGGGCAGCAGATTGGCGACTAGATGATACGAGCTGGCCAGCGAGGTTGGCCCTAGCGAGACGTCATCGCTGGAAAGCCCGATACGCTCGGCGATGCAGTGCGTGGCGCGCGCGACAAAGCCGTGAGCCAGCAGCGCCCCCTTCGGTGGGCCGGACGAGCCGGAGGTATACGAGAGATGTGCGCCGTCCATGGCATCTGTGGTGTCGGGCGGCGGATTGAGCCTGGCTTTGAGCAGCGGATCCCAGGCCTGTGCCCCCTCCTTTGCACCGTCGAAGCAGACATAGTGCTGCACGCTCGGCATGTTGGGCCGCTGCGCGGCAACCACGTCGTGCTTGTCGCCGGTATAGATCAACACCTTGGGCGTAGAGTCATTGACATAGTAGGCCAGATTGTGCGCCTGCAACACACTGATGTGCGTCGAGATCGCGCCCAAGCGCCACGCGCCCAGCATAGCCAGAACATAGTCCAGCCCATTGTGCGCAAAGATACCCACGCGGTCGCCCTTGCCTACACCCAGGCTTGCCAGCGCACCTGCAATCCACCCTGACTGCTCTACACCCTGCGCATAAGTGATCGAGCGATTACGATCTGTCCACGTGAGGAACGTGTGATCGGGCAACCGCCATGCCGTCCGGCGCAGCATATCGTTAAAAGTGGTAAAGCCCATCGCGATTCCTCCCCTGGAATACCCAATACCTAGTACCCGTACCGCTCTGCAAACGCCACTAGCGCTTGCTCAAACACTGCCATCGGCGGCCTGACCAACCCCGCACCCACCTGCCCCACGCCAGGGTCTTTGTGGGCCACCCCCGTGTTGATGCGCGGCGTGATGCCCTTTTCCACCACTTTGCGGATGTCAATGCCGGTGGGCGTGCCGCGAAAGTCCAGCGCGGGGATGGTAAAGTATTTGTGCTCGGCGTAGGTGATCTCGTACATCTCCAGCGTGGCGTCGAACGCATCTTTGGGTGTGCCACCAACGAATGTGACGATGGCCGTCGCGGCCGCCATCGCAAAACCGCCAATGCCCGCCGTCTCGGTAATTGTGCTATCGCCAATGTCGGGGTTGGCGTCCGCCTCGGTAAAGCTGGGGAAATAAAGCGCCTTGACCTTGCCCGCTGGCGCAGTGAACCATCGATCATCCAAGCCGCTGACCCGAATGCCAAAGTCCGTGCCGTTGCGCGCCATGACGGTGACAATGGTGCTGCCCTCGATGCCATGCGCGGCATCGACCATCGCTTTGCACGCGGCCATCACCGGATTGAGGACGCTCAGCGCATTGTCGCCCAAAAAGCGCAAAATCTCGGAAGCGGTGTTGGCGTCCTTGGCAGCTTTGGCGATGTGCGGCGCAAGCGCCTTGAGGTAAAGCAGAGACGCGGCCTTGTTACGATTGTGCCCCTCGTCGCCCATCGCCAACGCTTCGGCCAACAAGGCGCGGATGTCAATGCCGTCGCAGGCCGTGATGGCATCGGCGAGCACTGGCCCCATGATATCATTCATCCAGCGCAGGCGCGCGATCACTTCGGGCGCGTATGCGCCCATACGGAGCACTTTGCCATAGCCTTCGTTGAGGCCGGAAAAGGCCATGTTGCCGTGCGTCTTGTTCTCGATGATATAGACCATCATGGAAGGCGAGATGAGGCCAGCCATCGGCCCGACAGACTGGTGATGATGGCAAGGCTCCAAGTCAACCGCACCGGCTTTGGCTAGTGCCTCTGCCTCGACTTGGTCCTTGGCCTTACCCTCCAAGATCAAGGCTCCCATGACGGCGCCCCGCATCGGCCCCGACATTCGTTCCCAGGTGATGGGGGGGCCAGCGTGCAGAAACAAGTTGTCGCGCATTCCGGGAATGACATCCCGCGCCCGGCCCACGCCCACCAGCACCGGGCGGGCTTCCATCATTCGTCCTACGGCTTCTGCATTGGCTTTTTCAATGTCCATAGCTCTTCTCCTTCGCTAGTCTCTAGTGCGCGGCAAGCGTTTTCCGATCTCGAACCGGGAGCGGGCTTCTTTGAGACTCTCTTTGTATAGCTCCAGGTTGCGATCTTGCATGTGGTCGAAGCTTTGCAGGGCCTTGCTGCCAAAAGTCGGATGGCGAAGCGGATCGGGATCGAGCTTGGCGGAAACGATCTCTTCGCCGCCTCGCGCCTGGGCCAACCGCCAAGCGATAGGGTTGACGATCATGCTATGGCCAAAATAGTAACTGCCGCCGGCATCCGGCCCCACCGAATTGGTGGCGACCATGTACACGTGGTTATCGTAGGCACGGGCCGCATTGGTGAGATGCCAAATGTCAAAGCTGCGCAGCAGGGCGGATGGCCGAACGATAACCTCGGCGCCTTTGACCGCCAACAGCCGCGACAGCTCTGGGAAATCGCCGTCGTAGCAAATGATCATGCCGATTGTGCCGAGGGTTGTTTCAAAGACATCGGCGCGATTGCCGACCGTCACCCAGCCGCCGCAATCGCAGCGCTCCAGCGGAAACGGATGCGTCTTGTCGTACGTGCCAATGATCTCGCCATCCGGCCCGATCAGCATCGCCGAATTGTAAATGACGCCTCGCTCCGGCCCGCGCCGGTACGAAGCCCAGACGACATGAACTTTGAGCGATTGGGCAGCGGCCTGAATTTCGTGCGTGATGCGGCCCGGGACATCATCCACCAAATCCCATAGCGCATTCGCATCCAGGCCCGTCACAAAGCCCGTCGTGATCGTCTCCGGAAAGACAACCAGTTCCGCTTCGTTTTCCTTGACCGCTTTTTCCAGCCAGGCGACTCCCTTTTCGACGTTGGCCTTTACGTCGTTCGGTGTGACAGCAAATTGCGCGCACGCGGCGATAAATTCCTTCATTTGGTTTCGTACTCCGTCATGGATTTTAAGAGTTGGGTATTAGCGTTTCATCCTTTCCAGGATAGACATTAACTTGTCGTTGCCGCCAGCGGGCGGACGCCAGTCCACATGGACGACCGATGCACCCTGAGCCAGCAAACTTGCGGCAAAAGATTCCAGGCCGACATTGATCGCAGCCAAAGGACGCTGCAACACCGACAGATCTACAGACAGGGGATTAGAGATTGGGGATTGGGGATTGAGCGCCTGAACCAATCGGCCCACATAACGCACAGCGGCTTCGTTGCTAGTTTCCACTCGCGCGCCAGCAGATTGAAGCTGTTGAATCTGCGAGTTGAAATCTTGCGGGTCCTCGTCCGTGCCCGTCACGACGGCGACGACTTCAAGGTGCCGGCCAGCCTCGTGCGCCGTGGCGCGTGCTTTGGCGATAGCGGACGCGAGCTCGCCGGCCGGGTTGGGATGAGCGCCATAGCCCAGGACCACGTCGAGCAGGATGACCGCCACCTCGGGGTCTTGCGCTTCTTGATGCAGCCGACGAACCCTTAGGTCGTTGTCCATCATCGGGTGCAAACGCCCGACGGTGAACTCGTCCTCGCCCAAGTCAACAATGGTATGCGCCTGACTCACCAACGAATTCGCCAGGCGATTTTCCTTGTCGAGCGGAGCATTCGAATAGGTGCGAGGGAGATAGCCTTGCAGGATATGCTGAGCCTCGTAGGCGAGCGTGCCACCGGAAAAGAGGCCGCGCAGGTATCGCTGTCCAGCAGCAAAGCAACCAGTGTCTTGGGTATCGGATATTGGGTATTGGACCGGTTGGCTTGCCAACTGCGCCGCCGTCTCAGCCGCTTCGTCGAGTGAAGCGGCAAAGTAAAGATTGTCCACTCGGCGCGCCGAAGGAGATCGCCCAACAAAGTCCACTACGACCGGCTTGCCGGCAGAGCGCGCGACCTGCAAGACATTTTCAGCTACTTTGGGTGCGGGTGGCTTGGAAATGAGCACAATGACCCGGGTCTCGGGGTCGCGGCTGAGGAGATCAAGTCCCTGGCGAATCGTGATCGCACCCACCTTTTCGGAGAGATCGCGCCCGCCCGTGCCGATGCCACAAGTGATCCCGCTCCCCAACTGGTGAATGCGACAAGTGACGTGCTGCAATCCGGTGCCGGCTGCCGCTACGACGCCAATCGGCCCCCGGCGCACATGGTTGGCAAAGCCCAAACCCACGCCGTTGACAATGGCTGTGCCGCAGTCTGGCCCCATGACCAACAGTCCCCTTTCGGCAGCCATCTGCTTGAGTGCGATTTCGTCATCTAGGGAAACATTGTCGCTGTAGAGAAAGACGTTCTTGCCCAGATGCAAAGCTTGGCGGGCCACGCCTGCGGCATAGCGGCCCGCCACCGAAACAAGCACCCAGGCAGCCTCGGGCATCATTTGGGCAGCGGTTTCAAGGCTTTGCGGACGGTACGCTTCGCGTTGAGAGAGGGAGGATTTCCGACGAGCGAGGAGTTCATCCACCTGGGCGAGCGCTGCTTGAGCTGCGGCGTCGTCTTGCGCCCGGACCACGATGACAAGGTCATCGGCGGCAGCGGCCCGAGCTTCAGGGGGCAGCAAATCGCTCTGGGCAAGCAGCGCTTTGTTGGCTTCGGTCCCCATCACGACCCCGGCGTCGAGAACGCCAGGCAAGCCAGCCAGCGACCGCTGCAACTGCATCAGGACTGCGGAATCGTAATAGGCGCCGGGTCGAACTTCTACCTTGGTAGCCGTCATGCCGACCTCGAGAACCGAATTAGGAGACGAAACTTGGTCGAATAAGACTAACGACCCTGGCGCCGCTCGCCAGGGCAAGTGTGGGCCACAGCGTTTCTAGGAAAACACCCCGAACGCCCCAAGGTTCCGCACTGCATTCGGCGGCCGGATCGAACACCTGCACTTGCCGCAGGTGCAAGTGTCAAACGGCCCCCTCTGCTCTCAACCGCTCGATCTCCACCTGGCCGAAGCCGAGATCCGCCAGTACCTCTGCCGTGTGTTGTCCAAGCATCGGGGGCGCCAACCGGTAACTCACCGGAGTATCGCCCAGGTGGACCGGATTGCCCAGCGAGCGCACTGGCCCGACGCCTGGATGCTGCAGCTCGACAATCATCCCGCGCGCTTGAATGTGCGGGTCGTTCAAAATCTCATCCACTTCATTGATCGGCCCGCACGGGATGTCGGCGGCGCGCAAGCGCCCCAGCCAATACTCGGCGTCGCGTGTGGCCAGGATTTGCCCCAGCATCTGGACCAATTCGGCGCGATGAGCAAGACGATCTGGATTGGTGGCAAAGCGAGGATCCTTGCCGATAGTATTGGCAATCTCGAGCACCTGGCAGAATCGCTCCCACAGCCGCTCGGTTCCAACGGCGACGATGATGTACTTGTCGCGCGCCTTGAAGGGTTGATAGGGAACAATGTTGGGGTGAGCGTTGCCCAGTTTCTTGGGCCGCTGCCCGGTAGCAAAGTACCCTCCGGCGATATTCGTCAGCCACGCCACCTGGCTATCCAGCAGGGCTGTATCTACGAATTGACCCAGGCCGGTTCGCTCGCGCACGAGCAAAGCCGACAAGATGCCGATGACGCTATAAACGCCGGCTGTCGCATCGCTGAGTGGGGTCGGATAGCGCATAGGCCCCTGGTCCGGCTCGCCCGTGAGTGCCATCAAGCCCGACTGGGCCTGGGCTACCACATCATACCCACCCTGACCTGCGTACGGCCCGGTCATGCCATAGCCGCTAATCGCGCCGTAGATGAGCCTCGGGTTCAGGCTACGCAGCGTATCGGGGTCGGCGCCTAGCTTGCGTAACGATTCCAGGCTAGGCTGGTTCACGACGAACACATCAGCCTGCAGCACCAGCCGATGCAGAATCTTTTGTGCCTCGGGATGCTTGAGGTTCAGGGTCAGGCTGCGTTTGTTGCGGTTGGTGCTCAAAAAGTACGCGCTTTGGTCACCCACAAACGGTGGCCCCCAGCCGCGCGACATGTCGCCGGAGCCGGGTCGCTCGATCTTGAGGACATCAGCCCCCAAGTCACCCAGCAGCATGGCGCAGAAAGGCCCCGCCAGCGCTTCGGTCATGTCGAGGACGCGGATGCCGTCAAGGACAGAAGTAGATTGCACAGCAACCTCTTGTCAAGCCGCAAGGAACGCGCCGCAGGTCGCGACATGAAATTTGCGACCTGCGACCTGTCAAATCTGCTTGCACGTGGAGACGACGTCACCAAACTTGGTTTTCGCCATCGCGGCTTTCTTGGCCATCAACTCGGCATAGCGATCATCTTCCACAAACGCGACGATGCGGCTGATGCAGCTTTCGCCATCCACAAAACGCCACGGGAAACAGCCAATGGTGACCCGCTGGTTGAGCAGCAAGTCAATGTCGCCGCCCAGGCATTCGGCGTGGATGATGTGATCGGGAAACATTTCAATGTGCATCAGTTGGTACTTGTCGGGCGTGAACATCTCGGCCAGCGGCTTGCCGTACTTGGCGCGGAAATGCGCATCGGCTTCCTCGGCCTGGCGAGGCATCCAGGTGCGGATGATGGTATTCATCGGATGGTCGGCGCTGCCACAATCTACGCCGATCCACTTGATCTTTTTTTTCTTGGCCCACTCGGCATACTCGCGATCAGGACCGGGGTGCTTGACCATGTAGCGGATTTCATCGGCCAGCGGTTGATCCCAGCCGTACCGATGGTAGCCAGTATGGATGATAAGGATATCACCCTCGCGCACCTCGACGCGGTCTTCGACCATCTTGGAAGTGTAGATGTCGTAATCGCCCGCAATGTCGGAGAGGTCCACGATCACACCGGGGCCGACGAGGAACTCGTTCAGGTCAAGCGCGGCGATGTCCTTGCCGGGTGTGAAAAAGTGAATCTCGCCATCGAGGTGCGTGCCCAGGTGATTCGAATGTGTGAGGAGTTGACCGTTCGCGCCGTTGGGAGCCAGGCGTTTAAAGTACTTGACCTGCAACGGCTCATACGTCGGCCATGGCGGAGTCTGAATGCCAAGCGGGATGGTCAGGTCAACAAGCTTCATCGTGTGCCTCCTATGGTGAATTTGTTGAAATTTGCAGCTCGGGAGTACAGTCGTAATCCAAGTCTAACCTCCAACTGCGGCTTCCGACCGCCAGGTGGCAGCAACTGGTGTAGCTAATGTATCACAAATGGCACTCTCGTGTCAATGCCATTTATCCATAACGCGCATGACGTTTGACACATGACGTTTGTCAGCCAGCCGGTTATCATGTTTTGTGCTTGTCATCATTTCACCCGACACGGCTGATGCCATATTTAACCCGCAAAGGCGGCTTTCGATGTCTTTTAACGAGCTCTTGAACGAACTGGAACGCTGGCGCGCCACCGTAGAACAGGGGGGCGGGGCCGACCGGATTGAAGCGCAGCACGCCAAAGGCAAACTCACCGCGCGCGAGCGCTTGTCGGAATTTCTCGACGCCGGCACATTCTATGAGACTGACCCGTTTATCACGCATCGCCACTCTGATTTTGGGTTAGATCAGCAGCGGCATCCAGGCGACAGCGTGGTGACCGGCTTTGGCTACGTGGAGGGTCGGCGCGTGGCGGTCTTTGCCCAGGATTTCACCGTGCTGGGCGGCACGTTTTCCGAAGCACAGGCGCTCAAAGTGTGCCGACTGATGGATGCGGCTTTGGCCTGCGGTGTGCCAGTCGTCGCTCTCAATGATTCTGGCGGAGCGCGTATCCAAGAGGGCGTATGGTCATTGGCCGGTTACGCCGATCTGTTCTGGCACCACACCCAGGCTTCCGGCGTTATCCCTCAGATCAGCGTCATGCTGGGGCCGTGCGCGGGCGGCTCGGTCTACTCGCCGGGACTGACAGATTTTGTCATCATGACAACCGGCACCAGCCACATGTTCATCACCGGGCCCGAGGTCATCAAGACCGTGACCGGCGAGCAGGTGACTTTTGATCAACTTGGTGGAGCGGGCGTACACTCTAGCGTGAGTGGCGTGGCTCACTTTCAGGCTGCCAACGAGCGTGAAGCTTTGCAGATTACGCGCCGCTTGTTGAGCTATCTGCCGTCGAATAATCTTGAACAGCCACCCCACGCCGCGTCAGCAGACGCCCCGAATCGCCGTGATCCGGCGTTGGATGAAATCGTCCCAACTAATCCGACCGAAGCGTACGACATGCAGCAGGTCATTGCGCGCGTCTTTGACACCGGCGCATTTCTGGAAGTTCACGCACAGTGGGCGTGCAACTGCATCGTCGGCCTGGCGCGGCTGGACGGCAACGTGGTCGGCGTGGTAGCGCAGCAGCCCACATATCTGGCCGGAGCGATTGATATTGACGCCTCCGACAAGATGGCACGCTTTATCCGGTTCTGCGATGCGTTCAACATCCCGCTCGTCACCTTTGTAGACAGTCCCGGCTTTTTGCCCGGCACCGGTCAAGAGCACGGCGGCATTATCCGCCACGGGGCCAAAATCGTCTATGCTTATTCCGAGGCTACCGTTCCCAAGATCAGCATTGTGACGCGCAAGGCCTATGGCGGAGCCTACATCGTGATGGCGAGCAAGTTGACGCGCACCGACCTAGCACTCGCCTGGCCGACGGCCGAAATCGCCGTGATGGGTGCGGAAGGTGCAGTGAATGTTTTGCACGGCAAGAAACTCAAGGGAATGCCGGAAGCCGAAGCGCAGGCCGAGCGGGCACGCCTGGTGGACGAATATCGCCAGAAATTCGCAGGCCCCTACCCGGCTGCCACGGCGGGTCATATTGACGATGTCATCGCCCCCAGCGAGACGCGCCCGCGGTTGATTGCGGCATTGAGACTCTTGCGCGACAAGCAAGCTAGCCTTCCGCCCAAGAAGCACGGAAATATACCATTGTAACAGTGGTGGGCACCTCACCAGACGCGGCAACTCACCTCTGTACCACGCAAGCGATGAACGCACTGTTCTCCGCGTGCTCAATCAGCCGGTCCGTCCGCGAGCAACTCGAATGCAAACCTTTCGAAGCCCACGTCCTGGCCGTCTTTGATCAGGCTTGCGACCTGATAACACCTGATAGCAATGTCATCGCCCTGGTGATACCGGCAGTAGGCAACGGGCCGCTCAACATCGTCGTGGATGGAGGGCCAGGAATTTTTGCGTCGATCTCTCCCGGAACAGCGGCAACATGGCGCGCGGCCAACCTGCAAATCGGCAGATGTCGGATTCGCCTTGAAAAAGCAAAGACATGGGAACCTTGTCCCGCGTGGAATGTGCTTCGAAATCAGCGGGACGCCATCGTCCGCCGCCTGCCCACACTTGAAGCCATCGCATTCCAACACGCTCCAGCCGCAAGTTTATTGGCCCTCGCACTCCACGGAGTAGCGGTAAGACAAGCTGGTCTCTTGCCTGACTCGGCTGTGTTTTACAAGGCACAGGAAACTTGGCAAGCAGGATGGGACGGGGACTTGGCTCAGGTGCAGGAAGGGACGAGGCAATTGGCAGGCCTGGGTAGCGGCCTCACCCCAGCGGGCGACGATTTTCTTATCGGCATAATGCTATGGGCGTGGTTGGCACATCCCGAGCCACATGCTTTCTGCCGCACTGTCATCCAGGCTGGCGCTCCCCGCACAACAACCCTCTCCGCTGCATTCCTGCGGGCCGCCTCCAAAGGCGAATGTAGCGCCGCCTGGCATCGGCTGCTGGCGGCGCTGGGCTCGGGCCCGGATGGCGAACTCGAGGCAGCTACCCGGCGGGTGCTAGCTCATGGAGCTACCTCGGGCGCAGACACTCTGGCCGGTTTTCTCTGGGCGGGTCGGGCTTACGGCAGTTGAGTTTAGTGCACGCTCCGCGTCCAACTCTGGACTTGGCGATTTTGGAGGTAGGGGAAACCCCAGCTTTCGGGTAAGATAGAGTTGTGCAACCCAGCTCCTTCAATGGTCACCCGCTACCAAAAGCGAATCAGCTCGCCGCGCACGACTCTCGTGTTGTGTGCAACGCCGCGCTCCGCGTGACGCCAGCCGACATGCGCGTGCGCGGAGCGTGCAGGCTAGAATACAGCGCTGCAGAGTACGCAAAGAACGCGAAGGAACGTTTTCTGGAAATGCGTTTTCCTCAAAACGTACCAGCGACGGGATTCAAACGCTAGGGCAGTGAGTCGCGGGTCCGAATCCCGTCACCCGCTCAAGACCGTGCCAGAATTTGAATAAAAAAATTCCGCGTTACAAAAAAGCGACTGCCCCTCGGCAGTCGCTTTTTGCGTCCATTCGAATCACCGGGTCTCATTTGACAGCCTGGGCAATACTTCTCGAAGCAGGCTCTCGACATCTTCGGTGACTCGCCCGGCAGTTGGTTCCTGCCCCAGCTTTGCGATCCACTCCTGCATGTCACGATCGGTCGGGACTGCATAGATCTGATCCGTGATCCCGATGGTCGAATGCATCAGGTTCATCGAGACAGCCTTGAGGTCACTCACGTCCTTTGCCGCTTTCAGCCCATACACGGCATGACCGTGCCTGAATTTGTGAGGCGACATCGACTCAAGACAATAGGCGATGGATTCATGGAATTGGATTCTGCGTGAACCTCGGCAGTGAGTACTCGGAGGGTATCTTGCGTGGTGTTCTGATTAACATCGCCGATGGCCAGCTCAAGAGCCACCAGCTCGTTGCCGGTTAGAGGTCCACAGTGCCGCCGCAAAAGCAGTTGCTTGCGTCGCCCATCAGCGCGTGATCATTTCACTTGGCGACTTCGCTGATGACCTCCTCGGAGATCAAGAACAGCGGATCGGCAATGCGCTCCAGTGATTTTGCTAGCGCAGCCTGGTAGCCGGGGTCGAAAAAGGTCTTTTCAAACGTTTCCATATCTGGAAAATAGGCCTCTGTCATGTAGCGATAGGGAGCCTCTTTTCTTTGCCAGGAGCTTTCAATGACGTAAAAATCACTCTTGATAATGCCTGGCATGGACATATTGTCTTCTTGGTGTTCCGTCGTGCGCCACTTGAGGAATTCTTCATGATCGGCCCCGGGTGGCAGATTGTAGATCACAGTCAATTTGACCATTCGTTCCTCCTGTGTTCTAGTCTTTGATGACTAAAGAGTGATCAAACCCAGTAAGGCTGCGCACACCTGACTGGGTCACGATGACAATATCCTCAATGCGAACGCCGAACTGCCCTACAAGATAAACCCCAGGCTCGATGCTAAAAACCATCCCCTCTCGTAAAACCGTCGTATCACCGGCCATGATCCAAGGTGGCTCATGCCCCTCTAACCCCATGCCATGGCCAGTGCGATGGGTAAAGAGGGGACCATAGCCGGCTGCTTCCAGTGTGGTTCGCGCAAAGTGATCTATCTCGCCGGCTATCATACCCGGTCGAACAGCGGCCATTGCGCGTTGATTCGCTTCATACACAGTAGCGTGGGCCCTTAGAAATTCCGCCGAAGGCTTCCCCAAGTACACCATGCGTGTAATATCGGACTTGTATCCATCGAGCGAAGCGCCAATGTCAATGACAATGGCATCACCCTTCTGCAGCCTCCGCTCACCGCTGTGATGATGCGGGTATGCACCGTTAGGGCCGGAGGCGATCAGGGTAAAGCATACTTCCTCGGCACCATCCTGACGAAAAGCAGCCTCAGTTGCCCATGCCACCTCGGCCTCGGTTGCTCCCGGCCGGCAGGCATTCACTGCGACCTGCATAGCCCGGTCGGCCTGGGCTGCGGCGCGAGCCAGTGCATCGATTTCTTCTGCCGACTTGCACATGCGCAATGGAGTCAACAACACATCAACTGCCATTGTTCGGTTAGGAGTCACTAATGCTTGCAGTTGAAGCAGATTATCGGCTCGCATGGCTCCATCCACGGCCAGTGTGCTTGGCTTATGAAGGGTTGCCAGAGCGTGCCGCAACGCTTCTTGAGGGCCGTCGGCATCGGCCCAGGCGATAAGATCTATGCCGGTGTGGGCGGCTACTTCTTCACGATTGAGGCCAGGTACCACCATGCGAACTGATTGCCTATCCACCAGAAGCATACATGGCCGCTCGTCAGCGTGGGGAACAAACCCCAGCAAATAGCGCATGTTGGCCGTGGGGCCGATAGCAGCCAAATCTATACCAGTTTCTTCCATGCGTGCCTGCATATTTGCAAGGCGTTCTTCGGTCCGCATTCTCACATTCTCACATCCTCTCTTATGCGCCTTGATTCTGGCTTCTTCGCTGTGCGGCCAACTCTTGCCGCAATGCCATCATTACCGCTTGATCCACCCCCAGCGATTCGGGGATGATGATGATAACACCTTAAAGCCAACGCCCATTGGCGACGGTCAAGAATTCACAAGGTTCCAGGTCGTCAATTCCGCCTCCGGCGGCGCTTCACTGCCCCACATGCGGCCAGGCAGCGACACTTTGACGGTGTGCTCCTGACCCACGTATCGGGTGGCGGCAAAACGCTGCAAGACCCTGTGATCTTGCATGACGTGCTGCCCGGCCAAGTCGCGTGCCACCGACATCGCTTGCTACACACGTGGAACCCTTTGGCGAAAAGTTCGAGAACGTTTATGCGTGTGATGCACGTTTGTCCAGCCCATAGTATCGATTCGCTTGTTCTTCGGTGATGTAGCCGTTTTTTAGATCTTCCTTGACCAATTCCAGACTGCGCTGCATGGGGTTCCCCCACCCTGCGCCTGTAGCCGTCATGACGCGGATGACATCATCCGTGTTTAAGGTCAAACCGCTGACCACCGAGTAACGCTCTGTGGTGCCGTTAGCTCGGACAATCAACACATGGTTGGGTGATCCCTGGCAGCCGCCTTCCAGAGGCCAGGGCGGAACCTTAGACCGGGTGTAGGCAACGGTCAGCCAGGCATTGTCGGATTTGATGCGATAATCAATCCGCACACCCTTGCCACCCCGATGCAGACCTGCGCCGCCGTCTTCGTCATGAAAACTGAGATAGTCCACCGTCACGCCATAGCGCGCTTCGGCGACCTCGGCCGGGCAGTTGTACGTTTCACCGTGCAACGCGCAGAACTGCCCCGAGTTGCCATCGGCGCGCGGGGATCCGCCCCAGCCGCCCAGCTCAGGCTCGATCACGGCGTAGGCCCGGCCGGTATCGGGATGGGTGCCGCCAAAGAGCGTGCCGCACACCGAGGCAAAGCTTCCCGCTGGCAATCGATCAGGCATGTGTTGGGCCAGGCAGCGCACGATGAGATCATGGAGCCGGATGGTAATCTCATAGTAGATGCCCTGGGCCGCCGGGTAAATCGGGTCAAAGACGCTCCCGGGCCGCGTCAGGACCTTCAAGGGACGGAAGGTGCCGCCGTTAGCCACTTTGTCCGGCGAGGTGACGCCCTTGAAAGCCATCTGGCACGCCGTGACCGCTTCGTCTCGACTCATGTTGAAGGGGCCTTTATCCTGGTCGGGACTGCCCCGCAGATCAATGATAAACTCATCGTCACGAATCTCAACAGCGACTTGGTAGGCTGGCCCGCTATCTTGCTCTTCGACCAGCGAGTACTTGCCCTTGGGCAGGCGCTTCAATGCGCTCAGGCTCACCCGTTCGCCATAGTCCAGGTATTCCGCCACAGCATGGAGGAACACGTCTTTGCCATACTTGTTCGCAATTTCCAGCACGCGGTGCTCGCCGACCCGGACGGAAGCCACGCCGGCCCAGAGATCTCCCGTCAGAAAATCGGGCATGCGGCAGTTTGCCGTGAGAATGTCGAACACGGACCGGATCGGCTGGCCCCGGGAGAAGAGCTTGATACCAGCTAAAATCAGCCCCTCCTGGAATATCTCGGTCGCATTGGTTGACATGCTGCCGGGCACCATGCCGCCCACATCGTTCCAGTGGGCAATGTTGGCTGTCCAGGCCACGAGATCGTCTCCCGCAAAGACCGGCATGACCAGGATGACGTCGTTGAGATGCGTCACGCCGCCGTGGTAGGGATCATTGGTGATGAAAATGTCGCCCGGCTCGATCTCGCCCGGTTTGTTGAACTTTTCGAGGACCCGCTTGACGGTTTTGTCCAGCACGCCGACAAAGGCCGGGATGCCGGCCCCGGAACCGGCCATCTCCCCGTTCCTGTCGGTGATGCCAGTGCCCATGTCGAGCACTTCGTAGATGATGGCGCTCATGGCCGTGTGGCGCAAGGCTGCAAACATCTCGTCGGCTGCCGCCTGGAGCGAGCTTTGGATGATTTCCACCGTAATCGGATCATGTTGCTGTGCCATGCTGATCCTCCTTATTGAGCAGTCTGAATGGAATAGTCGCCATAGTCGTCCACCTGACACGGGAGGCCGGGCGGGATTACAACCGTGGTGCCCGACTCTTCGATGATCGCCGGGCCGACGAAACTCATGCCCGGTTCCAGGGCATCGCCGTCGTAGATCGTCGCCGGGTGGATGCCGGCTTCAACATAATCCACTTCCCGCTTTCCCTTGACGGCCTCCTCGAGCTTGCGGCCTGTCCTCGGATGTTTCTCCGGCTTCAGCTTGTCCACTTTAGCAATGGCGACCAGGTGATAACAGACCAATTCCGCTGGCGCGGCCAGGCGGTAGGTGTATTCACGTTCATAGTCGGCGTCGAAACGCTCGCGGATGGCCTCGATCTGGTCAGCCGTGATGGCGCCATCCGGCAGAGCGATTTCCACAAAGTGTTCCTGGTTCTGATAGCGGCAACGGCCATAGCGGATAAAGTGCACCCGCGAGCGATCAATGTTTTCGGCGGCGAATTCATGGATGGCTTGCTCTTCGAGCATCGTCAGCGCCTGGTTGATCTGAGCGGCCCCTTCCGGGCCGGATAGCTCGACGATCTGGGTCTGCAGATAGTCGCGGCGCAGATCGCTCAGTAACATGCCCCAGGCTGAGAACACGCCGGATAGACTGGGGATCACAGCTTTCTTAATCCCCAACTCTTTGGCCAGGGCGCAAGCGTGCATGCCGCCGCCGCCGCCAAAGGCAATCAGCGTAAAATCGCGCGGGTCATGGCCCCGGTTGACAGAGATCAGCTTGATGGCGTTGACCATGTTGTTGTTGGCGATGCGGACGATGCCGCGCGCGGCTTCCTGTCGGCTGGTACGGAGGGTCGCGGCCAGTTTATCCAGCGCCTTGTCCACAGCGGCCATGTCAGCCATCATCGTCCCGCCGCAAAAATAGTTCGGATTGATACAACCCAACGCCAGATTCGCATCCGTGGTCGTAGCTTCCGTCCCGCCGAGGGCATAGGCAACCGGGCCCGGCACCGCTCCGGCGCTTTGGGGACCCACGTGCAGTCTTGCAAATTCATCCACCCAGGCGATGGACCCGCCGCCATTGCCGATCTCCACCAGGTCCACCACCGGCACCATGACGGGATACCCGGCCGAGGTCTCGGTGCGCTCGACCATGTAGTTGGTGTTGAGCTTGACCTCCCCTTTGGCGATCAGCCCGCACTTGGCCGTCGTGCCGCCGATGTCAATCGCGATGGCATTCAATTCGCCGATCAGCCGGCCCAGTGCTGCGGCCCCCCAAACCCCGCTGGCTGGGCCGGATTCAATCATCGTAATCGGAATCTGGCGCGCGCTCTTGACGGTATCCACGCCGCAGTTGGACTGCATGATATACGGCGTGCACTGCATGCCGGCTTCGGAGAGGCAACCGGTCAGGCGATCCAGGTAGCGATGGGCAATGGGCTGCACGTATGCAGACAACACGGCCGTGTTCGTGCGCTCGTATTCGCGCCACTCGCGCGTGATTTGAGTGGAAGCCACCACAGAGACCTCAGGCCAAAGCTCTTTTACCTTGGCAAGCGCAGCCTGTTCGTGAGCCGGATTAGCATAAGAGTTGATAAAGGAGATGGCAATGGCCTCCACTCCGTCGGCGCGAAAATCGTCGAGGATGGCTGGCAGCCCGGAAAGATCGAGCGGCTTGCTCTCTATCCCTTTGTACGAAATGCGCTCAGGTATCTCACGACGCAGATGGCGGGGCACAAACGGCTTGGGCTTGCGATATTCCAGATTAAAGAAATCGGGACGATTGCCGCGACCGATCTCTAGAATATCGCGAAAGCCCTCCGTCGTGAGCAGCGCCGCCTTGGCCCCTTTCCTCTCCGCGATCGCGTTGATGACGATCGTCGTCCCGTGCACAAAGGAAACGAATTCGCTGGGAGAGATGTGCCTGGCCGCAATCACATCCATCACGCCTTTTTCAAATTGGGCGGGCGTCGTGTGGCTCTTGGCCGTGCCGACCTCTCCTTCGGGGGTAACATATACAAGGTCTGTAAACGTTCCTCCGATGTCAGTGGCTACTCTTAACATATGACCTCCTCCTGGCTCGGACAAGCCGAGACCATACAGGATGCGCAGGATATAAAAGACCTCTCTTTGTTCATCTCTTCCCTCGTCAAGCGCGTTCTTTCTTGGCGATCTTTGGCTTGCGAATGGCCCTTGGTTTTGTCTTTCCAGGCGCGGTCGCAATCGGCGCGCGAAGCGCAGCGGCTACACGCAGTGTCGGGCGGTCTTGCCATTGTTGCTTGACGACTCCACGGTCGTCCAAGAACTCGATAGGCTCTTTATTCTTTCCGCGCTCCCACATAAGGGAATAAAACCAGATGCCGCTCTCACCAATCCAGAAATCGGCTGGCGTAAAGCGCATCTTTGACTCTAAAGGCTTTTTGCGGCTTTCAGGTGTATATTCCGCTGGCCAGCCAAATATCTCACCTTCCCAGTGTTTCCCTGTGCTGTGGAGGTGATCAGCAAACGCCTTCACTTCCCCTAAATCTGGGATAACCACGGGTAGAATGGGTGAATAGTTGGCCTGTTGTGGAATTTTTGCTTTAACGGTTAACACGTTTACTCTGCTCCTTTTCCCACACACTCAACAGAAAGTCATGATGCTCATTCAGGGTGCGTTCAATCTCGCGCAGTTCCACGAGCTTGAATCCACCAACTCGCGCCAGTTTTATCGGGTCTAACCAGAACTTGGCTTCTTTGCCCTCCCTGCCAACGTGAACATGAGGTGGCTCATCGAGATCAGCCTCATAAAACCAGAACTTGTAGCCCTTGACGCGTAGGACAACAGGCATGTGTCTTCCTCACGTAGCACTTGGCACGGTTGCAGTGACTAGAACATTGGCGTTTCGCCAAACGTTTTGAGAACATACAATGGTTAACCAGAAATTGAGAGGAGCCAGCCTTGGCTTAAAGTTTTGCAGCGATCATTGTAGTTTTGTTTATTTTTATTTATTACTCCGCAATCGGACCGTGGGTGTTGGGTCAAGACAAACACGCGTTCAGTACCGCAGGCGACAGAGGTGAAAATCCTAGGATTCTGACTGAGATATTTCTTCCGATTACAGATAGGCGAATAAACACGTTGATCGAGAGAATCGAATATAATAACAAGCTTCGGATCTTGGACTTCGATTTGATATTGCAAAAATTCTTGACACATTTCTAAAAAGCGATGATCTAATAGGCCAGGGTTTTTCCCGTCATTGGAACCTTCCTTCTTTAAGCCGAGTAGGCCATTCGTGAAGAAGCAAATATCTAACTGAATATCGGCGTTGCATAGCCTTGGAACGATGTACTTCCATATTAATAATGAATTGAGTTCATAGGGGCGACTGCGAAGTGGATACTTATCGAGGGTCCCAAAATCTTGCCCCAGAATCATCACTCCCTTTTGCGGGAAGGGTAACGTTGCTGGTTCTGAAATATGATCGAGATCTCTCCATATCCCATCACCACCAGGGAAAAAGCCACGTCCGGTGAGGTGGTAAGGAAATTTCGTGATGCATGATGGATAAGGTTCTCCTGAAAACCGACCTTGATTCTCGAGTTCTTCAATTCTGGACCAAAGCTTCTGGATTGGATTCATTGGGCATGCTCCACTGGAAAGGCGGCCCAACTTGTTCTTCAGCCGCCAAAGCACAAGACCATCAGAGATCAACTCCCTGCCGCCGCAGGCTGCGGAAACAGGTGGCACCGAACCGTGTGCCCCTTGCTCGCCTCAACCATAGCCGGATCAATCTTGTAGCAAACGTCCATGACAAACGGACAGCGTGTGTTGAAACTGCACCCGCTGGGAATGTTGACCGGGCTGGGAATCTCGCCCGTGGAGATGACTTTTTTGGGCTTGAGTTCTTCTTCCGCTTCCGAAACCACCGGGATGGACGAGAGAAGCATCTGCGTGTAAGGGTGCAGCGGATTTTGGAAAAAGTCGGCGGTCTCGGCCACTTCGCAGATTTTGCCCAGGTACATGATCGCCACGCGCGAGGCCACATTCCGCATCAGGCTCAGATCGTGCGTGATGAACAGATAGGACAAGTTGAACTCGCGTTGCAGCCGCAAGAGCAAGTTGATGGTCTTGGCCTGGACGGACACATCCAGCGCAGAGGTCGGCTCGTCCAGAATGACCAGGGAAGGATTGGTAGCTAACGCCCTTGCAACCGCGACGATTTGCTTTTCGCCGCCGCTGAGCATGTGGGGATATTTGTACATGTACTCGGGCGGCATGTCAACGATCTCGAGCAGGTGGACGATCTGCTCCAATCTGTTCTTGCCGGGCTGATGAATCCGAAGCGGTAGATCGAGGATCTCTTTGATGTTACGTCTGGGGTTCAGAGAAGACCCTGGATCCTGAAAGACGATTTGTATGGCTTTTCTGAGGTGCTGCGGCCGCTTTCCGTTGGCCTGAAATAACTCTTGGCCCCGGAACTGGAGGCTGCCTGAGGTGGGCCGGTACATGCCGATGGTGGTGTAGGCGACGGTGCTCTTGCCAGAGCCGGATTCGCCGACCAGGCCCAAAGTCTCTCCCTCGTGCATCGTAAAGGAAATGCCGTCTACCGCCTTGACGGTGATAGGCTCACGTTTCGGCCAGCCGGTGTGGCCGATGACAAAATACTTTTTTAAATCGGTGGCAGTCAAAATATCGGTCATAGTGTATTGGCGTCCTTGTTGATGATCCAATCTGTCATCTTGAGCGAAGCGAAGGATCTCTCCTGTGTGAACAGAGACACCTGCATACACGGCTTCGCTGGGCGCAACGCAGGTAAGTGTTCCTCGCTCCCTGCCTACTGGTGGAGTCGCTCAGAATGACATTGGGTGTGTCTCAACCTGTCTTGATCACTCCCTTCCCTTTATCCTGATAGAGAAAGCAGGCCACTTCGTGATCGTCATCCACTCTACAAGCCGGCGGTTTTTCCGTGCGGCAAATGTCCATGACGTACGAGCAGCGCGTATGAAAGCGGCAGCCCG
>CAYHAR010000030.1:0-24481 GCA_964354595.1 uncultured Anaerolineae bacterium | reverse complement strand
GATACTATGGCTGGAAGCAGCGGCGAGCAGGGCAAAGCAGTGGGGCGGTAACAAAGCAAGCCGTTGAACGCGAAGGGATGTGGAGCATCGTGTTTCGGTTCGTTCTGTTTCTCTACATGGTTGCCGTCGCGATCGTGTTCGCCATCAACCCACCCTGGCTAAACCTGTTTGCGGCTCCTTTTCCGGCTTGGTCTCGATGGATTGGAGTGGGACTGGGTGTAATCAGCCTGCCTTTGCTCATCTGGGTTCATCAGACCCTGGGGAGACAATGGTCCACCAATCTTCAATTGAAGCAAAATCACACTCTGATTGCCGAGGGGCCTTATCGCCGGGTCAGGCATCCCATGTACACGGCGCTTTTCAGTTTCTTTGTGGGGCAGGCGCTTGTCTCGGCGAGTTGGCTGATCGTGGTTCTGGTTGTGGCCGCAATTCTGGTGTTGTATGCGCGGATTGGCAAGGAAGAGACGATGATGATCGAGCAGTTTGGCGACGAGTATCGCGCCTACATGCGGCGCACGGGGCGCTTTCTGCCGCATTGGTGAATTGTCATTGACATGGGACAGAGCTTTAAGGAGGAAATCATGAAAAGCAAGCGGGTATTGCCGCCAACGTATTTGTTGGTTTCCATCGTGGTGATGGTCGTGCTCCATTTTCTGTTTCCGGTGATGGCCATCATCCCCTTGCCGTGGAATGTTATCGGCATCATTCCACTGGCTCTTGGGATCGCTATCAACATTTTCGCAGATAGCGTCTTACACAAGGCCGACACAACCGTCAAACCTTTTGAAGAGTCAACGGCCTTGGTGACGAGTGGGGCGTACCGAATCAGCCGCCATCCCATGTACCTCGGATTTGTGCTGATTCTCATCGGCGTTGCCATCCTGCTGGGGTCGCTGTCGCCCTGTGTCGTCATCCTCATCTTTGCGATCCTGATGGATCAGATTTTCATCAAGGTCGAAGAGCGAATGTTAGAAGCCAGGTTCGGCGGAGAATGGCAGGCGTACAAGCTCAAGACCCGGCGATGGATATAACGGGCGCGAAGGAGTTTGACAAATGCCTCAATTAGAAAAGCGTGGCAAATGGGTCTTTGGATGGGTCGTCGTCCAGCCTAGAAAAAAGATCGCCATCCCACCGGAAGCATATCGTGAGTATGGCTTTCAGGCTGGGGGAGAGATCGTTTTTACGCGCGGCAGCCAACGCTCGGGCGGGTTCGGTATTGGTCGAGTGGCCAAGTTTCCGCCCCTGCTGAAACAGCGCGTGCTGGCTCAGGGACGGATGGGCAAGAATGGCCGGGTTGTTCTGCCGCCAGAGGTGGAAGCGCAAGCGGGTGATCGGCTATTAGCCGTGCGAGGCAGCGGTTATGCGCTGGGATTTCTCGCACAGGGGCCGATTTGTGAAGAAGCGCTCCGACACTCGGAGCTGACGGTCTTTTGATATCCTGCCGAAGACCATCGGCAGCTACAATCCAAAAACAAAATCGAAAGGGGATCAAAATGGCCAAGATCGTGACGTACTACAAGGGGGACATGCTGTTCGAGTCCAAGATCGGCAATCACGTCCTCACCATTGACGTGCCTGCAGACATGGGAGGAGAGGATCGCGGCCCCATCCCGCCGCAGTTGTTTGTGGCCTCGCTGGGCAGTTGTATCGGCGCATTCGTGGCCCACTATTGCGAAAAGAACGGGATTGATAATACAGGCATGACAGTGGAAATGAGCTATGAGAAAGCGTCCGAGCCGACGCGGCTGGTGGATCTCAAAGCAACGGTCAAATTGCCCCAGGGCGACTGCGGCGCGCGCGTCGAGGCGATTGAGCGGGTGGCGGACCTGTGCCCGGTGCACGAAACGATCAAGACGATGAATGGACTAGAGATCACCATCATGGGCAAGGGTGATTGCCGTATGGAATAAGACATTTCCCGAATAACAATCCCCTTCCTGCTTGCACAGGAGCGTCTTTTCGGCGCGCTTGTTGCGCCCGGAGGGCGCTCCTGCAAAAGAGTGCGCGTAAGGCCAGAGGTGGTGGATACAGGAGACAAAATGGAGCTCAAGTGTTCGATTTGCCGGGTACAGGCATGTCGTGAAGCACCCGGGACCAAAACCCCGCCGGCTTTCTGTCCGGCATTGCAAGAGCTTGACGTTCTGACCGATGCACGACAAATCTATCATGCGGATTTCGAGGCACAGAAATTGGCCTTGTCTGCGGCTCGGGTGGAGGCGGCAGGATACTGCCGCTGGCCCCGTGTGCAGGAGGTGATGGAATTTGCGTGGCGGATCGGCGCCTCTCGGTTGGGCATTGCGACCTGCATCGGCTTGATTCGTGAAGCTAACCTGCTGCAAGAGATTCTCGAAGCGAATGGCTTTCAGGTCAGCAGCATCTGTTGCAAGGTCGGCTCGATCCCCAAAGAAGAGATTGGATTGGCTGACGACGAAAAGGTCCGCCCAGGGCAATTCGAGGCGCTGTGCAACCCAGTCGGCCAGGCCGAACTCCTGAACGAAGCGGGGACCGAGTTGAACATCGTGGTCGGGCTGTGCGTGGGGCACGATAGCCTCTTTTTCAAACATTCGGTCGCTCCGGTCACGGTGCTGGTAGCCAAGGACCGCGTCACTGGCCACAACCCGGTGGCCGCCTTGTACACCAGCCATTCCTACTATCGTTGTTTGCGCGATGGCCCTCGGCAGTGAGCATGGACGTCTCGAATTCCATCGGTGCAACGCAGAAAGTGAAAAACAGATAATGACCGACGCCGATACCTACATACACAAGCTGGCGATATCCAATTCCTTAACAGAGCCAACCGTTCGAGCCGCGATCCAGGCGCTACAACTTCCCTTGGGGAGTCGGGGACTGGATGCAGGCTGCGGTATTGGTCTTCAAGCGGGGCTGCTGGCAGAGGCAGTGGGACCCACTGGGCATGTCACCGGCCTTGATATATCCCCCGAGTTTCTCTTGCATGCGGAGGCAACTGTACACAAACTTGGCTTGTCGGAGCAGATATCCTTTCAGGCAGGAGACGTGCGCAAACTTCCCTTTGATGACAATGCCTTTGATTGGGCCTGGAGCTCGAATTGCGTGGGATACGCTCCGCTGGAACCTCTGCCACTGGTAAAGGAACTCGTGCGGGTGGTGAGGCCCGGCGGCAGCGTGGCTATCTTGGCCTGGTCGTCTGAAACACTCTTGCCAGGTTACCCTGCGTTGGAAGCGCGCCTTGAGGCGACCTCTGCGGGCATTGCGCCTTTTGTCAAAGGGAAACAGCCCGGATTGCACTTTTTGCGCGCCCTGGGTTGGTTCCGTGAGGCAGGCTTGAAGGAAGCTAAAGCCCGCACCTTTGCCGGCGACGCCTATACTCCGCTGAGCGACGATCTCCGCCAGGCTTTGACAGCTCTCTTTGAGATGCGCTGGCCGGGCGCGGAGTCAGAACTGACACCGGAGGACCGGGCAGAGTATCGGCGTCTTTGCCGGCCAGAATCACCCGAGTTTATTGTGAATCACCCAGATTATTATGCTTTCTTTACCTGCACGATGTTTCGCGGCCAGGTTGCCCGATGAACATCACTTGTCGTCCGGCAAAGGCAACGAGAACAATAGCCAACAACAAAAATCGGCGTCTATCTGCGCGCATAGGTGAGAGTAGCGGGAGAACAGGCAATGTCGAAACGAAGAATTGAAACCAAGTCCTCGCGAACAGCGGCGTATAACTGTTTTTCGCGCGGCTGCGCCACGCGAGAAAAAGCCCCGCGTTTTCGGGGACCGGACTATATGGCAGAGGTCATGTTTCCACCCCTGGCCAAGCTATCGCTCAATTTTGCCCCTTTGCGAAAATTCCTCATGCGCAAAATGTTTCCCCCCGGAATATACGAGTATGTCCTGGCCCGGACGAAAGTGATGGATGCGATCTTTGTGGATGCACTGGAAACCCGTTTCGCGCAGATCGTCTTGCTGGGCGCTGGCTTTGACACACGCGCCCTGCGCTTTGCCGACCAGAACCGGGGAACGAAGGTGTTCGAGTTGGACGTCGCGACCACGCAACAACCCAAGATCGAAATTCTGCGCAAGAAAAAGATCCCGCTGCCCCAAGAACTGGTCTTCGCCCCCATTGATTTTGACAAGCAAGACCTCTTTGAGGTGTTGTCAAAAGCCGGTTACCAGGAAGGGCAGAAAAGTCTGTTCCTCTGGGAGGGTGTCACGATGTACCTCTCGGCTCAAGCGGTAGACGGCACGCTGAATTTCATCCGCGGCCGCGCTGCCCCCGGAAGTCGAGTGGCCTTTGATTACATCTACGCCTCAGTGCTGCGGCGAGAGAACCGCTATTACGGGGAACAGGGAATTTTCGAGACGGTATCCAGAGCCGGCGAGGGTTGGACCTTTGGGCTGGAAGACGGAGAAATCGAGCCGTTCTTATCGGAGCGAGGTTTCGAGATCGTCGCCCATTACACTCCGCCCGAGTTGGAAAGGCTTTATATGACTGCGGAAGATGGGACGCTGCATGGACGTGTCAATGGAACCCATTGCATTGTCGTCGCCTCAGTGAAAAGTTGAAACTCGCTTCAGGAGGTCAGGCATGAAGATTCTAGTCTACGGCGCAGGGCCGTTGGGCAGCGTGTTCGCCGCCAGGCTGCACGAGGCCGGTCACGAGGTCGCTGTGCTGGCGCGCGGGCAGCGCCTGGCGGATTTGCGGGAGCACGGCATTGTCCTGGTGGATACCCAGACTGGTCAGGAGACCGTGGCGCGTCCCCACACCGTCGAGCGTCTTGATCCCCAAGACACTTACGACCTGGTGCTCGTCATCATGCGCAAGAACCGGGCGTTGGAAATCTTGCCTACCCTGGCGGCCAACCGCCATACTCCAAACGTTCTCTTTCTCATGAACAATGCAGCCGGGCCGGATGAACTGGTCAAAGCCCTGGGACAAGAGCGCGTGCTGATGGGCTTCCCGATGGCGGCCGGTTACCGCCGGGGGCACGTGGTTCACTACCTGGTGGGCGCCAAGCCCGGCAAAAAGGTCCTGATCCCCATCGGCGAAGTAGATGGCCGCATCACGTCCCGGTTGCAACAGGTGGGGCGCATCCTGGCCAACATGAACGGCTTTGACGCCGAGCTGCGCACCGATATGGACGCCTGGCTCAAGACACACGTGGCCCTGCTGATGCCTTCGCTGGCCCCGGCCATGCGGGCGGCCGGACGGGACAATCTGCGCATGGCGCGCACCCGCGATCTGATCGTCCTGGCGGTACGCGCTATCCGCGAGGGTTTTGCCGTGCTGCGGGCGTTGGGTATTCCGATTGTCCCCAGCCAGATCAGCCGGTTCGGCTGGATTCCCGAACCGATCATGGTTTGGGGCTTGCAGCGGCTTCTGGTGGATCCTCGTGTGCGGGTGGCCCTGTTCGAACATGCCGATGCCGCCCAGGACGAGATCAAACACTTGGCCGACGAGTTCATGGCCCTCAAGCACCAGACTCGAGTGCCCACCCCGGCCATGGATCGCCTGTACGCTTATTTCGACCCGGAAACACCGCGTATGCCGGATGGCAGCGCCGAGATACCGCTGAACTGGCGCGAGGTGGAAATCGGGCTGGGTATGTTGGCGGCTGCCGCGGCAGTGCTGCTCGCGTCAAGATGGCTGAATCGCCGAAAAAGCTAAAGGAGCTATGATGAACCTTCTGGATGATTTGTTAGCCCGCCTGCCCGATGACGTCGCCGTGCGTTCGGTGCTGGTGGGCGCGCACTGGACGGTAGTATGCAGCCGCCACTGCGGCCTGGCCTCGACAATCACGGGCGACAAGCCGCACGCTCACGAGCCGGTGCGCGACGTGGGCCGTCTGCACCTCAAGAGTGCGCGAGAGTTGGCCGAGTACGTGCGTTCGCATAATCCACTCGAAGCCAGCCTCGGCGTGGCGGCCATCAACTCGCTGCTGGATGTGGACGAACACAACGCCATCGAGATCAATGCCGCCGAGGTGCTGGCCGAGCGCGGGCGCGGCAAGAACGTGGCGCTCGTGGGACATTTCCCGTTCATCCCCAAGCTGCGAGAAAAGGTCGGCCAGTTGTGGGTGATCGAGCAGCGCCCATCGGAGGGCGAGTACTCTGCCGAATCCGCCGCCGACGTGATCCCGCAGGCCGATGTGGTGGCGATCACGGGCACGGCGCTGATCAATCACACGCTGGATGGATTGCTGGCCTTTTGCCGTCCAGACGCGCTGGTGATGATCTTGGGGCCAAGCACCCCGCTTTCGCCCGTGCTGTTCGAGCACGGCGCAACCATCATCTCTGGCGCGCGCGTCGTGGACGAGGTAGCCGTGATGCGTACGGTCGGTCAAGGCGCGACGTTTCAGCAAGTCGAAGGCGTGCAGCTGTTGACGCTGCGACAACCAAAACAGAACAGGGGGTGAGGATTGAGCGTGGAATTCACGATGAGGCCCATTGGAGTGATCCATTCGCCGTTCACTGACAAAAAACAGACGCCCATCCAGCCGACGCGCTCGCAAGCCGTCGGTCAAGTTGAGGTGTACCCTGAATTTGCCGAAGGCTTGCAAGATGTCGAGGGCCTTTCGCACGTCATCTTGCTGTACGTGTTCCATTGCTCGTCAGGCTATACGTTGCGAGTCAAGCCGTTCCTCGACGACGCGCTGCACGGGCTATTTGCCACGCGCTACCCGTGCCGCCCGAATCCCATCGGGCTGTCCATCGTGCGCTTGATCGCACGGCATAGCAACGTGTTAGAGATCGAGGGCGTGGACATGCTGGATGGCACGCCGCTGCTCGACATCAAGCCCTACGTGCCGGATTTCGATGCGCGGGAAAACGTGCGCGTGGGCTGGTATGAGACTCGCAGCAAGGAGTGACGATGTTGCAACATCGGTCATGGGTTGTGCTTTCCCTAGGATGCGTTCTCGCCCTGCTGCTGGGCAGTGTTCTGCGTGCACAGGCCCAAGGCGCGGTCGTGCGTGCGGTGCTGTTCTATTCGCCCTCGTGCGGACACTGCCAAAAAGTGATCACGGAAGACCTGCCGCCGTTGTTCGAGAAATACGGCGAGCGGCTGCAGATTATCGGCGTCAACATGGCGCAGCAAGACGGGCAGGCGCTGTACCAGGCCACCACCCAGCGCTTCAAGATTTCCCCAGAGCAACAGGGTGTGCCCATGCTCATTGTCGGCGACGTGGTCCTCGTCGGGTCGTTGGATATCCCGGAGCAGCTCCCCGGCCTGATCGAAAAACACTTGGCGCAAGGCGGCGTGGGTTGGCCGGATATTCCTGGCCTGGCAGAGGCACTCGCAGCCGCACAGCCGACGTCAACGGCAACATCGGCACGACCTACTGTCACAGCCACGCTGGCGCAGCCTGGGTCGAGTGCTACGCCGGCTCCGGCTACCGCGCCCGCTGCGATGGCGACGCCTGCGCCAACTGCCACACCCGGCTTGATCGTGACCGACGACCGCCCTTTTGGCTTGCAAGAGAAACTGGCGCGTGACCCATTGGGCAACGCGCTGGCTATTGTCGTGTTGATCGGGATGGTGTTTGTCGTGGGATACACGGCCTTTGCCTGGCGGAAACTTGGCCCAAGCTCTGAGCTTGTGGGAAGGTTGATTCCTGCGTTGTCTTTGTTCGGCCTGGGCGTAGCAGGTTACCTGGCTTACGTGGAGACACAACAAGTCGCCGCTGTGTGCGGGCCGGTGGGCGACTGCAACACCGTCCAGCAGAGCGAATACGCCCGGCTGTTCGGCCTGCTCCCCATCGGCGTGCTGGGCGTGGTGGGTTATGTGGCGATCCTGATCGCGTGGAACGTCGCGCAGTTCAGACGCGGGAAATGGGCGGACCTGGCATCACTTTCGCTTTTGGCGATGACGCTGTTCGGGACGCTGTTTTCGATTTACCTGACTTTTCTGGAACCGTTTGTTATCGGCGCGACGTGCGCCTGGTGCCTGACCTCAGCTATTGTGATGACGGCGCTACTGTGGTTGAGCGTTGCGCCCGGCAAACGCGCTATCTCAAATCTATTTCACGGAGAAAAACATGGTATCTAGAGAGCAAGTACTGAACATGTTGGCTCACATTCAAGACCCGGAACTGCACCGCAGCCTGACGGATTTGAACATGGTGCGCGACGTGCAAATCGGCGATGGCGTGGTGAGCATCACCCTCGCGCTGACCGTGCCCAACTGCCCACTCAAAGATCAAATCGAGGCCGACGTACACAAGGTCGTTGGTGCGATGCCGGGCGTGACCCAAGTCAACGTCACCCTGACGGCGATGACCGACGAGGAACGCAAGGCCATCTTTGGCGAGCCGACCGAAGGAGCGGCGGTCCAGTTCAACAAGATTGACCGCGTGGTGGCCGTGATGAGTGGCAAGGGCGGCGTGGGCAAGTCGCTCGTCACCGCGCTGCTGGCGACGGCGTTGGCGCGGCAAGGCTTGCGCGTCGGCGTGCTCGACGCCGACATCACGGGGCCAAGCATCCCCAAGTTGTTTGGCCTGCATGGGCCGGTCAAGAGTGGGCCGATGGGGCTGTGGCCCTTGCAGACCCAACTCGGCATCAAGGTCATGTCCTTCAACCTGCTGCTCGAATACGACGATCAGCCCATCATCTGGCGCGGGCCGTTGATTGGCCGCGCGATCACGCAGTTGTGGGGCGACGTGTTTTGGGACAAGCTGGACTATTTGCTGGTGGACTTGCCGCCCGGCACCGCTGATGCCGCGCTGACGACGCTGCAATCGCTGCCGGTGAACGGCATCGTCATGGTCACGACGCCGCAGAGCCTCGCCTCGATGATCGTGCGCAAGGCCGTCCACATGGCGCAGATGGTCAACGTGCCCATCGTCGGCGTGGTCGAGAACATGGCGTATTTCGTCTGCCCGGACACGGGCAAGCGTCACGAGATCTTTGGCCCCAGCCACTGCCACGAGGTCGTGCTCACGGCTGGTGCGCCACTTCTGGCCCAGTTGCCAATTGATCCAACCGTGGCCGCGTTGTGCGACGGGGGCCAGGTTGAGGCCGTCGAGTTGGCCGAGGTTCCAGAAATGGTCAAGGCGTTTGTCCAGGCCATTCCGGTCAAGAAACACGAGTAAGGCAATTTGATTCGTGGTCCCATCGCGAGTAAAATACTCGCGAATGAAATACCATCTACCATTCAGCAAAGGAGGTTAGAATGCCAGAAATGAAAGATGGTTGCGTCAAACCGGCCAAGGGGCCAATCCTTCCCGCGGCCCCCATTGCCCCTGGCGGGGCACCCACACAGGAGGTGACCAAAATGTTAGCGCGCGTCGGCAAACCGGCTCCCGATTTTGAAGCCAACGCCTTTGTGGGCGAAGGCTTCAAACCCATCAAGCTCTCGGATTACAAAGGCAAGTGGATCGTCTTGTGCTTCTATCCAGGCGATTTCACGTTCGTCTGACCGACGGAGCTGGCGGCGGTCGCCGCCCGCTACGAGGAATTCAAAAAGCTCGACACCGAAGTGTTGGCGATGAGCACCGATAGCCGCTTTGTCCACATGATCTGGCAAAGCGAAGAACTGTCCAAGATGGTACAAGGCGGGGTGCCGTTCCCCATGCTGTCCGATGGCGGGGGCAAGATCGGCACGGTCTATGGCGTGTACGACGAGGACGCCGGCGTGGACATTCGCGGGCGATTCATCATTGATCCCGATTTCGTCATCCGCGCGATGGAAGCCCTCACGCCTGAAGTGGGCCGCAACCCTGACGAGTTGATCCGCCAGGTCAAGGCGTTCCAGCACGTCCGCGCGACCGGCGAAGTGACGCCGTCCGGCTGGCAGCCTGGGCAGGTGACGCTCAAGCCTGGCCCGGCGCTTGTGGGCAAGGTCTGGCAAATCTGGAAACCCTGATATCTGAACTCGCTTGAACTCTCACGCGCTCGCAAGTTTGCGAGCGCGTTTGTTGTGTACGGCCTTGACAAATGCATCTTGACATCCTGATTTTAGGTGGTATAATGACAGACAAGTTTATGATACAAACTAGTTTATAAACAGCGGGAGGCAAAATGGATGGACAAATTGATACAGCCATGAAGCGTGGCCGTGGATATTGGTTTGTGGATGGTTTTACCGAAATGATCGCAGGAGGATTGTTCATCCTCCTGGGGGGAATTCTTCTGCTGCGCGGAATTGCACCGCAGCATTCGTTTCTTGCCCAGTTTGTTTCCGTCGCCAGCGATATTTCGATCGTGAAGGCGATCGGCATTATTGCAGCCATCTTGGTTTTATGGTGGTTAAAGAACCAGTTTACCTACCCGCGAACTGGGTTTGTCAGAGAAAAATGGGTGACGGTGACGCAAATGTTGACCTTTATCGGGAAAGCCATCCTGATCCTAATCCTGCCGGTGCTGGGATTGGTTGCGGCGTTCATCCTCCTGCCTTCGGTGCGGGGTGTTTTATTCTCCATGCCCGTATGGTTTCCGGCAGGGTTAGGTTTAGTGTGGGCGGTTCTTTGCGTCCTTTCGGGCGAATGGATGGGACTGCGCCGTTTTCGGCTGATGGGAGCCTTGATCCTACTAGCCGGGATTATTATTGGCGTCTGGCAGCTTGTAATTGGATTGCCGAACTTTCCAGTAGAAGCACTTCAATCCAATTCCTTGGCTGCACTGCCGGAAGTTGTGCGAGCTTCCATGGCAGAAACCATCAACCGGACATTTATCAGTATCGGTTTATTGACCTTGGTCTCCGGCATAGTTTTTGCCGTCTCGGGAGTGGTGACGTTCCTGCGCTATCGCAAGGAAAACCCGGTTCCATATAGGGAGGAAGCATGACCGGTTCGCTGCACAACCTCTCCGATTTGGATCGAGTGATTCATGAGCCGGCGCGCTTGTTACTTATTGCTCTACTCTCGTCGGTGGAATCTGCGGATTTCCTTTTCCTTCTCAAGGAAAGCCGCCTGACCAAA
Source organism: uncultured Anaerolineae bacterium (assembly GCA_964354595.1). Taxonomy (GTDB): domain Bacteria; phylum Chloroflexota; class Anaerolineae; order Fen-1058; family Fen-1058; genus JBGLNJ01. The sequence goes on along the minus strand of CAYHAR010000030.1, from coordinate 13,592 downwards.
GGAAATTTATCCGTGCATTTATCGCGGCTCGAAGAAGCTGGCTATCTTCGGGTAGACAAAACCTTTCGGGGAAAAATCCCGCATACCGAATATCGTCTTACGTCACAAGGTAAATCGGCCTTTGATCAGTACCGCAAAAACCTGGGCCCGATTTTTGATACAAAAAAGGGATAGGGATAAGTGGAGGGCCGAAAACGCTTGTCCTTGTCAGCCAAGGTGGTTACTGTTCCATTGCGGCCCAACAACGGCTGAGCTCATGTGAATATCTCGTGGAGAGAACATTTTGAGTCTTGTCGAACCTGCTCGCTATGTCGACTCCCTAATAGAAGATTCCATTCCAACGAGGAACAATTACATGACCACAACCACACCTACAAAACCAGTCGGCTTTGCTTGCCCAAAATGCAAGCGTTCACTTCGCTCAGGCGACAACGCACTCTACTGCAGCGAGTGTAACCGGACGTATCCCATCGCCGGCGGTACCCCCGATTTCCTTTCGTGCGAACTCGCCAGGTCTTGAGGACGACCATGCTCGGATTTAGCTTTAAGCGTAATACCAATCCAACATCCACCGGTCACGGTGGAAATGGCAACCACCCTTTAATTGAGTTGCGTGGCGTGGTCAAAACTTTTGCAAGTGCCGCTGGCAAATTCACGGCGCTCAAAGGCATTGACCTGCAAGTCAACGCGGGCGAGTTTGTCACCATCGTCGGCAAATCGGGCTGCGGTAAATCCACGTTGGTTAACATGATCACGGGCATTGACCGGCCCACCGACGGCGACGTGATTGTAGGCGGCACGGCAGTGAACAGGCTCAACGAGGGACAGACCGCCGTGTGGCGCGGGCGCACCATCGGCGTCGTGTTCCAGTTCTTTCAACTGCTGCCTACACTGACGGCGGTGGAGAATGTGATGTTGCCGATGGATTTTGGCAAGCGATATGCGCCCGCCGAGCGTTACGAACGCGCGCTGCGCCTGCTGGAACAGGTGGACATGGCCGAGCATGCACACAAGCTGCCGCTGTCGCTTTCCGGCGGGCAGCAGCAGAGCATCGCCATCGCCCGCGCGCTGGCCTGCGACCCGCCACTGTTGGCCGCGGACGAACCGACAGGCAACCTGGACTCGAAAACCGCCGACGCAGTGTGGCGGCTGTTTGAGCAACTGGTGGACAGCGGGAAGACGATCCTGATGGTGACGCACGACAACGACCTGGCGCAGCGCGCCCGCCGCACCGTCGTCATGGCCGATGGGAAAATCGTGGACGAGAAGACAAACCGCTGATTCACCACCAAGACACGAAGGCACAAAGGACACCAAGTTGGTGTTCCTCTGTGGCCTCGGTGGCTTGGTGGCTTGGTGGTGAGAATGGTGTCTCAAATTCAAGAGCCGATCATCGAACTGCATCAAGTCGTGAAAAAGTACAACGGCAAAGCTAATGTCGTGACCGCACTCAAGGGCATTGACCTGCGCGTGAACGCGGGCGAGTTTGTCGCGGTGCTGGGCAAATCCGGCGCTGGCAAGACGACGCTCGTCAACCTGATCTCGGGCATTGACCGGCCAACATCGGGCGAGATTCGCGTGGCCGGCACGGCAGTCCACGTGCTGAACGAAGATAACCGCGCCGCGTGGCGCGGCCACAACGTGGGCGTCGTGTTCCAGTTCTTTCAATTGTTGCCCACGCTGACGGTGGCGCAAAACGTCATGCTGCCGATGGATTTTACAGGGCGCTACCCCGCGCGGGAGCAAAAGGAGCGGGCGCTGCACTTGTTGGAGCAGGTGGGGATCGCCCAGCACGCGCGCAAGCTGCCTTCGGCCATGTCCGGCGGGCAGCAGCAGCGCATCGCCATCGCCCGCGCGCTGGCGTGCGATCCGCCGCTGTTGTTGGCCGACGAGCCGACCGGCAGCCTGGACTCGGCCACGGCCGACGAGGTGATGGGCGTGTTTGAGGAACTGGTGGCGCGCGGCAAGACGCTGCTCATGGTGACGCACGACAAGGACCTGGTCAAGCGGGCCAAGCGCACCATTCTGCTTTCGGACGGCGAAATCGCAAGCCGTGAAGCGTAAAACGTGAAACGTAAAGCGGGAGAGCTTGCGCATCACGTTTCACTTGTCACGTTTCATGCATTACAAATGAGGCGAATCATGTTGGGTGTTCGTTGGTACAAGGTCTTGAACGATTTGCAGAGCAACAAGACGCGCACGGTGTTGATCGTGCTTTCGATTGCGGTGGGGCTGTTCGCCATCGGCACGATCGTCAACGCGCGCGTTATCTTGTCTCAGGACTTGGCCGAAGGGTACGCGGCGATTGCGCCATCCAGCGGCGTGATCCGCACGGCCCAGACGTTTGACGAGGACCTGGTCCGCTCGGTGCGCCAGATGAGCGGCGTGCAAGAGGCGGACGCCCGGACGCACCTTTCGGTGCGCTGCCAGGTCAAGCGGAACGGCGGCCGCGCGGTCGGCCAAGATACTGCTTCACGCTGGCGCGATCTGCAATTGTTCGCCGTCCCTGACTATTCTCAGATGCGCGTCAACAAGATTCAGCCACAGGCTGGGGCCTGGCCGCCGCCCAAGCGCGAGATCCTGATCGAGCGTTCGGGCCTGGAGTTGATCGGCGCGCAAGTAGGGGACACGGTGTTGATCGAGCTTTCCGAGCACAAGGTGCGCGAGTTGCGCATCGCGGGGACGGTTCATGACCTGGCGCAGTTGCCCTCGCCCATTGATGGGACGGCGTATGGCTACATCTTGTTCGACACGCTCGAATGGCTGGGCCAGCCGCGCGGATTGAACGAACTGCACATCATTGCGCGCAATGCGCAGAACAAAGCCGAGGCGCTGCGCGTCATCGGCCAGGTCAAGGACAAGCTGGAAAAAAGCGGTTACAAGATTCCCTTGAGCATGACGGCCGAGCCAGGCCAGCTTCCACTCAACGATCTCTTGCAGGCCATCTTGCTGCTGCTGGGCGCGCTGGGGCTTCTGTCGCTGTTTCTGAGTGTGTTCCTGATCGTCAACACGGTCTCGGCGCTGGTGACGCAGCAAATTCGGCAGATCGGCATCATGAAGGCAGTGGGCGCGCGCGGCCGCCAGATTGTGTTCATGTACCTGGTGCTGGCGCTGGTATATGGCGTGCTGGCGTTGGCGCTGGCAATGCCCCTGGGCATTGTGGGCGCACGCGCGCTCAGCGGCTTGATGGCAGGATATTTCAACTTTGACCTCACTCGCTTTTATGTACCACCGCAAGCAATGGCGTTACAGGTCATCATTGGCGTGATCGTGCCCGTGCTGGCGGCGCTCTATCCGGTCTTGAGCGTGCTGCGCGTTACGGCGGCGGACGCCATCAGCAACTATGGCATGAGCAAAGATGAATACGGGACAGGGTGGATTGACCGACTGTTGACAACCCGCTCAAAGCTGGCGCTGCGCATTCTGTCTCGCCCGCTGATGCTTTCGCTGCGCAACACGTTCCGGCGCAAGGGACGGCTGGCGCTCACACTCATCACGCTGACGTTGGCGGGCGCGATCTTTTGCGGCGTCTTTAGCCTGCGCGCCTCGCTCTCTCAGACATTGGATGACATGCTGGAAATCTACCAGGTTGACCTGATGGTGAACCTGGGCCGCCCTCAACGCGTCGAGCAGTTGGAACGCAAGGCGCTGGAGGTGGACGGCGTCGCGCTCGCCAAGAGTTGGTTCAGCCTGCCGGTGCGCCGCGTCCGGGCGGACGGGAGCGAGAGCGAAAACATTTACTTGTTTGCGCCGCCCGTCCAATACGATTTGGTGTTACCCGCCATGACCGAGGGCCGCTGGCTGCTGCCCGCCGAGCGTGACGAACGCGCGCTGGTCGTCAGCACCGCCACGCTCAAAAATGAGCCTGACCTCAAGCTGGGCGATGAGGTCTTGCTCAAGGTGGACGGGCGCAAGGTGACGTTCCGCATCGTGGGCGTGACGTTAGGGCTGCCGTTTATCTCGCAGGTCTTTGCCAGCTATGACGACATTGCCCGCATCACCCAAGACGTGGGCGAATCGTCCAGCTTGATCGTCGTCACGGAGCGGCATGATGCAGTGTCCCAGATGCAGGCGGCAGCGGCGTTGGAAGCGCATTTCAAAGCGTCCGGGTCGCGCGTCAGTTCTGTGGTGATGATGCGGGAAGAAATGCAAGAGGCGGAGATGTCCTTTGCGGCGATTGTGGTCCTGGCGCTGGCGATGGCGCTGCTGCTGGCCGTCGTCGGCGGGCTGGGGCTGATGGGGACGCTCTCCATCAATGTGCTGGAGCGCACGCGCGAGATCGGCGTGATGCGCGCGATTGGCGCATCGGACGGCGCGGTGGCGTGGATCTTTATCGTCGAGGGCATTCTGATCGGCCTGATCAGTTGGCTGTTGGGGAGCCTGTGCGCCACTCTCTTGAGCAACTGGCTCAGCGATGCTTTGGGTGTGGCGCTCTTGCAATGGCCTCTGGCGCACACGTTCTCCTTGCAGGGCGTCTGGCTGTGGCTCGCCGTCGTGGTGATTTTGTCCGCGCTGGCCAGCTTTTTGCCCGCGCGGAACGCTTCGCGCCTCACTGTGCGCGACGTGCTGGCCTACGAGTAGAAATCTCGACTATCAGCAGGTCAAAGCGTTCCAGCACGTCCGCGCGACGGGCGAGGTGACGCCATCCGGCTGGCAGCCTGGGCAGGTGACGCTCAAGCCGGGGCCGGCCCTGGTGGGCAAAGTCTGGCAAGTCTGGAAGCCCCTGAGCACGCTTGACATCTCATTTTGCATTTCACAATCGCTGTGATATACTCGCACGCAGATTGTCGCAAGGGTATCTCACTCACCCAGCGCATTTGAGGAGTAATACGGTGTTCGCGTTGCATCACCGCCAAACCTGACAAATGACCTGGATCGCCAGTGGGCGATCATCAGCCAGCACGCATACGTCGGGGGGCGGCGGCAGCGCCGCACCCTGAGCCAACGTGGTGTCTCTCGACGAGAGCCGCCGCCCGCGTATGTGGGCGACGGCTTTGTTGTTAACCACGCCGTGCCCCGCGAGTCTCAGCATCGCAGGGTGCGTGGAAAAACCACTCGCAGGAGGGATACACCATGTCTGAACGTTTGACTCGCTTTTTTGCCTCACGCTGGGGCATCATCCTGGCCGGAGCCGTCATCGGCCTCCTGGCCCCGCTCTTGCAAAAGCTCGGCAACCCGCCCAACATGGGGATTTGCGTCGCTTGCTTTGAGCGGGACATTGCAGGCGCACTCGGTCTGCACCGCGCCGCCGTCGTCCAATACATTCGCCCCGAGATCATTGGCTTTGTGCTGGGAGCTATGCTCGCGGCCTATGTCTTTGGCGAGTTTCGGGCGCGCGCTGGCTCTGCGCCCATCGTGCGCTTTGTCTTGGGCATGTTGGCCATGATCGGCGCGCTGGCGTTCCTGGGCTGCCCGTGGCGCGCGCTGCTGCGCCTGTCGGGCGGCGACTTGAACGCCATCCTCGGCCTGCTCGGTCTGGCGACCGGCATTGCCATCGGCGTTGGGTTCCTCAAAGCCGGCTACAGCCTGGGCCGCTCATACAAGACCTACACCGCGGTCGGCTGGATCATGCCCCTCATCATGGTGGGCCTGTTGCTCTTGCTCATCTTTGCGCCTGTGTTTAGCGAAGGCGGCCCGATCTTTTTCAGCAAGAGCGGCCCCGGCTCGCTCCACGCGCCGCTGCTCATCTCGCTGGGCGTGGGATTGCTCATCGGCTTTTTGGCGCAGCGCACCCGCTTTTGCACCATGGGCGCGGTCCGTGACGTGATCCTGATGGGCGAGACGCACCTCATCAGCGGCCTCGGCGCTTTGCTGGTGGTGGCGTTCATTACCAACCTCATCTTGGGACAGGTCAAGTTTGGTTTCGGCGGACAGCCCGTCGCGCACAGCAGTCACCTGTGGAATTTCTTGGGCATGACACTGTCTGGATTGGCATTTGCGCTAGCGGGCGGCTGCCCTGGACGGCAGTTGTTCCTCTCGGGCGAAGGCGACGGAGACGCCGCCGTGTTCGTCCTGGGGATGATTGTGGGCGCGGGGGTCGCTCACAACTTTACGCTGGCGGGCAACGCCGATACAGTGACGCAAGGCGTCGTGCAGGTGGGCGGCCTGACACAGGCGGGAATGGTCGCCGTGATCCTGGGTTTGGTCGTGTGCTTGCTCATCGGTTTCACCATGCGTGAAAAATCAACAGGGAGAGCATAAGATGAACACAGTAGATGCTCGCGGTCTATCTTGTCCTCAGCCCGTCATCCTGGCCAAGAAAGCCATCGAGGCGGGGCAATTCCCGATTCAGGTGTTGGTAGAAACAGTCACCTCGCGTGAGAACGTCCGGCGCATGGCCGAAAAGGCCGGTTATAAAGTGGCGGTCGAACAAACGGGTGACGAGTTCAAGCTGACCATCTCCAAGTAAACGCAGACCGGACAGGTTGTGCCAACCAGTGGGTGGCCTACGACCTGTCCGGTCTCGAAGGAATGACTCCGTGTCGAATGAGAACATTCGCCTGACGGCAATGGCCTCGGCAGCCGGTTGAGCGGCCAAGCGTGGCCCGGCGGCCCTGGCGCAAGTTTTGCGCCCGTTACAAAATTTGTTTCGCGCTGAAGACTATCCTGATCTGCTTGTCGGGTTGACCAAAGCCGACGATGCGGCGGTCTATCGCTTGAGCGACGAGTTGGCCGTCATCCATACACTCGACTTTTTCACGCCCGTCGTGGATGACCCATATCAATACGGCGCGATTGCGGCTGCCAACGCGATGAGCGATGTGTACGCGATGGGCGGCGAAGTACTGCTCGCGCTCAACATCTCGGCATTCCCTGCCGACATGGACGCGGCGGTCATCGGAGAAATCTTGCGGGGCGGTGCGGAAAAGGTTAGAGAAGCTGGCGGTGTCCTGGCCGGTGGTCACACGGTTGACGACAAGGAACCCAAGTATGGGCTAGCGGTGCTTGGCGTGGTACATCCGGATCGCGTGTTGACCAAAGGGGGTGCGCAGCTTGGCGACGTTCTGGCGCTGACCAAGCCGCTCGGCGTGGGCATCATCACCACTGTGCTCAAGAGCGGCGTGGCCGACGCGGCTCATGTGCGCGGCGCGGTCGAGAGCATGTTGGCGCTCAACCGGCGCGCCGCCCAACTGGCACAGCAGGTCGGCGTCCACGCAGCCACCGACATCACCGGCTTTGGCCTGTTGGGACACAGCAGCGAGATGGCCAACCTGAGCGGAGTGGGATTGCGTCTTCACCTGAGCCAACTGCCGTTCCTGGACGGCGCGCGAGACTATGCAGAGCAATGGCTCTTTCCAGGCGGCGCCAACCGCAACCAGGAGTATTTTGGGTGCGGCGTCCACTTTGCCGAGGGCATCTCGGACGCAATCCAGTTGCTTCTGTTCACGCCCGAGACCAGCGGTGGCCTCTTGTTAGCCGTGCCGCCCGAAAATGTCCAGGCCCTCGTCGCGCGCTCTGCCGCCGAGGGACAATCTTGCTGGCTCATCGGTGAGGTGATACAAGACGCGGGAATTCAAGTCGTGGAGTGATGACATGATTTACCTGGATAACGCGGCCACGTCATGGCCCAAGCCGCCGCCAGTGATCCATGCCATGACCGATTTCCTCGAACGCGTGGGCGGCAATCCTGGCCGCTCAGGCCATCGCTTGTCCATCGCGGCGGGACGGATCGTGTACGACGCGCGCGAGGCGATGGCCGAACTGTTCAACGCGCCTGATCCCTTGCGCGTCATTTTTACGCTGAACGCCACGCACGCAATCAACATCGCGCTGAATGGCCTGCTGCGTCCCGGCGATCATGTCGTCACGACGGGCATCGAGCACAACGCCATCATGCGCCCGCTGCGCGCTTTTGAAAAGGCCAGCGTCCAGTTGACTATCATCCCGTGTGCCCGCGGCGGCACGCTCGACCTGGCGGACGCGGAGCGCGCTATCACGCCCGGCACGCGGCTGGTCGTCGTCAATCACGCCAGCAACGTGGTAGGCACAATTTTGCCTGTGGCCGAGATCGCCAGTATCGCTCACCGCGTCGGTGCGCTGCTGCTCGTAGATGCGGCGCAGACGGCCGGCGTTCTGCCGATTGACGTGCAGACGATGGGCATAGACCTGCTTGCATTCACCGGACACAAAGGATTGTATGGCCCACCGGGCACAGGAGGACTTGTCATCGGTGACCGCGTCAACGTAGACGAGATCGAGCCATTGATGCGAGGCGGCACCGGCAGCCGCTCCGAGTTCGAGGTTCAACCCGACGATTGCCCCGACAAGTTTGAAAGTGGCACGCCGAACGGCACGGGCATTGCGGGGCTGGGCGCAGGCGTTCGTTTTGTGCAGGATCGCGGCGTCGAGTCCGTCCGCGCGCACGAGCTAGAGTTGACACGCGCGCTGGTGGAAGGTTTGCAAGCGATTCCTGGTGTAACCGTCCACGGCCCGCTCGATGCCACACAACGCACGGCGACCGTGTCCATCACCGTTGCTGGTCATCGCGTGTCCGAGGTCGGCTTGCGGCTCGACGACGAGTTCGACATTCTATGCCGCGTGGGGCTGCACTGCGCGCCCGCCGCGCATCGCACGATTGGCACGTTCCCGGAAGGCACGGTGCGGCTGGCCGCGAGTGTGTTCACGACGATGGACGACATTCACACGACGATAGCCGCCGTCAGAAAGATTGCCCGCCCATGAACGAATACGGCGTTGTCCTGTTTCACACGACCTCGGCAGCCTTGCGCGCGGAAAAGGTGCTGCAAAAGAGCGGCTTGGCCGTCAAGCTGATCCCGATGCCACGCGAGTTTTCCAGTGACTGCGGTATGGCTTTGCAGTTCGAGTGGGGCCAGGCGGTACGAGCACGCGCTTTGCTGGAAGCCGCGCGGGTCGAGATCGTGGCGATGCATCCTCTCTAGCTTGACGCACACTCTTTCTATTGGTAAAATCGTACGCAGGAGTATCCATGATCATCGCAGTCATTGACGGCATGGGCGGCGGCATCGGGGCGCAGATTGTGACCCAACTGCGGCAAGAGCTGCCGCTCGACATCGAAATCATCGCGTTGGGCGCGAACGCGATTGCCACCGACAAGATGATGAAAGCCGGCGCCAGTCGAGGCGCGAGCGGCGAAAACGCCATCCGGGTTTCAGTGAACCTGGCGGATTTTATCGTCGCGCCCATCGGCGTGGTGATTCCCAACTCGATGATGGGCGAGATCACGCCCGCGATTGCCGAGGTGGTCGCCGGAGCGCGTGGACGCAAGTTGTTCCTGCCTGTCAACCAGCCGCACTTTGAAATCGTGGGCATCGAAGCCAAGCCACTCGCCAGGCAGATGGGCGTTGCGATCCAAATCATTCAACGGGCGCTCGAAGCTTGACGCTTCCACTGGTCAGTGGTACACTTGCGCCGCCGACATGAAGTCGGCGGAATAGACTGCGATCATGAGGATCGTCGTCGCGGGCCTGAAGGCCGACGCGAGCGGCGATCCTTTTTTGTTGAGGGACAAAAGGTCACGTCTGTGACCATTTCGCACGAAAGGCCATGAAGGCCGTATCCGGCTTGAAGCCGGTCGGGCTGCATGGCTTTTTTTGTTGGTGGGAAAAGCGACATGAATCCAGACCTTGAACTTGCTAAAACAATCATGCGTGAGCAAGGCCAAGTGTTGGCGCTGGTCAAAGCCGGCCGCGTACTGGGGACGGGAGAGCGTCAGGGTGTGGCCGATCTGTTCGCGCTAGCCGAGCAGTTGGGCACGCAAGCGAACGGCGCGGCGCTAGCGGATCGCGTCGTGGGCAAGGCGGCGGCGATGATCGCGCGGACGATGGGCGTCTCGTCGGTGTATGCGCTGTTGGCGAGTGAAACCGCGCGATGGGCTTTGGCCGCCCAAGACATTCCGCTCGAGTTTGACCGGCTGGTGCCCATAATCTTGAATCGAAACGGCGATGGGCCTTGCCCGCTGGAAAAGACCGTGGCTGGCATAGACAATCCTCACGAAGCGGTTGTGGCGTTGCGCCGTTTCATCGCACACCGATCTTGATCACCAGGAGACTCTCATGTTTCGCACATGGATGTCACTCGTCGTGTTTGTGTTGTTGGCTGGCCCGGCTGCGACGCTGGCGCAGGGGGCGACGGTCGTTGCTTCGACGGCCTGGACGGGCGCGTATGCGCGCGCGGCAGGCGCGGGGCAGGTCGTCGTCATCGCGCCGGTCGAGCTCAAGCATCCGCCCGAGTACGAGATCAAGCCTTCGGATTTGGACAAGGTGCGCGGCGCAAAGCTGGTCGTGTATGCCGGCTATGAAAAGTTTGCTCAAAAGCTGACCGAGACGGCGGGCGGCGAAAAGGTGACGGCGCTCAAGGTCTACACAGACAATCCCCCGGACAATGTCAAGCAGCAAGCCGCGCTCATCGCCGATGCGTTGGGCACCAAGTCGGCATACGACAAGTGGGCCAAAGAGTTTGATACTTTTGCCGCGCAGATGCGGGCCGATGCGCAAAAAGCTTACCCGAATCGCAAGGTCATCGTCCACCAGATGCAACGTACATATGTCGAGTGGCTCGGCTTTGAAGTGGTGGGCGAGTTCGGCCCAGCCGAGCCTTCGCCGGCTGTCGTCGTAGAACTGGCTCAAAAAGGCGCAGTCGTCGTGATTGACAACTATCACAACCCCGTCGGTCAGCCCATCGCCGAAAGCGCCAAGGCCCAATACGTCCAGTTCATCAATTTCCCTGGCAAGGACGGCACCGTCACCATCGAAGACGTGTACCGTCACAACGTCGGCGCGTTGGTCAAGGTGGCTGGTCAATCGCCCGCGCCAGCGGGCGTCAACTGGCTGCTTGTGGGCGGCATTGTCGTGGTGGGCGTGATCGCCGTCGGCGGTGCGCTATTGCTCTTGCGCCGGAGAGCGTGAGCGAGGGAGCGGTCGAGGTTAATGTCCCGATGCCGAACAATCGCTTTGCATTGCGCGCCGAAGGGGTCGTCGTGCGCTATGGCGCGACGCTCGCGTTGAAGCAGGTCTCGTTGTCGGTTGAATCAGGCGAGATGGTTGGACTGTTCGGGCCGAACGGCGCGGGCAAGAGCACGTTCCTGAAAGCAGCGATGGGACTCGTGCGGATAGATGGCGGGACACTGTCGGTGCTCGACACGCCGCTTTCCAGTCCGGCCTACCGCCGGGTTCGCCCACAGTTGGGCTATGTGCCGCAACGACTGCCGAATGGCCGTTTTCCCGTCACCGTTTGGGACGCCGTTGCGATGGGGCGTTACGGACTGGCTGGCGTGGGAGGTTCTCTCACGTCTCAAGATCGGGCGTTTGTGCAAGAGGCATTGGGCTGCGTGGGGCTGACACACTTGGCCGAGCGGCGCGTGCAAGACCTCTCCGGCGGACAGGCGCAGCGAGTGGGCATCGCGCGCGCGCTGGCACAACAGCCCCAGATGCTTTTGCTCGACGAGCCGACCGCTAACTTGGATCGCGACGGTCAATTGGAACTCGCCCGGCAGGTGCAAGCGTTGAATCGAGAGCGCGGCATCGCGGTGCTCATCGTCTCGCACAGTATGGATGTGGCTCACCTGTGTCGCCGTTTGTGCTTCTTTGAAGCTGGACGAGTCAGCCGAATCGAGGAGATGCCGAATCATGCTTGAAGTATTGGCCATGCCATTCATGCAGCGGGCGCTCGTGGCGCTCGTGCTCACAGGGCTGACGTTTCCGGCGGTGGGCCTCTTGATCCTGACGCTCGAAATGATTCCGGCGCGTTTCGCCGTGATGCATGCAGCCTTGCTGGGCGCGGCAGTGGCTCTGCTCTTGCGTGTTGACGTGACGCTGGCGGCGATGGTTGCCAGCCTGATCGCAGGAGCCGCCATCGCCCGCATGAGCGAACAGGGCGACATTTCAGCGGGCGGTTATCTGGGGTTGGTGATGACACTGACACTCGGCGTGGCGTTCATCATCTTTTACAAAGGCAATGTCCAAGCGATTGAAGCGTTCAATCTTTTCTGGGGCAGCGTGCTGGCACTCACGGATCGAGACCTTGTGACGGTGGTGTTGATGGCCCTGGCCCTGATCGCGTTCCTGACGATCCTATACAAGGAAATCCAGGTCGTGCTGTACGACCGCGAGTTGGCCGAGGTCGTGGGCGTGCCCGCCCGGTGGGTGTACTATGCCCTCATCGTCCTGGTCTGCTTGAGTGTGGCCGTGGCGATGCGCGTGACGGGCGCGCTGCTGGTGGACGCTGTGACGATCTTGCCCGCCATCGCCGCGCGCCAGGTTGGAAGAAGCCTCAAGGGCGCCTTGCTGTGGGGAGCCTTGTTCGGAACCATTGACAACATGGTTGGCCTGGGACTGGCTTTTGTGTTTGATTTGCCCGTCAGTCCGGCGATCATTGTGGTGGGGGCAGTTGTTGTGTTGTTCAGCCGGGTCGCAGCTCCATCTATCTCAAATCTGAAACAGGCAAGCCAGCGGCCCGTATCTCTTTCGTAATGTGCCACTCTGAAACCTTCCCCGCAGTACCTTGGCCCTCGCTGGAGCCGCTAGCGCGACCTAACGCAAGTAACAGAAACGGACGAAGAATCTCCCGCCGGATTCAATCCGGCGGGAGATTCTTTGCGCGGACTAGCTCAGCGGCCAAAAGAGCGGCAGGAACACAAGCACGACGACGAACAGCAGTGCCGTCATCGGCGCGCCGACTTGGAAATAGTCGCGGAACTTGTAACCGCCGGTACCCATCACTAACACATTCACCGGATGGCCCAGCGGCGTGAGGAACGCCATCGAAGTGCCCAGCGCCACGGCCATGGCCAGCGCGTAAGGGTTCATCCCGAATTTCTGCGCGGCACTGATCCCCAGGACACCCTTAAGGGGTGTGGCAATCGGCGCGAGCACCACGGCCGTCACCTGCCCCGGCATCATTTGAGTCAGCAACGTGGTCGCGGCAAACAATCCCGCCATGAGCGCCAGCGGCCCCCACGGCGCAAGCCCATTCACCAGCAGTTGACCCAGATATTCTGCCGCGCCAGTCCGGTTCATCGCAATGCTCACTGGCAGCATGGCCGCGATGAGAAAGACCGCGCGCCACTCGATGGACTGGTAGGCCTCGTCCACACTTGCGCCTGCGCGCAGTGTAGGTGTCGTCAGGCAGCCGGTCAACACCATCGCCAATGCGCCCGCCATCGTCGCCTCGGCGATGGGTAGGACATTGGCAGCCGCCAGCCCCAATGCCACGAGCATAATGGCGACGGCCCAGCCTGCTTTGCGCGGTCGAAGGTTCGGGTCATCATCTTGCTGCAGCACAATAAAATCGGACTCGGCCTGCAACACGCGGACGCGGTCACGCGGGCCGTGGAAGAGCAGCGCGTCGCCAAAGCGCAGCGGCAGCTTACCCAGGACGGTGCGGATAGAGCGGCCTTCGCGCCACAGCGCCACGGCCGTTAGCCCGAACTTTTCCCGAAAATGCAGTTTACTCAAGGTCTTGCCCGCGGCGTTGCTGCGCGGCGCAATGGGTGCCTCCACCAAACCGACTTCATCCGACGATAAATCGCCGCGCCAGGTCAACTCAGATTCGAGTGGCGTGTTTTGCTCCGCGGCAAGTTGGAGCACACGCTCCATCCGTCCGGCGACGATGAG
>CAYHAR010000029.1:0-24726 GCA_964354595.1 uncultured Anaerolineae bacterium | reverse complement strand
ATGCCGGTCAAACGCCGAGACGGATTGCTGGTGATGCAAGCGGTCAGGCCCTAGTTGCCTCTTTTGACTTCACTCCCCCACATGTTATAATCTCGGTGTGCAACGACTCTCACGCTTCGAATCTTTTGCGCTTATCGTCATCATCCTGATCGCCGCCGCGTTGCGGCTGGCCGGATTGGGCCACCTCCCGCCTGGCCTCTACCGCGACGAAGCCTTTAACGGGCTGGACGCGCTCGACGTTCTGCGCGGGCAGCACGCGCTCTATTTTCCTGCCAACAATGGCCGCGAGCCGATGTTCATTTACCTGGTCGCACTTTCGGTTGGCGCACTGGGACGCAGCCCGTTGGCATTGCGATTGCCCGCCGCGCTCGCCAGCCTGCTGACGATTCCGGCCGCTTTCCTGATGGCGCGCACGCTATGGGGCAAGCGCGTGGGCCTGCTGACGGCGGCGATTCTGGCGGTGACATTGTGGCACGTCCACCTGGCGCACGTCGGATACCGCGCGACGCTCTTGCCGCTGTTGATGGCATTGACGGTCTGGCAGGCCGCGCGCGGATGGCGCAGTGGAAAACGGGGCCACTGGATTGCCGCGGGGATTCTGTACGGCCTCGGCTTTTACACGTACCTGGCGGTCCGCTTTACGCCGCTGGTCATTGTCATCTTGGTTCCCTACGTCTGGCTCGCCCACCCGCGTGAAAGAACGGCGATGCTGCGCGCCGCGCTGCCTTTCACGCTGGCGGCGCTGATCGTCGTCTCGCCGCTGGCGATTTACACGCTCGGCCATTGGGATATTGTGATGGGCCGCAGCGGGCAGGTGACGATTTTCAATCCGGGCATCGGCGGGCCTAATCCCTGGCTCACGTTGGCAAGCAACGTCGCGCGCGCGTTGGGGATGTTGGTCTGGCGTGGCGATTTTATCGCTCGTCACAACCTGCCTTATCGCCCCGTGTTCGATCCGATCATGGGCGTGTTCTTTCTCGCCGGAGTCGTCATCGCATTTGTTCGCGCTCGACGCGACGCGGCGGCTGCGCTCGCGCTCATCTGGACGGCGGTGATGCTCCTGCCGACCATCCTCGCCGAAGACACGCCTCACTTTTTGCGCGCGGTCGGGGTGTTGCCGATGGTCATAGCGTTTCCTGCGCTGGCTCTCGCCTGGATTTTGGATTTTGCGCGGAGCGTTCGGATTTCGGGGCGCAAAAGCCAGCTTGGCCTCTTGCTCGTCGTGTGGCTTGTGTTGATTTTCAGCCTTATCACGACCACGAGAGACTATTTTGTGAGATATGCGTCAGACGAGAACGTGCGGTTCTGGTTCGACGATGCGGGCGCGCAATTGGCGGCAGAGATCAATCGCTTCAGCGAGACAGGCTGGACGGGCGACGAGTGGATCGTGCCCGATAAATCGCCCGCGCTGGATCGGCGGGTGTTCCTGGATCGCGGGCTGTGGACGGGTTTTGTCAACGCGCAGTTCCTCGTGCCGCATCCTTCGGCGCTGACGCTCATCGAGACGGGTGGTGACCTGCCCGCTCCCCACACCGGGCCGACGCTGCTTTTGCTCTGGCCTTACAAAGATTGGCGGCGCGACCTGGCGCTTTTGCCGCGCCAGGCGGTGATCGAGTTCCGCGAAGGCGCGCTTTCCAAGGGCGACCGCGACCCGGAGCCTATCGTGACGTACCTGGTCGTCCGCGCCGAGCCTTACTCGTCGCTCCCCACGCCGCTGGCGCGATTTGGAAATGGGGCGCAGCTTGTCGGCGCGCAAGTGGAGGGCGACCGCGTCCGGCTGATGTGGCACGCGCTACAAAAACTGGACGCGGATTACGCCGTGTTCGTCCACGCGCGGCGCAATGGCGCGCTCGTGGCCCAGCACGATGGCGATCCGGCCGGCGGCCTTTACCCCATGTCTCAATGGCGGCCCGGCGACGTCGTCGTGGACGAGCACGCGCTTCCCGGCGCGTGGGACGCCCAAGTCGTCGTCGGCCTGTATCGCCGCGACACGGGACAGCGGGCGCCGGTGGTAGATGCGGTGGGCAATGTGGTCGGCGATTCGGCGCCAGTCCCCCTGCCTTGAGGAGACGCAGACGAATGACCAACGACCAATTCTCCGTGAGCGCCGGCGGACAATCTTTTCGTCCTTCGTCCATCGTCCTTCGTCAGCTGGTTTCATCACTGCCAGTCGTCACGCTGCTCATCCTCGCGCTCCTGGCGGCTGCGCCGCTGTGGGGGCCAGGCATCGTCAACACGCGCGCGGGCGGCGATAGCCCCTTTTTGCTGTGGCGCACTCACCAGATGGCGGCCAATCTGCGCGCGGGCGTGTTCCCCGTCCGCTGGATGCCGGATGCGGCGTATGGTTACGGCTATCCATTCTTTAGCTACTATGCCGCGTTGCCCTTTTATCTTGCCGGGCTGTTGCATGTTGTAGGGTTGGACATTCTCACCGCCATCAAGCTGACGCAGACGCTCGGCTTTATCGCCGCAGCGTTTGCGATGTACGGCTGGATGCGCCGTCACTTGTCACAGGCTGGCACATGGCTGGCAGCAGTGGCGTACACGTTCGCCGCGTTTCACCTGGTCAACGTCTACACGCGCGGCGATTCGCTCTCCGAGTTTTGTGCGTTCGTGTTTTTTCCGCTCATCTTGTGGGCGGTGGATGGAGCGTTCGAGCAGCGGAATGCGCGCTCCGTCGTCGCTCTGGCGTTAGCGTATGGCGGCCTGGTCGCCACACACAATGTCTCTGCGCTGATTTTCTCGCCGTTCGTCCTCCTGTATGTGATCGTCCGGGCGGCTGGGCTGCGCGCTCCACGCCCCACGCTTGACGCTTTACGCTCCACGTTCTGCGCCCTCGGCCTCGGCCTTGCGCTTTCTGCGTGGTTCTGGGTTCCCGCGCTCGGAGAGACGAGCTATGGGCAGCTGGGCGAGCAGACGACCGGCTATTTCAACTACTCGAACCATTTTCGCGGCTTGGATATCGTCCAACCGACGCTTGCGTTCGATTACAAAGTGGGCCAGACGACGCCGTTTGCAACGAGTTCCGCTCAAGCGGCATTGGCCGTGATAGGCGTCATTGCGATTGTTGTGAAAGCAATCCGCCGGCGCAAGCTCGAAGCGTTGCCCGCATTCACATTGATCGGACTTGTGATCTCGACGGTGATGATCACGCCGTTCTCTAGACCCGTGTGGGAGCATGTTCCGTTCTTGCCCCTTGTCCAGTTTCCGTGGCGATTCCTGACGGTGCAGGCAGTGTTCACGGCGCTAGCCACGGCGCAAGTCGCAGACCGCAAGATGCAGGAGACGCAAGACGCAAGACGCAATACGCAATACGCCTGCATGGCGCTTGGTTTGTTGCTGGCCATCACCGCGCTCGTCAATTTGCGCCCGGCGCGGCTGCTCATCGGCCCGGCGGACGTGACGACGGAGCGGCTGCAGCTTTACGAGATGTTCACGGCCAACGTGGGCACGACGATCCGCTACGAGTACCTGCCGCGCCAGGTCGTGCCGCGCCTGTACACATCCGATGCGCTGATCGAGCCGGACCAACCGATGCGTGCGGCGGCATTGGAGGGTGAGGCAACTGCATCACGATTGGCAACTGCGCCGACGAAGCAGACATGGCGCGTGATGAGTTCACCCGGTGCAACCATTGCGTTCCCGATTCTGTGGTGGCCCGGCTGGCAAGCAACCGTGGATGGTCAGCCCACGCCGATTCGCCCGGCGAACAGTTCGGGGCGCATCACGCTTGACCTGGCATCGGGCGAGCACACGGTCATTTTGTCGCTCGGCCGAACGCCATTGCGCGCCGTCGCCGAAGGTGTGTCGCTCGTCGCATTGATCGCAGTGCTGGTCATCTGGCTGCGCCCGATGCTGAAGCATCGGGCTAAAAGAGCACAGGGCGATGAATTGCACTCAACTCGTTGGTTCACCATCGGGCTGACTGCGCTAGTCTTGCTCATTTCGCTGCTAGTCTTTAGCGCGCAATCTATGCCGGCTACAACGGCGAACGACGAAACGATGGATTTTGTCTCTCAACCGTACTTGCATCATAACCTAAACGGCGCCGAGTTATCGCCTGGCTTGCGGTTGATGACGTACGATCTATCGGCAGACGAATTGCAGGCCGGGCAAACGCTGAACGTCAACCTGGACTGGATCAATGCGGATCGTCCGAGCGCGGTGACGGTCAAGCTGACGAGTCCGGCGCAACACCTGGTCGGATTGGAGAGCGCGCCCATGCTGGCCGAGTCGTCTGCTGTCATTGGCGGCAACTTGACTGCTCGCACAACCCACGCGCTGCCGATTCCGCCCGATGCGCCGCGTGGCGTTTACCTGATCAAGGTGCTGGCGGGAGCCGAGCCGGTGTACCTGCGCCCGGTGCGCGTCCGCAGCGAGACGCCGGTCGGCGATGCGCCTGTGCTCGCGCAATTCGGGGATCGCATCCGCCTGCATCGCGTGCGCGCGGAGCAAGTGACGCCGACGCAACTGGCCGTCACGCTCGACTGGTCGGCGGCGCGGCCCGTCGAAGCGAACTATGCCGTCGCCGTCCGGTTGAGCGGCGTGGCTTCGATTGATACGCAGCCCGGCTATGGCTTTGTGCCGACGAGTCTATGGCGGCCCGGGGAATTGATCAGCGACCGGTATACGCTCAAATTGCCGGAGGGTACGCCGCCGAGGGACGACTACAAGATTCAAGTCATCCTTTACGATGCGGCGACGCTGGCGGGCATCGGCCAATACCTCCAGGAGAATATTGCGCTCACGCTCTACTCGCGCCGTCCGGTGGACTCGACCAGCCTTGCTCGCTTGGGATCCGAGTTGTCGTTGGCGATGCTCGACGTTCCGGCGACGCACCAACAGGGCGCGCTGACGCTCACCCTCAACGCAGGCTGGCTGGCGACGTCGGCGCAATCGGCGGATCGCATCGCGCGCTGGACGATTTATGATTCGGCTAATGCTCCCGTTTTCGCGCAGACGTTCGACCTGGTCGCGGGAACGCCATCGTCTTTGTGGCCCGCTGGCGCTTTCGTCGTCGGGCAAACGCGCTTGAGCGTTCCGGCCGCGCTTGCGCCGGGCCGCTATCGCCTGGGCGTGACGGCGCTCAATCTTTTGACTCAATCTGAAGAAGGCAGTTACCTCGCGCCCTCTATGTTCGAGATCGTCGGCCATCCGCGCAGCTTTGCGGTTCCGCCGATGCAGCATCGCAGCGATGTCGAGTTCGGCAAGCAGATTCGATTATTGGGTTATGACCTCAAATCGCCAGTCGGCAAGTCAAGTCAGCAACAGGTAGCGCTCACGCTTTACTGGCAGGCAATGGTTGCGCCGCAAGGCGATTACAAAGTTTTTGCACACTTGTTTGATCCGACGAACGAAAAGATCGCCGCGCAGCACGACGCGTTGCCGTTGGACGGTCACTACCCGACGTCGTGGTGGGCCGCGGGCGAGGTCGTCAGCGAGACGGTGACGCTCGATCTGACCGGCGTCAAGCCGGGGGCGTATCGGCTGGCGGTGGGGCTTTACGACGCAAATACCATGACGCGGCTGGCTGCCCTCGGACCAAATGGCGTCAGGCTCGACGCTGATCGAATCGTGCTGCCGGAGAGCATTCCAGGCCCCCCATGACTAACGTCCTATAGGCGATTTGCCGCAAGCAGGTAAAATTGACAGTAGAGGATATATTGCCGTGACGCGGATTTTGAGCCTGGACGACGAGCCTGAGATGGTGGCGCTGATGGGCCTGATCCTGAGGCGGGCGGGCTATGACTATATCGGCGCGACTAACAATCACGAGGCTTGGTCCATCTTGCGCCGTGAGCCGATTGACCTGTTCACCGAAGACCTCATGCGGCCGGGCATGGATGGGTGGAAATTCTATCAACAGATGAGGACCGACGACCGGCTCTGCCGTATTCCGGTCATTATCATCACGGCCAGGTCCCGGTGCATGGACCGGCTGTTGGGGCTACCCATTGCCGAGGTGGACGACTATGTCACCAAGCCGTTCAGCCCACAAGAGCTGCTCTCTTCGGTCGAGCGAGTATTGCTCAAGCATTCCAAGCCGTTGCCGACGGAAGAGGAGCGAGAGCGTGGGCGGCAGGAGGCGGCGGCCTTTGTGGCCAGTCGGGCGCAAATGTCCCAGGAGATGACGCAGCGTTGCATCGAATTGCTCGACGAGATCGCAGCCGGTCTCCCCAATGTGCTACGAGACGGCCACGCGGTCCTCATCTATGGACAGCGTGGTTGCTATCGCATCTCGCTGGACACCGGCCACGTACTCCGCCTGCCCAATCGGCCTGTTTGCATCGTTCCCCAGTCGTGCTGGCTCTCCGACCCGAACGTGTGTCTGCCCTTTGAAGAGGCCGGCGCCAACGTTCAGAGAATCGTTGGCGCCGTCTTGATGCTATCTGCCGATCAAGACATTCAAGATGAAACCATTCTGCGGCAACTGAGGTGACGCATGACCGTTAACCAGATTAAAGTGGAAACCAGGATTCCCGGTGGATTGCTGGGCGCGCCGGCGCGCTTGGTGCTCGAATTCCCTCTCCAAGAGACGATCAGCATTGCTGACTTGATTCGCCTCAAAGTGGAAGAAGAAGCCAGGCGTCTGATCGCGATGCAGACATTAGATCAACACTCGGAGGCGAGACTGGGCCGCGAGTATCAGGACCTTGCTTCCGGCGCATTGGCGACGCTGCCTCAGCCGCTCGATTTGGAGGCCGAGGTTCAAAAAGCGCAACAGGCGTTTGCCAATGGCCGGTTCTTGATTCTGGTGGACGGCAATCGCTACACGCGGCTGGACGAGCCGGTGACGTTGACGCCGCAATCTGCCGCCAAGTTCATCCGGCTGATGCCGCTCACGGGTGGATAAAGACCTGGCCGGTCCCGGCTCAACGCTCCACGTCCCATTCCCCTAACGGAATGCTATCGCCCATGCGCGCGTCGAGCGGCGGTAGCGCGTCTTCGCGCAAGGCGTCGTACACCGTCAAATGACCGGACGCGCGGCCGGGCGCGGCGCTGGCAGGTACGATGAGCCGCCGCCAGTCATCCACGCGAGACCCCGCGATCCACTTGAGCGTGGGAAAAGCATTGCCCGCGGGCCGGTCGTCGCTGGACACACGCCACGCCCCGTCCGCTCCCTCGATGCGAACGCTGACCACGTTGTCCGTCGCCAATGGCTTGAGCGAAAGAAACCGCAACGTCACGTCAATCGGTCGGCCGGGCGTCAACCGGCGCGGCGACTCGACCCCGGTCAGCAGCATTTGATCGCTCAATATCACATAGCGATCGCTTGAGCGGAACGGCGGCAGTTGCAGGTTGTCCATCGGCCAGCCCCACGCGCCCGCCGCGCCGGAGACGCTCAATCGCAGCGGCGAGGTCACTGGCACGTCGAGACTGGTGACAAACATCGCGCCACGCGAGAGTGCGGGCAGCGTCACCACCGCATCGCCTATACGCGCGACGACGCTGGCCGGACTCGGCCCGCGCCAATGCAGATACACGCGCAGCGAGGATGGATTGCTCAAGTCGTAATCTGCGCCTGTGAGCGTCGGCCCGCCCGCGAACGGCACGTCAAGTGGATGGAGCGTCGGCAAGGCTGCGTCGTCGAGTCCCAACTCGAGCGTGGCGACGGTTGCCAGTTGCGCGCCGTCAACGGTCGTCAGGTTGCGAAAGCCGCCCTCAGGTGGAACAAAATACACGCCGACCTGGATCGCATATCGGCCCGGCGCAAGCGTCGGCTCTAGCGGCAGCGTCAAGCGATCCACGCGCACCTCGCCTGGTGCAAATGTCCGCGTGGGATAGCCGCGATCACGCTGCGCGCGCCGCGCCCCATTGGGGTCAATGAGTTGAACCGTGAGCGAATAGTCGCGGTCAAGCGGGCTGAGCGCCTGCCAGGCCAGTGTCACTTCCAACGGTCGCCCCGGCGATGCGCGTGTGAGACGGAGACGGCACCCCCTCAATCGAACCTTGTCCTCAAAGTCAACAGCCAGCGGAGCCAGGTTACGCGGCGCATCGAACGATGGCGCGGTCCGCACGAGCCACGCCTGGCCGAACGGCTCAAAGGTATACGGCAGCGTGGCATACTGCAGGCCCCAATAATGCGTCACAATCACGGGCCGCCGCGCGATGTTCTCTTCGATCAGGCCGCGCCAGACCTGCGACCACTCTTGCCCCGGCATCGGGAATACGTACCGCACCTCCACATCGCGCCGCAGCCCTTCGACTTGTTGCAGATACCACGTGGGCGTGGCATAGTGCCAGTCAGAGAGAATGATCGCCCCCGACGGCGCTTGGCGCAGAATCGGCTCGACGTACTCGCGCGTCGAACGGTCGCCGGCCAGTGAGATAAAACTCGGCGCGTGCGCGGCTCCATTCGCCAGCCCGGCGACAATCACTCCTGCCACGGCGACGGTTGAAATTTGAGATTTGACATTTGAAAATTGCCCGACGCCATAGCCTATCATCACTGTCAACACGACATAGGCCGGCATCTCGTATTCGACTGTCTGCGGAGCGCGGTAGGTGATGGCGATGAATGTGTGCAGCAAGAATCCGCCGACGAGCATCAGCCCCGCGCGCCAGTCATGCCAAATCAGCATCACCACGCCGAAGAGCGACGCCGCCAGCAGCGCGAGGTTCATCTGAAATGGGAACAGCATCGGCAAGAGCGCCAGACGCGCAGGCAGATGTTCCGGCCCGGCAAAAGCGAGCATGTCGCCCCCAAAACCTTGACCCAGCGCGTACCACACGAGGTAGCTCGGTGAAAGCAGCCCTTGTGTCTCGGGCGTCGGCGCGATCGCCGCGTGAATTGGCAGGTACAACCAGACCAATTGTGCCAGCGCGAAAATGACCAGTGGCTTACACCATCGGCGCGGCTGCCGAACCAGCGCAGGGTCCACCAACACGAGATACGCAATGAAGAACAATCCCATGAATGCCAGAACAAAGTAATGTCCAAAGCCAAGTGAAAACGCCAGCGCAAACAGCGCCAAATTGCGATCTGCGATGGGCGATCTGCGATAAGCGATAAGCAAATACACGCACCACGCGGTAAAGAACGCTGTCGGCATGCGGATGTTGGCGGTCGTTGCCTGTGCCCAAAATGTCGTCGCCGTGCCGAGCGCCAACACGGCGGCCAAGCTGGCCCATACCGGGTTGTCACCCTGAGCGACGCCCAGCGGCCCCCCGCCGCGCAGCGGCGGACAGGGGCAGCGAAGGGTCTCAGCCTCGCGTGAAAGAGATTCTTCGCCGACCTGCCCCCGCGAGGGGGTTCGTGGCTCAGAATGACAGGATTGTGGGTCGCCCAACATCCGCCGCACAGTCGCCCCGACCAGCGTCAGCGTCCCGGCGGCCAGGAGCGCGCTCATCCAGTTCAGCCGCAGCGCGGGCGCGCCGAAAGGCAGCAGCGTGAACAGCTTGCCGACGAGCGTATAGAGTGGATAGCCCGGTTGATGCAGGACGCCCACCAGTGTCGTCACCGTCAACTGGAATTCGCCGCTGTCGGCGGGGAGCACGTCCTTTTGTAGAGTTGCGCTGTAGAGGCCAAGAGCGATGATGAAGGTGAGAGCATCAATGAGCGTGAAGCGTGAAACGTCAAACGTGATGCGTGATGCGTGTTGCGTATTCCGTGATGACGCGCTGATGAGCCAAGAGAAAAGCGCGATAGCGATAGCGACGAGCGCAACGTTCCAGTCGCGCTGCGGCCAAAAGATATAGACAAGGAGAACCAGCCAGGGCGCGAGCGGCAGGGATGCGCCGCGTCGGTCGAGCCAACGCGCGAGCCACACGAATGCCGCGCACGACGCAACGACCGAGGCGACCAGCGCCGGCGGCGACCACGCCATGCGCGTCGCTTCGGCCACGATGCGAGCGGCAAACAGACCTATTGTCAGGCCCATTGCCACCCGCGTCAGACAAGGCTTGCCTGGCTTGCTCAAAGCGCCCATCCGCTTATCCGTTGGCCAAAGGCATCCGATGCCTCAACGCTCCACACTCAACGGAATCACGACTGTATCGTTCGCCAGCCGCGCTCCGTTGGAGACGGCGGCCAGTCGCTCTAACGTTGCCGCATCGTACAGGCCCAGCTCGATGCGATACTCACCCGGCCCGGTCTCGGTCGAAAACGGAATGACGACCTCGTCCGTCACCACTTCGCCGCGCATCCAAAAACTCGTCGGATAATCGCCCTCGCGCGGCCAACTGTCTTTTTGCCCGACCAGCTTGCCACCCGGCCCGACGACGTGCCGAAACACGGTATAGTTCTTATCCATTTCCTGCACGGCCTGCCAGTACAGCGTAAGCTTGACCTCTTGCTGATTGGCTGGCTTTTTCACATCGTATCCCAGCAAACGCGCCTTGTCGCCGAATGCCACCGAAAGCGGACGCGAAATCGGCCCGGCGCGGAACTGTCGCTCGCGCGCGAGCACGCGAATGTGTCCCACGTCCAGCCACTCTTTGCCAGAGACGGACAGCGCGTGACCGTCTGGCGTGAACAGGCTGACGCGGAACGAGTAATCGCCCGGCGGAGCTTTGGGCGGGACAAGTATGGTCAGCGGGTCAGCGACCAGTTCGCCCGGCGTCCATTGCGACGAGGGATACCACGCGGCCACGGGCGGCCCTTCGGTTTGCGCCGCCACGCGCCCGGCGCGGTCCACCAGCGCGATGCGCTCTGTGACATCTTCCGACAGCGCGCGGTCTGGCCGCCAGTATAGAGTCACCGCCGCAAAACGTCCCTGCAAAACTTGGTCGCCGCCGAGTTGATAGCCGACCAGCGCGAGTCTATCGCCAAAAGTAACGCCAAGCGATTTGAAATCCTCGCCTTCCAGCGGAGTGATGCAGGGATTTGTTCGCGAGCACGCCAAGACTTGGGCGCCAGTCAACGTTACGTAATCGTCGCCAGTATTTGTCTGCAATTCGGCGAGTCCGACGCGCACCTCGTACTCTCCCGGCGGAGCGCCGAGCGGGATCGGGATGCCCACGCGCGTGATGATGCGCTGACCGGCCTGCCACGCCGACGGTGGCGCATAGTATTGGCCTAGCGCCACGTCGTTAAAGTACCACACGCCGCCATCGTGGTCGGCCAATCGAAGCGTGAGGCCCAGGTCGTGCTGCGGCGCTCGCAGCACGCGCCAGTTCAAATCGAGCAGCAGCGGCTCGCCTGGCGTGGCTTGGCTTTGTTTCCAACGTACACTTTCCAGCCTTAGCACGTCGTCCCAGAGCACCTGCGGATCCAATGACTGGGGAGCGACCGACGCAGCGCCCACCGTGTAGAGCGACAATTCCTTGTAGCCTGACGTGGCGTAAGCGTGTTCGTTCAGCCAGCCGGTCACAAATCGCTGTGGGTCGGTTTCGTCCAACGCCGCCGTCAGCAGCCAGATGCGCTTGGAACTGGACAGCGCCTTTTCCAGCTCGGGTCGCGCCTGCGCCGGGTCGAGGCCCGGCGGCGTGCTCGGCGGCAGCCAAAACGTGGGCAACTGGGGCGCAGGGTAATACGCCAATTGCACCCACTGCCAATCCCCATTGACGATCAGCGAATCGCCAGGCCGCGCGTGCCGGCGCAGATAAGCAATGACGTGACCATAGTCGCTCTTGACCACGCTCATCGTCGGGATAAGTGTGGCCACTTGTGCGTACAACAACAGGCTCAAGGCCACCGGCGCGAGTGGCCGCGTGAACTTTTTCCATTGCCAGAGCCATGCCACGGCCAGCGCAAGCACCAGGCAATACGCCGGGACAATCGCCGCGTTGTAGCGCGCTTCCAATCGTTCCGGCGTGATGATGAGCAACAGCGGCGGAATGATCAGCCAGGCCGGAAGCAGCCATGCGCCGCCCGGCCTCAATGTTCGCCAGCGGCGCGATAAAATCGCTGCGAGCAAACCGAGCGCGAGGAGCGCGGCGATCAGCCACCGCCACTCGGACGCAAGGTGCAAGGAAAAGCCAAAAATGATGTCTGAAAACATTTTTTGCGCCGGAGCCAGCCGTTTGATGAATCCTCGCCACGTGATGCCATTCAGCGTTCGCCAGACCAATCGCCCGGCGCGCGACGTGACCAGCCAGACGACCATCACGGTTCCGGCGGCGGCCAGTCCGCCGAACCAGGGCAGCGTCATCCGCCAGTGAGCGCGCCAGTGCAGGAGCAAGTAAACGCACAGTGCCGCGACGACGAACCCCATGAAATAATGCGTCAGCACGGCCAGGCCGCCCGTCGCGCCGAATGCCAGCCACCAGCGCAGCCGCGGCTCGCGGCACAGCCGGTCGAAAAAGTAAATCATGGCCATCGCTTCGAGCGGCATGAGCGTGTACATGCGCGCGTCTTGCGAATAATAAGCGTGGAACGGTTGCAGCGCGAGCAACAATGCGGCGATGACGCCCGCGCCGGTCCCCAATCCGCGCCGACCGATGCGATAGATCAGCGCGACGCCGAGCGCGCCAAACATCACCGAGGGATACCGCAGCGCAAACTCGCCTCGACCGGCGACGGATTCCCACGCGCGCATCAGCGCATAGTACGCGGGCGGCAGCTCGTGGAACGCGCCGAGCAGATACTTGAGCATCTCTGGGTATGGCTTGGCCGAGATGAACGCGGTGGCGGCTTCGTCAAAGGTGAGATCAGAGACGCCCAGGTTGCGGACGCGGAGGGCGAACGCGGCGGCCACGAGCGCCACGCTGAGCCACATCAGGAATTTCGGATTTCGGACACCTGCGCTTGTGCCGGAGCGCAGCGCAGGTGCAAGTGTTTCGGATTTTGGGTCGAACATTGCAAATCGGTCAACGGCTCACGCGCAGCGTGCCCAGTATAAAGGTATCACCTGCTTGTGATTTGAGCGGCAGCCGTGGGCCATCGGGCGCAAGGTACAGCCCCGCGCTGAGAGAATAATCGCCCGATGCCAAATTGGCGGGAAGGATCAACACGTGATCGTCCGGGATCACATCGTCGGCAGCCCAAGCCGATGTAGGATATGCGCCGCCGCGCGGTTCTGAATCCGCCTGCGCGACCAGCCGCCCCGAGCTATCCAGCAAGTGGACGAACACGGTATAGTCTTGAGGCAGCGTCGTCGTCGCGCGCCAGTACAGCCGCAAGGGAACTGGCTCGCCCGGTCGAGCCTGCTCCGGCGCGTCCAAGCCGATCAACATGGCGTGACCCCAATTGGCTTGTACTAGGCGCTGTGGCGAGACCAGCAAAGGATGCACTGGCGCGATTCTCACGCGGCCCACAATCGGCGGCATGACCGGCGCGCCGGACGCGTCGTCAGCTTCCAGCCGGTCATCGGTCTTGGCATCGTACAGCCCGACCTCGACGGCATATAGTTCCGGCGCAGGCGCCCACGTCTCTGCGCGGACGGGGATTGTGTCACAGAACGCGCGGCCCACTGGCCAGAGCGACGTGGGGAATCGGCCCAGGCCAGGATAGGTTGTCCTCGCGCCGACGACGAGATTCTCGCGTCCCAGCAAGTGAACGAACATGCTATAGTTGCGTGTCATCGCGCGCGCGGCGGTCCAGCACAAAGTCACGTTCAACCATTCGCTCGGTGAGACGGAGGGGCGATCCAGCGCAAAGCCGAGCAGACGCACTTCATCTCCATAGAGCAAGCTTTGAGTGACGAGTGACGGGTGACGAGTGACAAGTTGATCGGCCGATGTGAGCTCGGGATGGGCATAAGCCGGGCGGATGTAGACGAATGGCGCGACGAGTGTGAGCGCAAAAAATCCGGCGACGACAACGCTCAACACGACGCGCGGTTTGGGCAGGCGCGCCAGTCCCGCGACGAGTAGCACGGCGAGCGCGCCAATCATCGGAAAGAGCAGCCGTCCGTGCGGTGCTTCGACTTGTTGATTCCAGCGCAGCAGCGAAGCCAAGACGGCGACACACCACAAGAGACACATCAACAGGATAGCGGGTGCCGGAGGTCGGAGGCCAGAGGTCGGCGCGAACCAACCGATGACTGACGCGGCGAGTAAGAGTGCAATGGCACAGTAGATGAGCGGCGACATTTCGACGTTGCCCCATCCGAACGCGCCCCAAAAGGAACGGTAAATCGTCGGCAACGATTCGAGCACCTCGGCGAGCGAGACGGGCGCCGGCCGCGCCCAGGGTGTGTCGAGATGGACGCTCAGTCCCAATGCGTCGCCATATAGCCATGCATTGCGCGCGTACCACCATCCGCCGGTGATCAGCGCCGTGGCAATCAACACTGACACGTCGCGCAATCGCGATCTCCATATCGCTCTGAACAAAGCCAAGTGTCTTCCCATTGCACGGGGGAGATTCCTTGCTTTGTTTAGAATGGCGGGGTCTGGAGCAGTCAATATTCCTATCACGGCAAACACGCCGAGCAAGATCGTGCTCGTCTTGGTCAGGCTGGCCAGGCCGACGAGCAGGCCGGTCAATGCTGCGCGCCGCGTCGTGACGCCCGACTGCCACATCCGCGCGATGGCCCACAGCGCCGCCGTCGAAAGCGCGGCGGCAGAGCTATCGTTGCTGGCGACGCTGCTCATGAACAGAAATTGCGGAGTAAAGGCGACGAGGGCCGCTGCCGCCAGAGGAATCAGGGCCGAGTCGGGAAACACCTCGCGCGCTAATCCCCACGTCGCCAGCACTGTCAGTGCGCCAAACGCCAGCGACGCCCATCGCGCCAGGTGAATCGCCAGCGCCGCGTCGCGCCAGGGGAACGCTTCGCGCTCGGTGTGAATCAGCAGATTCTTGTTGTCGTTGACTGTGCCCGGCGCGTGATAGCCAAAGCCGGGGTTGTGCCACACGAACGCGCGCAAATCGTCCGCGCGAACGGGCGCAGTGACCAGCGCGGCGACCAGATAATACAGCGGCGGCTGCCCGACTTCTTGATACGCGCCGCTGTCATTGTTCAGCAGCGAAGGCAGCCCGCGACCTTCCGCGACATAGCGAATGTAGTTGAAATGCCACGGCTCGTCGGGCGCTTCGAACAGAGGAATGGTGACAGTGTAAATCATGCCGAGGACGAGGAAGACAAATGTCAAATGCCAAATTTCAAATTTCAAATGACCTAACCAGCCTGGTGTCCTTTGAAATTTGTATTGTGAGATTTGACATTTGACATTTGACATTTTGCGTTAGCGCCGCAGGACGCGGGAGGCGCCCAGCCGCACGACGGTATACAGCGCGCGGGTGACTTCGGTGCGTGAGATTTTGGATGCGCCGAGTTGGCGGTCCATGTAGCAAATCGGCACTTCGGCGACCGTCCAGCCGCGCCGCTGGACGAGGTACAGCATCTCGATGAGGAACGAGTAGCCGTTGGAGATAATCGAGTCTAGATCAATGGCTTTGAGTACGTCGCGGCGATAGCAGCGAAAGCCGGCGGTGCAGTCCGTCGCCCGCAGGCCCAGCACGATCTTGGCGAACGCGTTCCCGCCATAGCTCACCAGGCGAAGCGGCAGGGAGCGGCCCATTGCGCCTCCGCCGTGCACGTAACGGCTGCCGATCACTAGGTCGGCGGTCTGGCTGCGCTCGATCATCGCGGGAATGTAGCGCGGGTGATGCGAATAGTCCGCGTCCATCGTCAAGATGCGCTCTGCCCCGGTTGCCAGCGCCTTTTTGAATCCGGCGATGTAGGCCGTGCCCAGGCCCAGCTTACCGGGGCGATGAATCACGGACAAGCGCGGCTCTCGAGCCGCCATCTCTTCGACGATGAGGCCGGTGCTATCGGGCGAGTTGTCGTCCACGACGAGCACATTCAAGCCGACCGGCAGCGCCAGCAGCTCTGGCACGAGCAGGACAATGTTTTCGTGTTCATTGTAGGTTGGAACGATGACGGTCGGTTTCATGATTTTGGATTTCGGCTTGCTCAGCCGGGTAATTGAGACTCGTTAATAGCCAGCGCGAGCGTAGCGATCCAGAGCAACGAGTAATTCAGCGCGCGGCGCGACGGGCGATATGCGCCCCAGGCAATGACCGCGGCTACCAGCCCGACGATAAAGCGTAGCATTCCCAATGGCTCGCGCAAGGTGGACTGCGGCGTGAACGGGATGACGAGCGCATTCACCAGCAAGATACACACGAACGGATGAGCATCGCGGCGAGCCAGGTCGCGCAGCGCGGCGACGAGCGCCGCCAGCCCCGGCAGCAGCGCTATCGGCGCGATGATGAGCGCGATGAGCGCAAATGCGCGCACATTGATCGCTGCCAGCGACCACAGCCCCCGATATGGAATCCACTCGAACGGCGTCGCCATCGCGCCGCCGGAGCCAACGCCCCACTCGCCCAGCCAGACTCGCAACAACACCTGGAGCGCGATGAATGGCGCGCCGACGATGACGGCCCACTCGATCAAATCACGCCAGCGCCGCGAGAGTGCCAAGCTCAATAGGAAGCCAGCGGCTATCAGCAACGTCGTCTCTTTGGTCAGCGCGGCCAGTGCGAGCAGGCCCGCCGCGCCACGCATCTGCTTGCGCTCGTAACTCAACACAGCCGCCTGCGCCAGCGCGTAAGCCAGCGGCTCGGTCAGGTCGAGCCGGACGGCCATCATCAATCCACCGAACAGGCCATAGCTCAACGCATACCAGCGGCTCGCGCCGCGCCCGGCCAGAATTTCCTCGGTGAACCATGTGCCGGCCACCAGCGCCAGCCAGTTGACCGCGACCAGCGTCCACGGGACGCGCCATGCTTGTCCAAATGCCCACGCCCCTGCGATCAGCGGATACAAAATGCGCTGGAAGCGATACGCCGGAACATCCAAAAAGCGCGGTGCGCCAAGCGGGTCGCGCGCAATCTGGTAAGCGAACTGGCCGTCGTAACCCCACGTTCCGCCCGGCAGGCCGGGATCGTAGCGCGTGCCGACCAGCGCGAATTTCATCGGGTCGCCGCCGGAGCGCCAGAGCGTCAGTGCGATGTAGACCAGCGCGATCAGGCCGACGACGTGAAAGGGACGAATGACGAGCCCCCTCTGTTGCGCTACGGGGGCAGGTGACGAATGACGAATGGCAGCCATGACGCTCAGCGGTCGGTGCGCCGCAATGACAGGACGACCAATGTTCCAATCACGATGATCAACGTCGTTAGGCTGATCGCCGCGCCGACGGTGAACGAGAGCGGCGCGTACCGGAACTCGACGGTGTGCTCTCCCGGCGGAAGCGCGACGGAGCGGAAAGCATGGTTCGCACGCAAAATCTCGGTTGGCTTGCCGTCGAGCGTGGCCTGCCAGCCTGGATAGAATGTGTCGGCCAGTACCAGGAATCCGCCCGACTCGGACACGGCGCGTATTGTAACGGCATTAGGAGAATCCTGCAAGGTAATAGACGATGACCCTCTCGGATAATGGGTGAGCGGCAGAGTGGGCGTGTCGGCAGATTCAAACAAGACTTTTTGGCGCAGGTCAAAGGCTGGATCGGCCAGCGCGGCCAGCGCATCGCCGACGACGCGCGCCTGCGGGACAATCCACGCGCGATCCAGCGCCGCATCGTTGTGATAGATCGTCACCTCCACGCCGCGATGCGCGACCGGCAGCGGCAGCTCGCGCGGGCTGACGATGTAGCGCGCGTCCATTGCGCTGGCCACTCGCAGCGCGTCTGGCTCGGGCAACTTGTTCAGCAATTTGATCATGTCGTCATAGCGACCTACCAATAGTGGGTCAAAGTTGTTGGCGCTCGACACGCGCTCGATCATGGCGACGTTGGGCAGCAGCGTCTCTCGCGCGCCGAGCCAATACGACGCGTCTTGCGGCCCCAAGTTTTTGAAGGATAGGTACCGCCCGAACTTGACCTGCTCTTCGTCGGCAGAAAACCAAAAGGTGCGCCCGCTGCCGGCGGCGCGCACGGCTTGCGCAGACAGGGTGCGCTCGTGATACAACGATGCATCCGTTGTCGGGTTGAGCCGCCAGTCTGCGATGAGCAAATCCAATGCGACCATGCCAACCAGCGCAGCTTGCCACAGCGCGAACCAGCGTCCATGGGCGGAAGGGCGCAGCGCCAGACACGCCGCGCACGCAGCCAGTGTCACGCCGAGCTGGATCACAGGCCGAACAAACTCGGCTCGCACGTTGATCACCATGGCCCCGGCGGTCACGGCCACGATCATGCCCAACGCGGCGACGACCAAAAAGCGACCGAGCCACCGCAGCCGCTCACCCTGAAGCAATCGCTCTGTGCCAATTCCGGCCAACGCAGCCACCGACAACGTGTACGCACTCAGCAGTCGCGCCGGCCCCTGGAACAATGTCGCGCCAGGCAACGCACGAAACAACAGCGGATAGAACGGCGCGAATCTTCCCAACGCAATCAATACCGACACGACGGCTGTTGCGCCCAAGAACCAGACGACAGATGTCGGAGGTCGTAAGTCAGATGTCGGATTCTGGCCTCCGGCTTCCGACTTACGACTTCCGACTTGTGGCACAAGTGCAAAGAACGCCATCATCAGCGCCCACAAGCCAACGTATCCCGCGTTCTCCCAATAGTTGTCATAGCCCCAAAAGTTGCCGTCGGCAGGATTGCCCATCAGGTCCGGCGCGAGGAACGTCAGCAAGCGGAGCGGGTAAAGCGAGTGCGTCGAGGCAAATTCGTAATCCAATCCATCTACGCGCTGCGACTGAGCAGCCAGCTCCGACGAGGGCAGCAGTTGCACTATTGCCAATGCGAACCCGGCTACAAACGCTAGCAACAAGCCGTAGACCGCAGATCGCAAAATGCCTCTTGCCTCTTGCTGCTTGCCCGCTTCGCGTGCCACCTGCGACATGCGTCTTGCGACTTGGATCATGCGAATCGCCGCATACAGCACCACGACGATCAATCCCAGCCCGGCCGTCTGCGCGTGACCGGCCAGCAGTCCCAGGCCAATCGTCAGCGCCAGCCACAACGCATCGGACATCCGGCGACGCTGCGCGAAAATTTCTGCGCGCCACAGCCAGATCGCCAGCCAGGGGAACGTGGCCGTGATGCTCAAGAAAGCCAGGCGGGCGATCAAGAATTGAGAGAGTTGAAACGCCAACGCGCCCACGAGCGCGGCCAGTGGACGCAGGCCGACCGTTCGACCCCAGGCGTACATTGCCAGCCCGGCCAGGATGACGTGCAGCACCGCCGTGTAGCCCATCGCTCGCTCGACCGGCAAGATAAAGTAGAGCACGTTGAGTGGATAAAACACCGCCGATTGCAAGTTGGCCGCCAGCGGCGCGCCGCTGCCGACGAACGGATTCCACAGCGGCACGTTCCCACTGCGCCACATCTCGACGGCGTACTGCTGCCACGGATAGAACTGCAAAAGCGGCACGCCCCAAAACAGCGCGCGACCGGCAAAGACGATGCGCCAGAAAAGTATCAGCGGGACGAGAATGAGAACTGCGTATTGTGTATGACGTATGGCGTATCGCATATCGCTTATCGCATCACATTCTGCTGACCACTGGTCACTGATCACTGATCACTTGATAGACAGCGTAACCTTCGGCCTGGTAAACTGGCGACAAAGGACGAGCGCTGCCGGGCGAAAACTGCTCATCCGGCCCAGCCACGACGTAGGTGATGCGCCAGTCGCGCAGGAATTGCACGCGCCACTCGTCTGGCGTGGAAGCGTCAAAGAATCGCTTGACGAGGGCGCGCTTTTCTTCGGCGCGAACGGTCTCTGTCCCCAGGCCGAGGAACACGCGCGCGCCGACTCGCGCCGGGAGATAATTGCCGGTCGAGTACGACGCAAGCACCACGTCGTCGTATGTCGCGCGAGCGGCCAGCCAATCGAGCGCGCGCACTTGACCGCCATCGCGAAAGATGGGCATGGCGCGCGAAGCAACGGCCAAAACGCCGCTGCCCAAGAGCAGAATGTTCGTCGGAACAGTCACCAGCAAAATCAGCGCGATGGCCCACCGGCTCAGTCCGCGCGCCGAGTAACGCGGAAAGCGAACGAGCCAGCGCACCAGTCGTGTCCGCCGCCAGGCGGGCAGAACAAAGCGCGCCAGCCCCATTGCAGCAAGCATCGCGAGCGGAATCTGCCAGCCTTCGATCAACCGCCGTTGCGCGTTAAAGGGCAGGTAAAGCAGCGGCGGAATGACGACAGCCCACGCGACCAGGCGCAACGTCGTCTCGTCGCGCCGACGCAAAACATAGGCTGTACCCAGAATGGCAAGCAGCCCGATCAGCGCATAGCCCATCACGTAATGCAGCGGATGCGGCGAGAGGATGAGATTCTGCTCTGACCACGCGCGCATGACGGGGTTGGTAGAGAACACGACCCAATTATAAATCACCACGGGCGATGCGATGAGGCACGCCGCGACTGTCTGCCTCGTTTCGCGCCAGGCGATGGCTCGTCGCCGGATGGTCACGGCCAGCCAGGTTGCGCCGGCTACGGCCCAAGCAACGACAACGTAAAATGGGACGATCAATCCCATCGCCAACCAGCACAGACCGGCCAGCAGCCAAAAAGAACTGAACCGCAAAGGCACACAGAGCGCCAAGAGATTTTTACCTTTGCGTTCTTTGTATTGCCTGCCCCCGCGCTTTTGCGGGGGTGGCGGTTCAGAAAATTCGCTCCACAATACGATGAATCCCGCCAGCAGCAACGTCCGCGCCAGCGCAATGTGCGGAAAGCTGTACAGCACCAGAAAGGTGAATCCTTCCGGCAGAATCAGATCAATCGGTGTGCTGCCTAGCCAGTTGGGTTGGCCCATCAAAAGCAGCAACCATCCGAATCCGCTGCTGAACGCGACGATGAAAAACGTTATGCGGCGGATCGCGCGAGAGGACGTGAACAGGGCGGCAAAGCGGTACACCGTCAGCAGCAGCAGCGCGCCCAGGAGCGCTCGCGCGATGTGGTCAACGACGACCATCGTCTCGGTCAGCGGCCAGTGTCCTGCGCTCGCCGCGAGGCCCGCGGCTTTGCCCAGCAAAATGTAGAACGAGTAAATCAACGCGCCGCTGTGCGGCTCGCTGGTGTAGACATTGTGGAACAGCCACGCGCCGCGCGCGCCCGTGCCCATCTTGGCAAGGTACGAATACTGGTCTTCCACGCTCAGGACGAATCCGCCAAAGACGTGCGCTTCGGACGAGATCGCCGCGCCGAGCAGGTACGGCGCGCACGTCAAGGCCAACGCCGCTGCCGACCACGCCAGCGCCCATAGCCATTCACTTCGAGTTACTTGGCCGCGTGGTTCCACTGCCGCTTTCCTTGACGAATGACGAATGACGAATCAACCCTGTAGCCAGCAGGCCAATCCACCCGGCCACACTCACGGCCACGCCGACCTTGACCGTCCACGAGTCAAACACAAACTCGACGATGTGATGTCCCGCATCCAGACTCACTTGCATCAGCGAGCCTGCCGATTCAATGCTTACGGCTCGCTCATCTACGCTTGCGCGCCAGCCAGGATAATAGACCTGGCTCAGCGTCAACGTGTCCGGCCCATCCGCCTCTACGACGATGTGATCCGGCGTGAGCGTCGTGACGCGCGCTACGATTCCTTCGCCAACAAATGCGCGCGGCAAGGCCCGCGTGTTCTCGTAAACGAACGTCGAACCGAATTGCGCGCGCTCGATCAATCCCTCGGCGCGGATCGGGAACTCGGCGACGACGTAGCGCACGTTGAGCTTGCCCAACAGGCGCGCGTCCGGCTCGGCGTCACGCCAAGCTGTTCGCACGTCCGAGTTGGGCGGGAAGGGAGGAACTGTCACAGAGTAACCGCTCGCTCGGACGCCAGTCGCCATTTCCATCAACCGCGCATAGCTTGCCAGTTGCAGCGGGTCAACGCCATCCGCCAACTCTAATCCTGCACGCTGGGCGATGTGCTGCGGCAAACTGTAGCTGGGCGAATAGACGCGGAATGGCCCTGGTTGTTTTGCTAACCACGCGGCCACCTCGGCGCGATCAGAGAACGCCTGCGCCTCTGGTACGATGCGATACAGGCCCAGGTCAACCGGCAATAATGTTGCCGCAATCACGACCGCGGACGCGACAGCAAAGCCGCGCGCGCCGATTCGTCCATGCGCGCGCACAAGCACGACTGCAATTGACGCTGGCGCGACCAATGCCAGATGGAGCATCGCGGCGCGCGCTGAGGCGGCCTGTGTGTTGCCGCCAAGCATCCAGAACCCGCCCAGGCCGAACAGTAGAGCAAACATTGCCAGCGCCGCGCTCGCCAACGTCATCCATGCGCGCGGCCTGCGCGCGCTTTGCGCGTCTCGCATCATCGCTTGTACGCCGAACGCGCACAGCATCGCCACGGCGAATGCGACGACGAACCAGGCGCGCGGCGGGACGCGCAACAGCGTCAGTCCAGGTAGAACTCGAAATAGGATAGGAAACAGTGGCCCATTCGCGCCCAACGAAAACAGCGCGGCGATGAGGAGAGAAACGACCAGGTAGGGCAAGATGGCATCTTGCCCTACAGCGCGCGCGCGAACGCTGATCGCCGCTAATATCAGTGGCAGAATTCCGATGTACACCATCCATTCGTGAAAGCCACCCCAGTCGGCGAGCAGCAGGCTGACGAGTTGGCGCAGCGGCAGCGACCACTCGCCCGCCTCGGCCAGCGTCAATGCGCCGCGATTGCTCAGCGTGACGAACTCGGCAAATGGCAGCCACAGCGCGGCGCTCAACACAATAAAGAACCCAGTTACCACCAAGACGCCAAGACACAAAGATAATAAAACTTGGCGCCTGGGTGTCTTGGTAAAAACCGACTTGGCCAAGAGATACGATGCCGTCAGTGCGACAGTGTAAAAACTGATACGAGGATCGGCCAGAAATTGAATCGCCCACGTTGCGCCGAGCCATGCTCCATCCATCGCGCGCCGTCGTTCCGTGAACTGATGCGCCGCCAACACCGCCAGCGGCATCCATGCGACAGCTTCGACCATGCCCACGTGTCCTGCGCCGAGGTGCGCGAACAGCTTGGGTGTTGCCATCCACGTGAGCGCGCCGACAAACGCCGCCGGTCGTTCGACCTGCCACGCGCGCAGCAAGGTATACGCGCCGCAGCCCGCCAGCCAGATGTGCGCGATGAACAACACATTGAAACCTATCGCCAAAGGAATGATGAGCAAGACGGCGTGCGGAAGATAAAACAACCCGGAGAGCGGATTGGCCGCGAACGGCGTGCCGCTCATAATCGTCGGACGCCACAGCGGCAGGCGGCCGTTCGCCCGAAAACTGCTGACGGCAAATTCAATGTTGGGCCAGTGCGTGATCGTGAGATCGGAAAAATCGCTGCGCGGCGGATAGATCAGCCCGCCCGGCTGCGCCACGGCCGGCGCCAAGAGGATCAACGCGACGACAAGCAACACCAGCGTAGCCAGGCTGTCGGGGTGACGAGTCACTGCCCGCCCTCCGCGTAAATCGTCACTGTCGCGTTGCGGAACACCTCGCGGCCCGGCGGCGGATCCGCCAACCCTATCGCGCGCTCACGCGGGCCGACGAACACGAACGCCGCGCGCCACTCGCGCAGCATCGCCTCGCGCTCGGCAGTGTCTATTCCCGACGCAAAGAACGTCTCGACGCGGGCTTTCGTCTGCTCCGCGTTCACTGTCTCGAATGGATGGCCGTAGACCACACGCCGGCCAGACCAAGCCGGGATGAATATCCCCATCTCCGGCGAGGCCAATACGACTGCATCGCGCGGCGCGTGGTCGCGCAGCCAGTCCATCGCAGCAGCTTCGTCTGCACTCACGAATAGTCTCGGGTCATGCTTCAGGCCGCCACCCAACGCCAGCACGATTACCAACAACGTTGTAGGGAGTGTAGCGGCCAACGCCCAGCCCCAGATTCGTTTACGCTTTGCCACGGAAAATAGACCCGTCGCAGCCAAGACAGTCAGCGGCACGTGCAGGCCCAGGCTAAAGCGCCGCTGCAGTGCGAATGGCGCATAGAGCAAGAGCGCCGTCACGCCGACCCACGCCAGCAGCAAGAGATCGGTATCACTACGTCGCCGTGCGGCGATGACCGCACCGGGCACGGCCAGCGTCAGAATCAACCCATAGCCCAACACGTAATCCCATACCGGCGGCGACGGCGTGAGGTTTTGCGCCGTCCACCCGCGCAACACCGGGTCGGCCTGCGTGACCCAGAAGGTGTAGACCAACAGCGGCAGTGTGAGCATGCCTGCAACGAACGCTCTCCACACAACCGGCCAAGCGATGCGCCCGTCACGCCGCCAACACAAGGCCAGATAGACGCCGAGTGCCACGTACACCGTCACCACTGCAAACGGCTGAACGATGGCAAGGGCGAGGGATGACACCGTCAACGCGATGGTTCCTCTGATTTTTCGCCCTGCGGGCGTCCGACCTCCGATCAACATCATCCCGACCATCAATGCCATCGCCAATGGGAAATGCGGGTTGATATGCAGGCCGTAAAACGTGTTGGATTCGGGGATGACCAGGTCGGATGTTTCCAGGTGGCCGAACATCACGGCCAGCCAACCGAGGCCCGATGAAAGCGCGACGAACAGGAATGCGATACGCCGCTTGGTCAGGTCTTGCGTCACGTGGGCGATGAGCGCGTAAATGGTCAGCAGCAGAGCCAACCCTGCGGCGACGCGCGCCAGGTGATACACCAACGGAATTGGCAGGCGCGTCCACGCCGCAAGGTGGCCGAGCAGAATGTGGAACGAAAAGAGCAGCGCGCCGGGGTGATCTTGCGCGGTGTACAGTAGGTGAAACAGCCAGCCGTCCTGTGCGCCGATCTGCATCTTGGCAAAATACGAGTTTCCGTCTAGCGGGTTGATCAACACGCCGACGAATCGCAAATCAGGCGGAGTGGTCAAGGAGATGACGACGTAAGGCAGG
>CAYHAR010000028.1:22671-24918 GCA_964354595.1 uncultured Anaerolineae bacterium | reverse complement strand
AGCGGAGAGAGAACATGTCTGTCTCTACTCCGGCATCGCGCAGGATCGTCCGCAAAAGGCCCATCCCGTGATCCTGCCATTTTTCGTGCGGCCCGGAAGGCTTGACAAACACTCCCAGGTCGCCATTATCGAGCCACAATCGTTTCACGTTAACAACTTCCTTCTGTTCTGACAAGCTCACGAGTTCCTCAAAAGGGGGAACTCGAACTCAGTGGAGCTCAGAGTGGCTGACGTCCGGCGAACCCGGCTTCCGCATCGTGCCAAAAGCCGACCTCTGGCTCGTCGTAGCGCCAGCAGAGCAAGACCTCGCGTCCATTGCGGATCGTCGGGAAATCCACCAGGCCAGAGTTGATGTCTTTGAGAATGCAGCCCATCTCGCTCAAGGCGTGCACGCTGGATTCGATGCGCTCGAACTCGACGAGCAGCTCGCCCGCTTTTTTGCTGCCGCCGTTGCCGATGGCTTTTTCCAGCACCGGCCAAAGGTCAGGCTGCGCGTCGAGGATGCGCTGGCGAGCGTCCAACAAGTCACTGATCACCGCCTTGACTCGCGGGAGCAAAGCGTTGGCTTCTGCAACGGTAAAATAATGTGTGGGCATTATTGGGACAGGCCAAGTGGAACGTGGTAGGTGCAACTGTTTTCGCCGTCCGCCGTCCACGCAATGCGCTCCGGGACGAGACCCAGAAAATCAGAAATGATCGTCATGTCCATCACGCACACTTCGGTGTGGTCACGCGAGACATCGCGATAGGGGCAATTGGTGGTGTGCAAAAAGTAGCCGTCGTCGTTCTTTTCCCACTTGGCAATATAGCCTCGGTCGTTGAGGAAACCCACCACGTAAGCCAGACGCTCTTCCACAGTTCCCGAAAGACCGGGCTTTTCTTTTTCCATTCGCCGCGCCATGCCTTGCAAGATGGAATCCAATTCCGCCGCGCCATACCGGTCGCGGAC
Source organism: uncultured Anaerolineae bacterium (assembly GCA_964354595.1). Lineage (GTDB taxonomy): Bacteria > Chloroflexota > Anaerolineae > Fen-1058 > Fen-1058 > JBGLNJ01. Next base: position 23,969 of record CAYHAR010000028.1, on the reverse strand, counting down.
TTCCGAAATCATCAGGCTGGCAAAACTGCTATAGTTTTTTGGGAAAAAGTCGTTGGCGGTTTCGGTCAGAATGTAGACGAATTGGGGGCGGCCCGGGGTCGTGCGGCGGCGGACTTCAGGCACTTCCACCAGCCCTTCGCCGCGCAAAATGTCCAGGTGATGCCGGACGGTGACCGAGGTCAAGCCGAGCGCCTCGCCCAGTTCTTCAATCGTCGCCTCTCCGCGCTCTTTGAGGATTTCCAGGATGCGCTGCCGCGTGGCCTGCATTCGACACCTCCCTTTCCTTGCCTCGGTCTCGCTCCATTCTAGCATGGCGAAATTTGTTTGTCAAACACCCGTGCTCCCGTTATAATAAAAAACACGTCAGTCACGATAATTTAGGCTGCCTATCTGCTGGCCAAGAGCCGGGCAAGATGTTTGTCGTTTTCAGTGAAAGGTAGTAAAATCAGCCCGCTACCATAAACTGGAATCCGTCCCACTGATTGAGGTGGATTGCTTTTGGAGGAAATGATCTGATGAGTGACGAACGGACTCTGGTCCCCGACGAACTCGAGAACAATGTTCAAGTCACGACGTTAGCCAAGCTGCTCGATCCACTTTCCGGACTGTACAACTGGGGACGCAAGCGCAGCATGTGGCCGATGGGCTTTGGATTGGCGTGCTGCGCGATTGAGATGATGGTGTCGCAATCGGCGCGGTTCGACCTTTCGCGCTTTGGCATGGAATTGATGCGGCCCAGCCCGCGCCAGGCCGATTTGATGATCGTCGCCGGCACAGTGACCAAAAAGATGCTGCCGCAAGTCGTCCGCCTCTACAACCAGATGCCGGAGCCGAAATACGTGATTGCGATGGGCGCGTGCGCCACCTCCGGCGGGCCGTTCAAGGAAGGCTACAACGTCGTCTCGGGCATTGACAAGTTTATCCCGGTGGACGTCTACGTCCTCGGCTGCCCGCCGCGCCCCGAAGCGTTGCTGCACGGCATCCTCAAGCTCTATGAAAAGCTCGACGGCCAAAAGATTTCGACTTCGCCGTGGTATTCCAAGAAAGAATTCCCAGAGATTCCTGTGCCGCTGCTTGGCCCCGATTTGATTGACTTGCGCCGCGTGCCGCAAGAGCAGCCCAAGCCTGAAGCGGCGACTGTGCCCTCCAGCGACTAGAACTGAGCGAGAGATCCAATGCCAGAAAAAACCGCACCTGTCCCGCTTGCGCCATTGACTTCCGAGATGGTCTCGCTGCAAGAACACTTTGGCGAGGCCATCCAGCCCGCCGAGTACGAAGGCATCGTCGTCGCCAATGAC
>CAYHAR010000028.1:1236-22571 GCA_964354595.1 uncultured Anaerolineae bacterium | reverse complement strand
CTTTGGCGAGGCCATCCAGCCCGCCGAGTACGAAGGCATCGTCGTCGCCAATGACAAGTTGGTCGAGGTCGCCACGGCGATTCGCGACGACCTGGGCTGCGATTACCTGTCTAGCGTCACGGGCGTGGACTATTATGAGCAGGGCTACTTTGAAACCGTCTATCACGCTTTCTCGACCGCCCGGGGCGGCGGGCCGTTGGTGTTCAAGGCGCGCACGCCGCGCGATGCGAACGCAGCCGAGATTCCGTCTGTCGTGAGCGTCTGGCCTGGCGCGGAATTGCAAGAGCGCGAGGCCTATGACATGTTCGGCATCCGCTTTACCGGACACCCAGACCTGCGCCGCATCTTGTTGTGGGAAGGCTTTGAAGGCTACCCACTCCGCAAGGATTGGAAAGAGGCTTACTACGAGCAAGATCACAAGCCGTTCGATAGCCGCTGGCCGGCCGGTCATCACGCGCCCGCCGAAGAGCGCGTCCAACTGCGCGACAACCTGACCTTCAATCCTCAAGAGTTCAACGTCGAGACGTTCACGCCGGAAGCGGAAACCTTGCTGTATGGTGGACTCACTCCTGTCCCCGGCAGTGGCAACGGGCAAGGTCTGCACACCGACTCGATTATCATCAACATGGGGCCGCAGCATCCCAGCACGCACGGCGTCTTTCGCCTCGCCGTCCGATTGAATGGCGAGACGGTCGAAGACCTCAAGCCGGTGATGGGCTATTTGCACCGCAACCACGAAAAAATCGGCGAGCGCAACACATACGTGCAAATCATGCCCTACACCGACCGGCTCGATTACGTCTGCTCGATGACAAACAACTTTGGCTACGCGATCACGGTTGAAAAGCTCATGGGCGTCAAGCCGCCGGAGCGTGCGGAATACATTCGCGTCATCATGGCCGAGCTGACCCGGGTGATGAACCACCTGGCGTTCTGCGGCTTTTTGACGAACGAGATGGGCGCGTTCTTTACGCCGTTCATCTACGCCTTTGAGGAACGCGAACTGATCCTCGACTTGTTCGAGATGGTGTCCGGCTCGCGCATGATGTGCAACTATTTCCGCTTTGGCGGCGTGGCGCGCGACCTGCCGGAAGGCTTTATGGACAAGCTGCGCCACCTGGTCTACGAGCGGCTGCAGAAAAAGACGGACGATATCGAGCAGCTCATCACCACCAACGAGATCGTCCTATCCCGATCTGTTGGCGTGGCCGTTTTGTCGCGCGAGACGGCCATCGCGCTGAGCGCCTCTGGCCCGCTGCTGCGAGCCTCCGGCGTCGCTTACGACGTGCGCAAGGCCGAGCCTTACGGCATCTATGATCGCTTTGACTTTGACATCGTCACCGGCAAGAACGGCGACGTGTACGACCGCTACCTGGTGCGCATCGGCGAGATCCGCCAGTCGCTCCGCATCCTCAAGCAAGCCATCGAGCAAATGCCCGAGGGGGAGATTCAAGCGGGCAAGAAGCAATACTCGGTGCGCGTTCCGGCAGGGCAGGCGTATGGCCGCGTGGAAGCGCCCAAAGGCGAGCTGGGCTATTACGTGGTAAGCGATGGCAGTCCCAACCCGTATCGCTATCACGTGCGCGCCGCGTCGTTCATCAACCTCGGCACGCTGGCGACGATGGCGCGCGGCGGCAAATTGGCCGATGCCGTCATCGGCTTGGGCAGCATTGACACCACGATGGGTGAAGTAGATCGGTAGGGGGAAGTATGATCGGAGAAGGTATTGCCAAAGGAATGTGGCTGACGCTCACGCACTTTGTGGATACATACGTCCAGGACGTGCGCTATCTGTTCAAGGGCAGCCAATTCAAAGCATCGCAGTTGCCGCAGCGGCAGGCTCCTCAATCATCGCGCGGCCTGTTCACCGTCGAGTATCCCAAAGAACGGCTGCAGATGTCGGAGAATTTTCGCGTGGCCCCCTTCCTGGTCTATAACAGCGCGACCGGCAAGGAACGCTGCACCTCGTGCGGCATCTGCGCCAAGGTCTGCCCGCCGCAGTGCATCTGGATCGTGCGCGGCACCGACCCGGAGACCAAGCGCCCCAAGCCGGAGCCGGTCGAGTTTACGATTGACGCGACGATCTGCATGTCGTGCGGCTCGTGCGCCGAGTTTTGCCCGTTCGACGCGATCAAGATGGATCACGATTACGAACAAGCCGCCTACGAGCGGTGGACGGATTTGCTCCACACCAAGGACAAGCTGCTCAAGCCGGACACGTATCACTATACGATTCACCCATCGGCCAAAGAGGCGGAGGCGGCCAACATCGCCAAGTCGGAAAAGGCCAAGAGCAAGTAAGGAAACAAGTAGACAAGGCGTCATGTTCCGCCCTCGCTGGACGGTTCCGGTGAGGGCGATTTTATGAGATGCAGACCTTTCGGGTTTTGAAAACCCGAAAGGTCTATGGAGCGAGTATGGTAACGGAAAAAGATGTACTGGGCGCGTTGAGCAAGGTCCAAGAGCCTGAATTGCACCGTGACCTTGTGTCGTTGAGCATGATCAAGGATGTGGCGATTGACGGCGGCAGGGTGACGTTCACCATCGTGCTGACGACGCCCGCCTGTCCATTGACGAATGTGATAGAGCAACAGGCCAAAGCGGCGGTGTCGCAACTGCGCGGTGTGTCTGAGGTGGACGTGAAATGGGAGTCGAACGTGCCCACCGACGCGCGCATCGCAGGCCAGATTGATTTGCCGCTGCGCAACACGATTGCCATTTCCAGCGGCAAGGGCGGCGTGGGCAAGTCCACCATCGCCGCCAACCTGGCTGTGGCGCTGGCGCAGACCGGCGCGTGCGTCGGCTTGATGGACGCGGACATTTACGGCCCCAACATTCCGATGATGCTGGGCGTAGATCGCATCCCCGCCCCGCGCGACGGCAAGCTGATTCCGGCGCTGGCTTACGGCTTGCGCGTCATGTCCATGGGCTTTCTCGTCCCGCCCGATCAACCCGTCATCTGGCGCGGACCCATGATCCACAGTGCTATCCGCCAGTTCTTTAGCGACGTGGACTGGGGCGCGCTGGATTACATGGTGATTGACTTGCCGCCCGGCACGGGCGACGCGCAATTGACGCTGGCGCAATCCGTGCCGCTGACGGGTGTGATCATTGTGACGACACCGCAAGACGTGGCGCTCGGCGACGCGGCCAAGGGCCTGGCCATGTTCCAGACGCTCCAGGTGCCCATCATCGGCATCATCGAGAACATGGGCACGTTCGTTTGTCCGCACTGCGGACAGGCGACGGACATCTTTGGCTCCGGCGGCGGCGCGCGCATGGCCGCGCGATTGGGCGTGCCGTTCCTGGGCAGCGTGCCGATTGACCCGCGCCTCCGCGACGGCGGCGACAATGGCCAGCCCATCGTGGCGATTGACCCGGACGGCCCGGCCGGCTCGACGCTGCGCCAAATGGCGCGCGACGTGGCCGCGCGTGTCAGCGTCATCAACCTGGCGAATGACGAATGACGAGTGACGAACGACGAATGACGAACAACGAGCAACCAGCAACAGGCCACGAGATGCAAAAGCGTCTTGCCGGCGTCCGCTTTCAATCGGTTGGCAAAGTTTATCACTTTGACGCCTCGGGCCAGCCCGATCTGCAAGTCGGCGACTATGTCATCGTCGAGACGGCGCGCGGCCGGCAGATGGGCGAGGTCGCCTCCCTCGATCCGCTCACGGATCAGCGCCCGGTCGAAGGGCCACTCAAGCCGGTTGAGCGGCGAGCCACCGGGCGTGACCTGGCCATCCGCCGATACTGGGAGGGCAAAGAGATTGAAGCGCTGATCATTTGCCGCGAGGTCAACCAGAACCTGGGCCTGCCGATCAAAATCGTCAAGGCCGAATACAGCTTTGATGGCACGCGACTGACCTTTCTCTATAGCTCCGAGACGGAAGAAAAAATCGAGACCAAAGACTTGCGGCAAGAGATCGGCAAGTCGTTCCGCACCCGCGTGGAAATGAAACTGGTCGGCCCGCGCGACGTGGCGAAAATGCTCGGCGGCTTTGGCGCGTGCGGCGAGGTGCGTTGCTGCTCGCGCTTTCTCGCCGAGTTCAGCCCGGTCTCAATCAAGATGGCGAAAGAGCAAGGCATCAGCCTGAACCCGCAAGAGATCACGGGCATGTGCGGTCGCTTGCGCTGTTGCCTGGTCTACGAGTACGAGCAATACCTGGCGGCCCGCAAGTCGCTGCCTTCGCGCAACAAAGAGATCGGCACGCCGCATGGCAAGGGAACCGTCGTCGAGATTCTGCCGCTCAAAGAGTCGGTGCTGGTGCAGGTCGGTGAACAGCAGTTCGAGGTTCACCGCGAGCAGATCATCCCGTTGGAAGAATGGGAGGCGCTGCAAAAGCGGGCCGCCGAGCCGTGCAGTCAAGTCGAGGAGGGCGCCGGCTCGCGCAAGCCTTCGGCGCAAGCCCCGCACAAGGCCGAAGCGCCAGCCCCTCAAAAAGCTGAGGGACAAGCGGCGCCGCCCGCTGCCGCGAAAACAGAGCGCGCCGCTCCCCACCGTCACCGCCGTGACCGCCGTCATGGTCACGCGACCGATAACAAACCTGCGGATGACAAACCTGCTTCCCCTCGCAAACAGCGCCCTCGTTGAACACGCGCTCGCCGGGCCGCCTCCGACCTTTTTCGTTCGCGACGTGCCGGTCTATGGCGATTTGATCCTCGCGCCGATGGCCGGCTTTTCCGACGTCCCCTATCGGCTGATCTGCCGCGAGCGCGGCTCGGCGATGACGTTCACCGAGTTTGCCTCGACCGAGGGTGTGATTTGGAAGAGCCGTCGCACGCGCGTGATCTTGAACTTTCATCCAGCCGAGCGCCCGGTGGCGTTCCAGATTTTCGGTTCGGACGAAGACTCTATCGTGGCAAGCTGCCAGGCAGTGCAAGAGTGGGGACCAGACATTGTTGACATCAACCTGGGCTGCTCGACAGACAAAGTGTCCGGGCGAGGCGCGGGCGCGGGACTGCTGCGCGACCCGGCCAAGATTGGCCGCATTTTTTCACGGCTGTCTCAGACGCTCCGCGTGCCGGCGACGGCCAAGATTCGCCTGGGCTGGGACGACCAGTCGCGCAATTACTTGCAGGTGGCGCGCATTCTGCAAGATAGCGGCGCGTCGCTCATCACCGTCCACGGTCGAACGCGCGCGCAAAACTATTCCCACCCCGCCGATTGGGACGCCATCGCTGAGGTCAAGCAAGCTGTCAAGCTTCCCGTCATCGGCAACGGCGACGTCACGTGCGTGGCCGACATTGAGCGCATCAAGCAACACACCGGTTGCGATGGTGTGATGATTGCCCGCGCGGCGATGGGCAATCCCTGGATTTTCCAACGCCGCGATTTCGATGAGGTGTCGTTTGCGGAAAAGGCAGACATGATTCGCCGTCACCTGGCGGCGATGGTCGCCTACTATGGCGAAGAGACCGGCGTGATGCTCTTTCGCAAGCACATTGTCCGCTACTTGCGCGGCAGCCCGGACGTGACGCCGGTTCGCCTCCGTCTGCTGACGTGCGACCGCGCCGCCGACGTCCTCGAAGCGTTGGCGGCATATGAGGCGCATGTGCAAGGATGAGAAGCTCAAAGTCGAATGTCGGATGTCGGAAATCGGATGTCAGAAGTTGGAGAGCAACCTTCGTTCGCTGTCGTGCCTCCGACCTCCGATTCTGGGGCATGAAATGAACGCCAACTATCAACCGGTCACGCCACCCATCGTCGCCGAGTTAAAGGCGCTGGTTGGAGAGCAGCACGTCATCTATGGCGAGCCGGAGCGAATGCTGGATTATTCGCACGACGAGGTCGCTGATCCGGCGTATGTACACATGCCCGAGGTCGTGGTCAAGCCGGATTCGGCGGAGCAGATTTCCGCCATCCTGCGATTGGCGAACCGGGAGCGCATTCCGGTCACGCCGCGCGGAGCCGGGTCGGGACTTTCGGGCGGCGCGGTGCCGGTGTATGGCGGCCTCCTGCTTTCGTTGGAGCGTATGAACCGCATCATCGAGATTGACCGCGAGAACCTCGTCGCGGTGGTCGAGCCGGGCGTGGTGACGAATGACATCAACGAGGCCATCAAGGAATACGGGCTGTTCTACGCCGGTTATCCGATGAGCGTGGAGACATGTTTTATCGGCGGCAATGTGGCCGAAAACGCGGGCGGAGGCCGGGCGATCAAGTATGGCGTCACCGGGCGCTATGTGCTGGGATTACAAGCGGTGCTGCCCACTGGCGAGATCATTGATCTGGGCGGCAAGCGAGTCAAGGACGTGACCGGCTATGACCTCTTGCATTTAATGATCGGCTCGGAGGGGACGCTTGGCATTTTTACGCGCATCATACTGCGCTTGCTGCCGCTGCCCCGGACGCGCGTCGTGCTGCTAATGCCGTTTGCGGATGTGCCTACCGCCATCGCGGCGGTGCCCCAGATCATTACAGGCAGCCGCATCGTCCCGGCCTCGGTCGAGTTCATGGATCGTCTGTCGGTCGAGACGGCTTACCATCACATCGGCGAGCGCCCGCCCCGCTCCGATATTGGCGCGATGCTGCTGGTCGAGCTTGACGGCAACACGCAAGAGCAAGTCGAGGCGGACTGCAACGCCATCGTGGATTTGTGCATGGAGGCCGGGGCGTTGGACGTTTACGTGGGCAACACGCCCACGACCGAAAAAAAGATGTGGCGACCTCGGCAGGTGATGGCCGAAGCGTTCAAAGCCATCTGCCCGGTGCAAAGCATCGAAGACATTGTCGTGCCGCTCGCCAACATTCCACGCCTGATGCCGGAACTGGAACGACTGGCGCAGCGATACAATGTGCTGATCCCCTGCTACGGTCACGCCGCCGACGGCAACCTGCACGCCACCGTCGTCAAGCGACCCGAGACGCCGATAGAAGAATGGCAGGCAAAATTGCCCGCGATTTTGACAGACTTGTACAAGGTCGTCGCGCAGTTGGGTGGAACGATCAGCGGCGAGCATGGCATTGGCTCCAAGCGCGCGCGTTACCTGCCGCTGGTGATGGACCCGGCGCTGATGGCGCTCCAGCGGCGCATCAAGCAAGCTTTCGACCCCAATGGGATTTTGAATCCAGGCAAAATATTTCCCAGTTCCCTTTGAGAACTCGGGGAAACTGGAGGAAACTCGGTGAGGTGAATCTATGAACAATGAAGCTCGACAAGTGTTGGTTGTGATGGCTCATCCCGACGACCCGGAATTTTCGTGCGGGGGGACGCTGGCGAAATGGACACGCGAAGGCAGCGAGATTCGCTACGTCCTGCTCACCTGCGGCGACAAAGGCAGCGATAGCCCCGACGTGACGCCCGAGATGCTGTGCGCCGACCGCCAGGTCGAGCAGCGCGCGGCGGCGGCGGTCCTCGGCGTAAAGGACGTGATATTTCTCAGCTATCACGACGGCGAATTGGTCAACTCACCCGAGGTGCGGCGCGACATTGTGCGCGAGATTCGTCGCTTTAGACCCGACGTCGTTGTGACCGGCGACCCGACGACGTACTTTCGGATGAATGCCTACATCAATCACGCCGACCATCGAGCGGCCGGCGCGGCCACGCTCGACGCCGTCTTTCCGGCAGCGGGCAACCTGATGTACTTTCCTGAATTGCTGCGTGACGGATTTGAGCCGCACTCGCCCAAAGAGGCCTGGCTGACCGGAAGCAACGAGCCAAACCTGTGGGTGGACGTGACGGACACCATTGCCACCAAGATCGCCGCCCTCAAAGAGCACAAGAGCCAGATACAAGACCCGGCGGCGATGGAGCAACGAATGCGCGAGCGATTGCTCCGCAGAGATGTTGATCGCGAGTTGTACGCCGAGTCGTTTCGGGTGCTCAAGCTATCGTAGAATTTTTTCGTCGTAGGAGAATCATGTCACTCATTTCGCCCGGCCTGGCGCTTGCAGTGATTTTGGCCACCACTTACGGCGCGGCGTTCCACCTGTGGCGCGGCGGCGGATATGGGATGCTCGTGCGGTATCTCTTGGCCGCGTGGGGAGGCTTTGTGCTGGGGCAGCTCGTCGGATGGCTGGGCGGATGGGAATTGGCGAGGGTGGGCCAGGTTCACGTGCTGGAGGGCACGCTCGGCAGTGGTGTGCTGCTGGTGATTATCCACTGGCTCGCGGCGTCACCCTCGACGCCGACTCGGTAACCTTTCAGCCTTCCATCATAGCGGGCGCTGCAAAATGAATCTCGCAAGATTTCGGTTGCGGCGCCCAGCGTGCCGCGCTACGATTGTCCGCGGTAGACCTGTCGAGAATCTGTCCCCTTACCTGTTAGTTTGGACGGTGCGCAAAGCAGCGCTTGAGTGTATGCTAGAGCCAGTTCAAATCTACCGGGAGGCGAAAAAATGGCACAGAGATTCGAGTACAAGGTCGTGTATGCAGACTTTCGAGGGCGTGTGTCCGTCGAAGGCGAAGAGACGCTCATCCAGGAAGGCGAGCGCATGACGGCATTTGGCCGCCGCTACCTCAATGGCCTGGGTGTGCAGGGTTGGGAACTCGTCGGCATCCAGCATCAGCCCATGGGCGCAGCGTTTCACATCTTCAAGCGACCGCTGGCCGAAGGGCAAGAGCCGGAACCTGCCAAGCCGATCAAGACCGAAGCTAAAGTGTAAGTGTGACAAGACCTCGCAGGTCTCGCAGACCTGCGAGGCCTGATTGACGCATGGACGACATTACCCGCGAAACCATTGACGAGGTGTTGGAACGCGCACTGGAGCGAATCCGGCGCGTGTCCGCCGCGCTTGCGTCAGATTCCGCCGCCGCGCACGAGTTGGGCGTGGCGCAGCACCTGATCGGGGCTGCGCTTTACGCTGCTCGAACGGAAAGCGATTCGCTCGGCCTGCTCGACGGCGACGCAGCGCACCGCTCGTCGCCCGCCGACGAGTTGCCGATGCTGCCGCTCACCTTGCGCGAAGAAGAGGTTTTGCGCCTGATGGCCGAGGGGTTGCGCAACAAAGAAATCGCCGCCCAACTCGGCATCTCGGAGCGGACGGCTACTTTTCACGTCGGGAACGTGCTCGCCAAGTTGGGCGCAGATGGTCGCGTCGAGGCGATTCACCTGGCCCGGCGGCGAGGATTGATTTAGAGCCTACACCGAGATTCACACCGTCAACGCCGACTCGGGCACTTTGATGACCACTGATGTCCCTTGATCCGTGACGCTTTCCACGGTCATCTGGCCGCCGACGACGGCGAGCATGGTACTGTGAAACAGCAGTCCGCTGCCGGTCCCCTCGTTCTCCTTGCGACCGGATGTGCCGACTCCGACCCCATCATCTTGCACAACCAGACGCAATCCGCCTGACCAGCCCATCTCGATGGTGAGGCGCAAGGGGCGCGTGCCGTCGCCCCCGCGCCCGTGACGGGCGGCGTTGCGAATCGCTTCTTGCGCCGCCGCAAAGACGACCTCGCCGACGAACGGCGGCACGTCTCGCGTGATGCGCGCGGCAGCCGATTCGTCCACGCGCCATTCGACGCTTTCAAATACGTCGTGAAAGTCATGCTCCAACGCGCGACGCAGCGCGACGACTAATCCTTCGCGCTCCAGTCGCTCCGGGGCTGCCGCGCCCATCTGCCGCACCATCGCCGAAAGCGTCTTGTGCGCGCCGGTCAGCGCCGACATTGCTTCGGCATTGCCACAGGCTTCCAGGCGCAGGATGGCCGCGTGCAATTGAGGCAGCACCTCGTCGTGCAGCACGCGGCGATTCTGCGCGCCCAGCACCTTGACCTCGGCGATGCGTCGGCGCAACAGGCTCATCGCCAGCCGCGCCACTTGCTCGCCTGCGAACAGGTCTGCAATCCTTTGGGTAGCAGCGCGGGCCACGTCCATCTCTTCGGCTGTATAGTCTCCCCCGCCGGACTTGGGTCCGAGCAGCAGCGTCTGCACCTGTCCGCGCTCGTCGGAAAGGTTCAGCGTGCGGACGACCTCCGCCGAGTCGGACCAGCGATAGCCAATCCGCTGTAGCCTGCCGGATACATCCGCGCTGTCCAAAATCAAGCAAGCGCGCTGCGCTTCGAGCACGTCACGGCAGAGCGCTTCGAACAGCGTGCGGATGTCTGCGTCGCCGGATCGTCCCGAAAGCAACCGCTCGCGCAGGTGCATGCTCGCGACAAAAGGCCGCAACACAGCAAGGAACTCTTCGTGCTCGGCAAATATCCGCCAACTGAACAAGGCAAACATTGTCGCGGCAAGCGTCGTGGTCAGCATCAAACTATAGATGGGCGGCAACTGGAGGCGATAGGCAAACGCGACGGCAATAGCAAATCCGGCGTTGAGAATGACCGTGCGTCGCCACTGCCGAAAGAATCCGCGTCGGGGCAATGGCCGCTCGGTAAAGACCTCGAAACCGACGATGGCTCGCCCCAACAGAACTAGAGCCAGTGCGCAGAGAGCCAGCACCACCAGGTCGTCCGCAAGAAGCACAGCGCGGTTCAAGCGGGTGATCGCGGCCAGCGGCCCTGGCTGGTGTGCCGCCCAGGCCACGATGATGCCGACGACCAGTCCCACGCTCATCAGGACGAGCGAGATGGCGACCAGCCAGGGCCGCGCGTGAACGTGCGGGCTGTGCGAGGCGGCCCGAGTGCGGAGGGCTACGATGGGCGCCAGGTAACATGCCACCGAGTAAGGCAGGTACAGCCAGAGCATCACGGGCGCGCCAGCAAACCACCAGGCATGTTGCGTGTTCAAGATGCGGGCATAGAGCAGGTTTTCATAGTGCGGAAATGGATTGCCGAACCAAAACACGGACACCAGCAATGCGCATCCAACGCCGAGCGCAATTCGCCAGCGGCGATAAACCATGCGCTGCGCCGGCGAAAGGTCAGCATAGCGAAGCACGGTCAGCAGCCAGGCATACGGCGCAATGGGCAACGGCAGCCACGCCACTCGCCACCAAAAGTCCATCCCTGGCCCGGTCTCGGTAAAGCCGATGCCGAGGATCATGGTGTGGCTGAGGAAAAACACGGCGGCGGCCAGCAGGCCCGCCGTCGAAAGCAGCACGATCGAGTTGTGGCGTTTGCCATTGAACAACACCGTCAGCCCCAGCCAGAGCAGCATGGTGGTGATAAAGATGGATAGCGCGAGCGCGGTAGATTCGAGTAGCCAGAGAGTCACAGCAGAAATTCCAAATTTCAAATATCAAATGGGATCCATTGGCCTTGCGCGTTTTGCACGCGGGCGACTCCGTCCTCGCCCCATACAATCATCTGCCGGGCGTTGTAGATGAGCGTGGCGCGCGTGCGCCCGACTTTTTCATCGGTCGTCGTATCGGCCAGGTGCCAGGCGGCGTAAATTTGCCCGTTGGCGCGGCTGACCGCGCGCGCATCGCGCAGGCCCAACTGCCGCGCGATTTGCTCGTTGGTCATCCCTTGCGCGAGCAATCGCACCACATCGCGCTCGATGGGTTCCAGCAGCGCCAATGGATCGTTCTCGTCTTTGTGGCGAACCTCTTGCACCCGCGCGGCGATCTCGGGGTCCACAAAGCTGCGCCCGGCCACGGCATCTCTGAGCAGCGGGACAACCATCGTCGGCAACAGGTAATTGCTTTTGCGAACGTAGGCATAGTGTGTGAGGATGCCCGACTCTCGAAAGTCGCGGTAATAGCTGTCGTCGTCTTGAATCGAATAGAACACAACCGGCAGACGCGGCAGCTCGCGCCGGATGGCCGCCGCTGCCTGGATGCCGTTGAACGTCCCGCCCGCCAGTTGCACGTCCATCAGGATCACGTCCGGCGGAGAGGCGAGCGCCTGCGTCACCGCCTCGTCGCCCGTAGCGGATTCGCCGGACACGTGGACCTCGCCGGTTGCCACCAATCCGGCTTTCATCGCGCGGCGCAGTTTTTCGTTATCTTCGACCAAGAGCAGGTTCAACACAGTCGCCTCTCAGACCTGACAGGTTTTCAAAACTTGGCAGATCTTTAGAATAACCACGGGATCACCAACACCAAAAACATTGCCCACGCCGTGTAGCAGATTGTACCTGCACTGAACGCGGATTGCAATGACTGAATCCAAGCGGTTGCGCCACGCTCGAGTTGTCTGTAGATCAATAAACACAGGAGGCCGATGTTGATGACGTTCCAGCCGATGACGGTCACGCGGTTGAGGGTGAATCCGCCCAGGGCTGTCCGGTAGACCGTAGCGGACAAAGCATACAAACTGACGATGACTGTCAGGCTCGCCACGGCCAAAATGCCCGTGCGCAGCGCGCCGTGATATTTCTGAGGCAGGTCTTGCTCGTGCATCGGCGTGACGCCGATCAGCAGCCCCATCACGGCAAAGAGCATGACGTTGTACACGATCAAGATGTCTCGATTGCGAAACGGCTGCATAAAGTTGAACGGGATGAAAAAGATGTACACGAGCAGAACGAGCAGGGTCAACGGCAGCAACAACCGCATCATCGTGGGGACCAACTTGCCCAGACCCTGCTCAAATCTCTGCACAACGGGGCCGACGCGCGGATCATAGACCGTGGCGACCGCCAGCACGGTGATGATCCCGCCTCCGCCTGCCACCAGAAACTGCTGCAGGTCTATCGGGACGCGAACTCCGAGGGCTTGAAACATGCCAAAGGTAATCGCCGCAAACATTCCGCCGACGATCACATACACCCCGCCCGTCACGCCCACTTCGATGGTCTTGAGCAAGAATGCAAAACGGTTCTGAGCATCAGACCTCAGCCCGAGAACATTCAATGCCACGCCGATCAGGGCAACGAGTGGCAGATGGAGAACCATGAGAGTCTGGTATTGTTCGCGCTTCGCCAGCGCGGCGATCAGCGTGACATAGACGCCCACCATCACCAGGCCGATGATGGACGGCCACGCTTGTTTCCAGGTTTTGCTTGTGCCGGCCAGAAAGGCGACGATGAAACATGCGCCGATGGGCGCCCAGACGAGGAAAAGGAATGGCAAGTGACCCGGCAGCTCAAAGCGAGAGTTGGAAAGAATCGCAAAGACGAGGCCGGCGATCAGGCCCAGCGGAACAGACAGCTTCCAATTGATGGTGGGGCCGCCCGGCTGGGCTGCTTCCAGGCGATAATACCAGGCCGTGTACAGCACGTTATCGGGCGACTCGGCGTGGCACGCCAGCAAATCGGTTTTGAATTCATCGCTCGCGTCTTCTCGCCGGGCGGACTGATACAGTTCCTCCAGCGACTTGGGATCACTGTGACCGGCGCGAATGTCCTGCAAATATTTCATGACTGACCTCCAGTGTTATCATCACAGGTCAATGTTAGTCCTCGCCCGCTGGTATGTCAAGCACGCGAGTGCATTATATGGCGCACTCGCTCTCTTGGCTCGCCGCGCTTTCTGCCGTAGAATGAAAGCCATGTCAAAGCAAAGAATCGCCCTGTTGAGCGCATTTGCCGCCTGCGTTTTTCTGGTGGGCGGGTATCTTGCTTCAAACCGTGAACTAGTACGTGTTCAGCCACGCCGAGTGTCCTGGGTTCACGGATGGTCACTTTCCCTGCTCTCTGGGTGAATTCATTTTCGGCGGCCCGTTCTTTCTGCTGAACGTGATAGCAGCCATCGCGCTGCTGCCTGTCTACGGCCCGCTGCTCTTGGGCGTGGTCGGGTTGACGTGGTTTGTGTTCTACAAGCGGCTCTGCAAAATCGCTACCCCCACACGATTGGAGGAACCATGAATGGCGTAATTCATCTTTTGCGTGATCCTGATGCTTTCTTTGAATGCGTCCGGCGAGCCAGGTGCGCCAGAGCGCAGGGCGGCTGGCTGGCGATTCTATCCGCCGTGTGCCTGGCTGTCTTTGGCTGTGTGATGGGATTGGCCCACAGTCCCGAGCAGGCGCTCTCCTCCGCAGTCAAAATGCCCGTTCTGGTCATCGGCGCGGGCGTGTTGTGCTTACCGGCGCTATATCTCTTTGCGTTAGTGCTGGGGACGCGGCTCGGCATGGTCCAAGTCGCCACGGTCGTCCTGAGCGGAGTCGGCGTGATGGCTCTACTGCTCCTGGGGCTGTCGCCCGTGATTCTGACTTTTGTCCTCACTTCGCACAGCTATCCGTTCTTTCAATTGCTTGCCGTTGGATGTGTGGCCGTCAGTGGATGCATCGGCCTGTATTACCTGTGGCGTGGCATGGAACGGGTCCGCCTGTTCGAGCGCGCGTCGGCGGGCCTGCGGCGCGGAGTAATGGGAGCGTGGTTCACCTTGTACGCTTTCGTCGGCTCGCAAATCGCCTGGCGGCTCAGCCCATTCGTGGGCGATCCGGCGCAGCCCTTCTTTTGGCTCCAGCCTTCGCGCGATAACCTCTACGTGGATATTGTCCGCGCGCTCGAAAGCGCATTAGGCCTCCAGTCGCCTGTGGGGAGCATGCAGCCAATGTGGATCGGTGGACTGTGCTTGATTCCGCTGATCTTGCTGGTCTTGGGCTCAGGGTTGGTTGCATCCGCAGAGTAAAAGTAAACACACCGCCGAGGGAACCATGAGTAACTCGCTGACCATCATCCCGCGTTTTTTGCGCAACCCTGCCGCGTTCTTTGAAAGCATCCAGTGCGGAGAAAACCAAGTCGCCAGCCGATCGCTGGCGGTGTCCTCGGTGCTATTCCTGGCAGCGTTTGGTTTTGTTTTGGGACTGTCGCACAGCCTGTGGCAGGCGTTGTCGTCGGCTGTCAAGATGCCGATGCTGTTTCTCGCCACCATCGTCTTTTGCCTGCCCGCTTTCTATTTCTTTTCGCTGGTGCTGGGGACGCCCCTCAAGATGGCCCAGGTCGCCACAATCGTTCTGACTGGAATCGGCGTGACGGCCTTTTTGCTCCTGGGGCTTGCGCCCGTGATGCTGTTCTTTGTCCTCACGTCCAAGAGCTATGCGTTCTTCCAGTTGCTCGCCGTCGCGTTCGTCGCCATCAGTGGATGCATCGGCACATACTTTTTGTGGCGCGGGATGGCATTGACCGACCCCGGCACAGAGCGTTCGTCAGGGAGTCTGAGGCGCGTGTTGCTGTGCACGTGGTTCACCCTGTACGCTTTCGTTGGCTCACAGATGGCCTGGCGGCTCAGCCCGCTCGTGGGCGATCCGGCGCTGCCTTTTGTCCTGATGCGACCTTCGCGCGACAACTTTTACGTGGACGTGATTCATGCCGTCGAGCGGGCGATGGGCGTACAGCCTTCGACATGGAACACCGAAGTCTTGCCAGTGCTGGTCGTGATCAGCGGCATGTGCCTGGTGCCGGTGCTGTTGCTGGTGTTTGGCGCGGGAATCATCGCGGGCCGACCTAAGCCAAGCGCGATTCCATCCGCACCGCCTGCCCCTGTTGCTTCGGCGTCCGGGGCGGCGCAGTGATGCTGTTTGCAGACCCGTAGGGTCCATCAAGACCCTTCGGGTCTGCAGGGAGGACAAGATGACCGACATTCTAGCACTCTACAAGCGGGTCAGGATTTTGGTGTGGTTCTTTATCGCCGCGCTGGTGGCAAGTGGGCTCACGGCGTTTCCGCTGGAATGGGAGCTGGGCGTGCTGACCAGTCTGGTATCAGGCCCAGGCTCGCCGCTGCCCGCCCTTTGGCCCGACCTCGTCGCCTGGATCGCGCGCGTCAACACCGGGCTACAAGAGACATATCGCCAATATCCTTTCCTCGCCTATGGCACAGACTGGCTGGCCTTTGCGCACATCGTCATCGCGATTGCGTTCTTGGGGCCGCTCAAGGACCCGGTGCGGAATATCTGGGTGATCGAGTTTGGAATGATCGCTTGCGTGCTGGTTTTGCCGCTGGCGCTGATCTGTGGCCCCATCCGGGGGGTTCCTTTCTACTGGCGCTTGATTGATTGCTCGTTCGGCGTGTTCGGGATCATCCCGCTGTGGCTTTGCCGCAACACCATCCGACAGATCGAGGCGCTTTCCAAGAGGTGAGAGGATGAAAGTCAAAATCGTCAATTGCTGGACGAGCCGCTACCGCCGCAGCGACCAGCACTTTGTCCCGTCGCTCACGCTGGCGCACCTGGCCGCGCTCACGCCTGATGGGTGCGAGGTGACGCTGCATCACGAGCAAGTCCGCCCGGTGAATGTGGATCAAGACGTGGCCGATGGCGTGCAACTGGCCGCGCTGAGCTTTCCCACCGGCTTTGCGCTTCACGCCTATCGCCTGGCCGACGAGTATCGCCGTCACGGCATCCCCGTGGTGATGGGCGGGCCGCACGTCACGTTCCTGCCGGAGGAAGCATCGTATCACGCAGATGCGGTCGTCTTGGGCGAAGCCGAGTTGTTGTGGAAAAAAGTGCTCGAGGATTTTCGGCGCGGGCATGTGCAGCGCGTCTATCGAACCGATCAGGTTCACAACCTGGCCGGCCTGCCCACGCCGCGCTACGACCTCATCGAGCCGGCGTTTGTCGTGCCGCACGTGGTGCAAGCCACGCGCGGCTGCCCGTATCGCTGCAAGTTTTGCGCCACGGCCACGCTCAACCCGGGCTTTCGCACGCGCCCGCTCGACGACGTGATCCGCGACATTGCCACGCCGCGCTTTTCCGGCTGGCTGCAAAACAAGCTGGTCTGGTTCTGGGACGACAACCTCACCGCCGATCGTCGCTACGCCAAGTCGCTCTTGCAAGAAATGGTCCCGCTGAACAAGTGGTGGCTCACTCAAGCCAGCCTCGATTTGACGGACGACGACGAGCTGCTCGAGCTGATGCGCGACAGCGGCTGCGTGGGAGTTTTCCTGGGCATCGAGACGCTCGACGCGGACGCGCTCAAGAGCGTGAGCAAGAGTCATAACCAAGTGGCGCGCTACCAGCAGGCGATTCGCAAGCTGCACGATTGCGGCATTACGGTGATGGCCGGACTGATCATTGGCTTTGACACGGACACGGCGACGAGCGTCAATAGCCTGCTCGATCAGGTGCGCGAGCTAGAGATTGACGCGCCGTTCCTCAGCGTGCTCACGCCATACTATGGCACGCAGCTTTACGACGAGATGCTAAAAGCGGGCCGCATCCTGCTCGACCGCGATTGGACGTACTATTCCGGGTACGCCGTGAGCTTTCGCCCGGCGCAGATAAAAGTGGAAGAGCTGGAGGCAGCGCACGCGCGGCTCTGGCGCGCGCTTTACGCACCCGATGCGGCGCTCGCGCGCTGGCTGCGCGGATGGGGAACGCTGCGGCCCGGCGCGCTGGTGCTTTCCACCGCGCTCAACGGGCACTATGGACTCAACCGGCTGACGGGCAACGTCCCGGTGCGATTCCGCGAAGCCCACAGTCTTAGCGAGCCGTTGCCGGCGCGCACTTTTTTCACTGCGCAGCGCGTCCCGGCCTGAGGGTTTCGACCCATGCGCCATCAGCGCAAAGACTAGGCTCCACCCTCGTCAATCGTTTTGGGCGCAGGCGAGCCGAACAGCCAGGCGTCTGCGCGGCGCTGCAACCTCCGGGCGCGCGAGCGGACGCCTGCCGCCACGTAGCGCAGCCCGTCCAGCGTTCGCCGCCACGTTGGCACCGGCGGCCTGGGCACGCCCCATCGAACGACGGCACCGCCCCACGTCAGCCCCGCGCCAAAGCCGACCATCGCCACGTGATCGCCGGGTTGGATGCGGCCGGCCTCGACCGCCTCGCACAGCGCCACCGGAATCGAGGCCGACGAAGTGTTGCCGTACCGATCCAGGTTGACAAAGAATTTTTCCATCGGCACGTCCAGCGCGCGCGCCGCCGCCTGGATGATGCGCAAATTGGCTTGATGCGGGATAAAGAGCGCAATATCGCCCATCGTCAGCCCCGCCTCGGCCACCACCTGCCGCGCCGCCTTGTCCATCACGCGTGTGGCAAAGCGAAACACCTCTCGCCCGTTCATCCGAACATAGTGCAGGCCCATCGCCACTGTGTCCAGCGTCGGCGGCTGATGGCTGCCGCCCGCCGGAAGCATCAACACGTCGCCGCCCGATCCATCCGCGCGGACGAGCGTGGACAACACGCCGCCCGGCTCATCACTGCCGCGCAAGACTACCGCGCCCGCGCCGTCGCCAAACAGCACGCACGTCTCTCGGTCGTGCCAGTTCACGATGCGAGAAAGCGTCTCTGCGCCAATCACCAGCACGCAATCCTGCGCGCCGCTAGAGATCACTTGCGCGCCCATCGCCAGCGCATACACAAACCCCGAGCAGCCCGCCGAAAGATCGAACGCTCCGGCGTTTTCTGCGCCGAGCGCATCTTGCACCAGGCACGCCGTCGCGGGGAAACTGTATTCCGGCGTGGCCGTGGCGACGATGACGAGATTCAGCTCGTCCGGCGCGACGCCCGCCACTTTTAGAGCCTCTTTGGCGGCGGCGATGGACATGCTGGCCGTCGTCTCTTTGGACGAAGCGACAATGTGCCGCTCGCGGATTCCGCTGCGTGAGACGATCCACTCGTCGGTTGTGTCTACCATTCTCGATAGATCGTCGTTGGTGATGACTTTGCTGGGAATGTGCTTGCCCCAACCGATGATGTGCGCGTAACGGACGGTTCTTTGTTCAGCCAAAGCAACTCCAATTGATTGCAGATTTCAGATTGATCCGATCCGTAATCAAAAATCAGAAATCCCAAAGATCAGGCACGCATTGTGCCCGCCAAACCCGAACGAGTTGGACATGGCGGTGCGGATGGGGGTGTGACGCGCAGCGTTGGGGATATAGTCGAGGTCGCACTGGGGGTCGGGCGTTTCGTAATTGATCGTCGGCGGGAGAAGGCCTTCTCGCAGCGCCTTGACGCACACAAGCGCTTCCAGCGCGCCCGCTGCGCCCAGCAAGTGCCCGGTCATGGACTTGGTAGAGCTGATCGGAATCTGGTAAGCAGCCGGACCAAAGACTTGCTTGATGGCTGCCGTCTCGCTCTTGTCGTTGAGCTGCGTCGAAGTGCCGTGCGCGTTGAGGTAGCCGATGTCTTGCGGCGCAAGCCTGGCCTGAGCGAGCGCCGCGCGCATCGCCAGCGCCGCGCCCTCGCCCGTCTCTTGCGGCGCGGTGATGTGAAAAGCGTCGGCGGACGCGCCATAACCGAGCACCTCGGCATAGATGCGCGCGCCACGCGCCCGGGCGTGGTCGAGGCTTTCCAGCAAGAGCGCCGCGCCGCCTTCGCCCATCACGAATCCATCGCGGTTCGCGTCGAACGGGCGCGAGGCTTTTTGCGGCGCGTCGTTGCGGCGGCTGACGGCGTTCATCACGTTGAATCCGGCCAGCGCCAGCGGGACAATGCCCGCTTCCGCGCCGCCGGTCAACACCGCGTCGGCTGCGCCGCGTCGGATGGTTTCCGTCGCCTCGCCCATCGCGTTCGCACTGCTGGCGCACGCCGTGACGATAGTCATGTTCGGCCCTTTCAGCCCGTATTGAATCGCAATCTGGCCGGGCGCGGTATCCAGCAACATCATCGGGACAAAAAACGGGCTGACGCGATTAAAGCCCTTGGTGCGCGCCACTTCAGTCTCGGCCAGAATCGTGCCGATGCCGCCGACGCCGCTGCCAAAGATGCAGCCGATGCGCGGAGCGTTTTCCGGCGTGACTTTTAACCCTGCGTCGGCGATGGCTTGTCCGGCGGCGGCCACGGCGAATTGAGTAAAGCGATCCATGCGCCGCGCGTCCTTGCGCCCGAACAGCGCCGCCGGATCAAAACCTTTCACCTCGGCGGCGAACTGGGTCTCGAACGGCGTCGGGTCGAATAGCGTGAGCGGCCCCACGCCGGAGCGTCCCGCGACGAGCGATTGCCACAGCGTCTCCACATCGTTGCCGACCGGCGTGATCGCTCCCAAGCCTGTGATGACAACTCGTCTGCTCAATTCCGCCTCCCCTGGTCTTTTTGTCGTTGCCATGTATAACACTGTCAAACGGGCAACGATACGCAGACGATTGCAAAGGCATTGAATAAAAAACGCGGCCTGTTTGCCCAGGCCGCGCCTCATCGTGTCCGCCTTGGCTGCCGCTCCTTTAGGTGGAACGCTGCATAGCCTCGCCCATCGAAATGCCCGCCATCATCAAGCCGATCTGCTCGACCGTGGCCTGATCGCGCTCGACCACGCCGGTGATGCGCCCTTCGTACATCACCGCGATCCGATCCGAAAGCGCGCGCACCTCGTCCAGGTCTTCCGAGATCAGCAAAATCGCCGTGCCCGCGTCGCGCTGTTCAACCAGGCGTTGATGAATATACTCGGTCGAGCCAATGTCCACGCCGCGCGTCGGTTGAGAGGCGATCAACACTTTGGGGCGGCGCGAAAGCTCGCGCGCCAGGATCAGCTTTTGAATGTTGCCGCCGGAGAGGTTCTTGAGCGGCGTATTCAGGCGCGGCGTTTTGACGGCGAACTCGGCGACCAGCTCGCGGGCGCGGGCTGACATTTTGGCAAAATCCATAAAGATGCTGTGCGTGTATTGGGGCGAGGCGTGATCGTGCAGGAACAAATTCTCTTGCACGGAAAAATCTCGGATCGCGCCGTCGCGCATCCGCTCTTCAGGGATGTACGCCTGCCCGGCCTCCATCCGCTTGCGCAGCGAGGCGTGCGTCATCTCTTGCCCGTCAATCTCGATTGAGCCGGCCGTCGTTTTGCGGAGTCCAGACAAGCACTGCGCCAGCTCACGTTGCCCATTGCCCGAAACGCCCGCCAGCCCGACGATCTCGCCCCCGCGAATTTGCAAGTCAACGCCGCGCAACACCTCGGCGCCGCGATCCCCCATGGCGCGCAGTCCCTCGATTTTGAGGCGAACCGCGCCAGCGGCCTGGGGCTGCGGCGCGAGCGGCTTGACTTGGCGTCCGACCATCAGCTTGACCAGATCGTCGCGCGAGACCTCGCGCGTGGGCCGCGTGCCGATCACCTCTCCATCGCGCAGCACTGTCACGCGGTCGCTGACGGCCATCACCTCGTGCAGCTTGTGCGAGATAAAGACCAGCGCGTGCCCCTCGCCGACCATTCGCTTGAGCGTCACAAACAGGTCGTCCACTTCTTGCGGCGTGAGCACGGCGGTCGGCTCGTCGAGAATGATCAGGCTCGCGCCGCGATACAGCGCCTTTAAAATCTCGACGCGCTGCTGCTCGCCGACCGCCAGCTGCCAGACATGCGCCGACGGATCCACCTTCAATCCGTATCCCTGCGCCAGTTCACGAATCCGCGCCGAGACCTTGTCCAGATCGAGCTGCGGCTCGCGCGAGGAGCGCAGCCCCAACGCCACATTTTCCGCAACAGTCAGCGTGGGCACGAGCATAAAGTGCTGATGGATCATGCCGATACCGGCGCGGATTGCATCGGCGGGCGAGCGGAACACGTGCGGCTGGCCGTCAATGATAATCTCACCCTCGTCGGGCTGATACAAGCCGTAGAGCTGCCGCATCAACGTGCTCTTGCCCGCGCCGTTTTCGCCCAGCAGCGCGTGCACCTCGCCCGCG
>CAYHAR010000028.1:0-1136 GCA_964354595.1 uncultured Anaerolineae bacterium | reverse complement strand
CGTCGGGCAGCTTGTAGCCGGAATTGTAGGCGATCTTTAGTCCGCTGTTCTTGAGCTGCAGCACGAATTTATCGCCGCCGAGCTTGCCGGACTTGCGGTTCTTGATCATCTCTTTGAGTAGCCCGGTCCAGTCGTATACCTGGCTGGCGACGACAAAGCTTGGCCCCAGCGAAGCCTGGTCGGCCTGCGTGCCGAACCATAGCACGTTGCCCTTTTCCTTGGCCGCGCCAATCGAGCCGACGACCGATTGCGACGAGCCGGTCAGCGTGTCCGCGCCCGCGGCGATGTGCGTCTTGGCCGCTTCGGTCATCAGCGCCACGTCGGAGAACGACCCGGTCCACGTCTTGGCGATCTTGATAGACGGATCCGTCGCAGTCACGCCCTGGACAAAGCCGTCAATGTAGGTCTTGGCGTCGCCGACTTCGACCGGCCCGGTCACGCCGATCAGCTTGCTCTTGGTCAGCTTGGCCGCGAGCACGCCGTTGACATAGCCGCCCTCTTCAGCCGCCGCCGTGTAGGCATACACGTTCGGATAGCCAAAGGTGTTGACGTCGGTGCCCCACGCAAACGTCACCTTGGGAAAGTCCTTGGCGATCTCTTGCACCGCCGGACCGTACTGCGAGCCGTGCGCAATCACAATGTCAAAGCCCTGGCTGGCATAGTCGCGGATCGCGGCGGTGGCATCGGGCACCTTGAACATGTTTTCCGAGTACTTTAGCTCGAACTGGGCCTCGCCGCCCATCTCGGCCTGCACCGCCTTGAGCGCCTGCCACATGGACTGGCTGAACGCCACGTCCGTCGTGGCGCTGGGCATGAGGACGGCGACGCGGAACTTGCCGCCGGTCGGAGCTGCCGGCCCACCGCAGGCGGTGGCCAACAACGTGACCAATAAAACGGTGATCAACAAACATCGGGTCTTCATCTTTTCCCTCCTTTTGGGATCTAGTTTTCGCCCCGTTCAAAGGGCTTGTTCAACGCAGCCGGCTGGCCCACGCGATTCACGGCTATGGCCAACGCGGCAATGGTCAACAGATACGGCAGCATCACGGCCACGTCGGACGGGATTTTCACGCCGAGCACCTGCATCCACAACTGGAACGCATTCACGATGCTGAACAATAGCGCACCGCCCATGA
>CAYHAR010000027.1:22804-25718 GCA_964354595.1 uncultured Anaerolineae bacterium | reverse complement strand
GCCCTGGTTTTCCGCTACGGGCTGAGAGGCAACCGGCCCGGTCAGTTGTTTTCTCTCTACCTCTTTGACATGCTGCTCCTGCAAGCGGTCTATTTGATGTTGTCTTTGGCCCATAGCGCGCAAGAGGCTCGGCTCTGGTACACGGTCACCCCCCTTTTGTCATCTGGACAGGTGGTGATCTATTTCCTTTTCACCAGAACCTTCTTGGGCCGCGGACAGCCGCGTATACTGGCGCAAGCCGGCATATTCACCTGGCTATTGATTGTCGTGTTGAGTATATGGCTTGGCCCCCACATCATCTTTACCGACATCTACCAAGACAAGGCCACGGGCTTGTTTGTGCCCGAGTTTGGCCCATGGATGACTGTGCTTCTAGGGCCTATCTTCTTATTCTTGGGCTTTACTGTGCTCGATCTGGTCAGAGGATACCGAGACACCAAATCCCCTCTCCAACGGGTGCGCATCCAATATCTGCTGCTCGCTATACTGATCGTCTGGGGGGGTATGATGGCCAATGCTGTGCCATCCGTGCGACCCTATCCTGTGGACGTGGCGTCCAATATTGTGAGCGCAGTCTTGATCGCTTATGTCATTCTGCGCTATCAACTTTTGGACATCAACATCGTCATCCGCAAGGGGCTTGCATACTCTGTGTCCGCGTTGACGATGGGCGCCGCCTACTTTATCGCCATCTTTCTTGTCACGAGGTTTTTCGACATCTGGGCGCAGTCCTACCCTTTGCTCCTCTCCTTTGCCGTGGCGGTTGTCGTCGTCCTGGTGGTGACCCCCTTGCGCGACCGCGCTCAAGGGTGGATTGACCGGGTCCTGTTCAGGGAGAAATATGATGGCAGCCTCATGATCCAAAGATTGAGCCGTACCGCAGCCTCTATACTCGACCTCAAGAAACTCGCCAGTATGATTCTGGACGACGTCATCGGAACGATGCACGTCCAGTGGGCGGCTTTTTTACTCCAGCAAGATACAGACTTTCGACCGGTCGTCCAGAAAGGATTGGACACAAACACTTTCAGCTTTAGCCAGGATCACCCGGTCTTGCACTGGCTATCGAGCCACGAAACGATCATGACCACAGATACCCTGCACGAAATGCTGGCGCGCCGTATTCTCTCGAGGCAATCATTCGATGAATTGGAGCGAATAGGCGTCGAGTTGATTATCCCCTTAAAAGCCAGGGAAAAACTGGTGGGTGTCCTGGGGCTGGGGGCCAAGCTCTCACGGCAGGGTTATTCACAGGATGATGAACTCACCTTGACCACACTGGCTAACCAGGTGGCCGTCGCCATTGACAATGCGCGATTGTATGAGGCTGTACAACAAGAACTGACCGAGCGCAAGCGGGCGGAAGAGGCGCTGCGGGAGAGTGAGCTCAAGTACCGCCTCCATTTTGAGGATGTATCGGATGTCATTTTTTCGTACGATACTGACTTTAAGGTTCTCAACGTGTCACCCTCGGTGATGAGGGCATTGGGATATGCGCCGGATGAACTGATCGGGAAATCGTTCCCGGAGCTGAGCATCCTGGCGCCCGAGTCCTTGGCGACTGCGCTCTCTGACGTGATGCGCGTCCTGGCGGGTGAGCGGATCACAGCAGAGTACCAGTTTATCGCCAAAGACGGGACCAGGAAATATGGCGAGGTCAGCGGCGCACCCTTTGTGCAGGCTGGCAAGACTATCGGAGTGATTTCTGTCGCCCGGGATATTACCGAGCGCAAGCGGGCTGAAGCGGAGCGCGAAAGACTGATGACGGAATTGGAGGCCAAGAACGTCGAATTGGAGCGGTTCACCTACACCGTCTCGCACGATCTGAAAAGCCCCCTCATCACGATGCGCGGCTTTTTGGGCTTGTTGGAAAAGGATGCACTGGCTGGAAACGCCGAGCGGGTGAAAGCGGACGTGGCGCGCATCGTCGAGGCGACGGACAAGATGCAACACCTGCTCGAAGAACTGTTGGAATTATCGCGCATCGGGCGGACGATGAACCCGCCGCAGGCGGTGCCATTCGAAGCGATCGTGCGCGATGCCATCGAGCGGGCGCACGGGCGCATCCAGGCGTGCGGCGCGCAAGTCGAGATTGCTCCCAACCTACCCACCGTTTATGGCGACCGCATACGCTTGGTTCAGGTCATGCAGAATCTCGTGGACAATGGATGCAAGTTCATGGGCAACCAGCCGAATCCGCGCATCGAAATCGGACAGCGCGGCGCGCAAGCGGACGCCGAGGGCAAGCCAGTGTTGTTCGTGCGCGATAATGGCATCGGCATCGAGCCGCAATATCACGAGCGCGTCTTTGGCTTGTTCAACAAGCTCGACGCGCAGAGCGAAGGGACCGGAGTTGGCTTGGCGCTGGTTAAGCGTATAATTGAGGTGCACGGCGGACGTATTTGGATCGAATCGGACGGCGCTGGGCGCGGCGCGACTATGTGCTTCACGCTCCCCAGCCGGGCATGAAAACCTTCAAGGAGGACAACATGGTAGGCGAGCCTGTACTGGTGATGCTGGTCGAGGATAACCTGGATCACGCCGAGCTGGTGATGCGGACGCTGGCCGATCACCGCGTTGCCAACAGGATCATCCATTTCACGGATGGACAATCGGCGCTGGACTACTTGTTCCGGCGCGGCGAATATGCTGACCCGCCCGGCGCGCGCCCGCACGTGATCTTACTTGACTTGCGCCTGCCGCGCGTGGATGGGATACAAGTGCTTCAGGCGATCAAAGAGTCCCCAGAGCTGCGGCAGATACCGGTGGTTGTGCTGACCACCTCCGAGACGGAAAAAGATATCGCTCGGGCCTACTATAATCATGCCAACAGTTACCTGGTCAAGCCTGTGGGCTACGACGAGTTTGTCAAATTGATGCAAGACCTGGGCTTTTATTGGCTCAGTTGGAATAC
>CAYHAR010000027.1:19699-22704 GCA_964354595.1 uncultured Anaerolineae bacterium | reverse complement strand
GGACGAAAGGCGAGTGTTGACGATGAGTGATAAACCTTTGCACATTCTCCTGGTGGAAGACGAAGCCGCGCACGCCGAGCTGGTGCAGCGGGCGTTCGAAGTGTACGGCGAACGGGCCCGCCTGTCGGTGGCCCGCACACTGGCAGAGGCCCGGACCTGCCTGGCCTCTGATCCTTTACGGCCGGATTTGATCATTGCCGATTGGCGATTGCCGGATGGCGACGGCATGGAACTGTTGCCGCCCGAGGGTGACCAGCCGGCGACCCCGGTCGTCATCATGACCAGCTATGGCGACGAGCGCGTCGCCGTCGAGGCCATGAAGGCCGGCGCGCTGGATTATATGGTCAAATCAGAGACCATGTTGATGGACATGCCGCACATTGCCGAGCGGGCCATCCGCGAATGGACGATGCTGGCCGAACGGGCGCGCATCGAAAGCGAGTTGCGAGAAAGCGAAGCCCGGTTTCGCAGTCTTGTCGAGCAATCTTCGGATGGCATTACATTGCTGGACGAACAGGGGGCCATCATCGAGTGGAACCTGGCGAACGAAAAAATCACCGGCCTGAGACGCGATCAGGTATTGGGGCGTCCGATTGGGCAGGTACAACTCGAGTTGGCTCCTGAGAGAGACGGGCGCCGAGTGCGCAGTGAGCGCATGAAGGCGGCTATGCTCGAGACGCTTCGGCTCGGACCCCAGTCCGCTCTCGGCTCGTCTTTTGAGGTCACTTATCAGTGCGCCGATAACTCGCGGCGGATTGTTCAGCAGACCGTGTTTCCCATCAAGACGGATAGCGGCTTTCGGGTCGGCGTTATCTCGCACGACGTCACGGAGCGCAAGTGTGTGGAAAAGGCGCTAGAGCAGCGCGCTCTAGAATTGGCTGCGCTCAACAATTTGGGCCAGCGGGTTGGCGCGACGCTTTTGCTAGACCTGGTTGTGCTGGCCGCCATCGAGAGCATTGCCGGCCCGACACAATCTGACCTGGCAATGATCTTTTTGCGGGAGGACGACCGGTTGGTCCTGCGGGGCATGCGGCCGCAAGACTCTCGATTCAACGAAGCTGCGGCGCATCGTTTGGGAGAGTGTTTATGTGGGTTGGCCGCCAGCGCCGGCAAGCCGGTCTTTTCCAGCGACATACACTCTGATCCGCGCTGCGTTCGGGAAGAGTGCAAAAAGGCGGGCTTGAGCTCTTTTGCGGCGTTGCCTCTGCGCAGCGGGGAGGAGGTCTTGGGGGTGCTGGGGCTGGCTTGGGCCACGGAGCGCGATTTTGGCGAGCAAACGTCGTTTTTAGAGACGATGGCGAGCCAGGTCGCCGCGGCTTGCCAAAACGCCTTCTTGCACGATAAGGTGCAACGTCACGCGGCCGAGTTGGAAAAGCGAGTCGCCGAACGCACGGCGCAGTGGCAATTGGCAAACAAAGAGTTGGAGGCGTTCGCCTATTCGGTCTCGCACGACCTGCGCGCGCCGCTGCGCGCCATAGACGGGTTTTCGCGCCTCGTGCTCCAAGACCATGGGCCGCAGCTTCCGCCGGAAGCCCAACGAGACCTGCACAAGGTTCGCAGCAGCGCCCAACGGATGGGGCAGTTGATAGACGACTTGCTCGCGTTCTCGCGGTTGAGCCGGCAGTCGCTCAACAAGCGACCGGTAGCTCCGCAAGACTTGGTACGCCAGGCATTATTTGATCTGCAGAGCGATCAAGAGGGACGGCAGGTTGAGGTGGTGATCAGCGAACTGCCCACTTGCCAGGGCGACGCGGCGCTGCTGCGGCAAGTGTGGATCAACTTGCTTTCGAATGCGCTCAAGTTCACACAAGGGCGCGCGCCGGCTCGAATCGAGGTGGGCTGCATCGAAAAAGACGGCGAGCAGGTTTACTTTGTCCGGGACAACGGAGTGGGCTTTGATATGCAGTACGCCGCCAAGCTGTTTGGCGTGTTCCAGCGGCTGCACAGCGTTGAAGAATACGAAGGCACCGGCGTGGGGCTGGCGATTGTGCAGCGCATCATTCATCGCCACGGCGGGCGCATCTGGGCTGAAGCGCAAGTGGATCAAGGGGCGACGTTTTACTTTACGCTCTGATTGTGTTTTCAGTGCGCGACTGCTCGTTCAAGGAAAGCCAGCCGCTTGCGCGCTTGTGCCCGACTTGCGCGCATCGCATACAGCGCGCCGTAATCCTCGATGACGAACGATGCCGACACTGTGCCATACAACGCGGCACGGGTAGGGTCGCCCGTCTCGGTCAGGCCCACCATGAATCCTCCACAAAAACTGTCGCCAGCTCCGGTCACGTCTACCACGTGAGCGGGGTAGGGGGGCACGTGCGTGCGCCGACCGGAATCCCGCTCATACATCAACGCGCCATGGTCGCCTACTTTGATGACGACGACGTGCGGGCCGTGACGCGCAAATTCAACGGCGGCATCCCACAAATCAATCTCGCCCAACAGTGAGCGGGCTTCCATCTCGCTCGGCATAAAGACATCCACGTTTTGCAGCAGCGCCTCGACGTGCGGACGCAAACGCGGCGCCATGTAGCGCTCGCCCGGGTCGGCAGTGACTTGCGCGACGCCGGCTTGTCTGGCGCGTATTGGAAGATGGGTCTGTGTGCGGATGCTGATGGGCGAGAGGTGCAGCGCACGCGCTCCGTCATACGCTGCGGGCCAATCGTCCGGTTGCACGGCGAGTGGCTCGTATTCGTTTGGATCATCCTGGCCCGGCGTCGAATGAACATAGTCGCGCAGCTCATCCGGCAGTGGCAGGCCGATGCGCGCAAAGTGAAATGCGGGATCCGTATCGAGGCGAGCGCGCTGATCGGTGTAGGCATAAAATGTCCGCATGTCCTGATGGCCTGGCACAATGCGAACGCCGCTCACGTCCAGCCCGTCTTGCTTGAGCGCGTCCAGCCAACCGTCAGGATAATTTTCTCCGACGCGCGCCAGCAGCCCGACGCTGTCGCTCCACACGCGCGCGCCGACGGCGGCATACAGCGCGTTGCCGCCCATCTCGCGCA
>CAYHAR010000027.1:5000-19599 GCA_964354595.1 uncultured Anaerolineae bacterium | reverse complement strand
CTTGCAGCATCGGGGCCGAAGCGTCGAACGCCAGGACGGACCTGACCTGCGGCGCAATCAGACAGGTGAGCCGACCTGTGCCGGCGCCCAATTCGACCACGTCCAGTCCATCCAGCCGCCTGATCCGGTTGAGCGCGGGAGCGAGGTTGTGTTGACAGTCCTCGAATGACACCAACTGTTCGTACTGATCGGCGCGCTCATAGATTTCTTTGCCTGGCATTCAGCCCTCCAATCCTAGACCTGCAGCTCGCTGGTGCGGATGCGACTGATGCCCCCGCCGCCAGAGATATTGCGGCCTCCGCCGAACGCGCGAAAGAACGGCTCGCCGATGACGTCCGCGCGATGCGCGGCGAATAACATCCCTGGAATACATGCTACCAGCGGGCTAAACATTTCACGGACAGGGGCCAGGTATAGACCTGTCAGGTCTCCCAGATCTGCCAGGTCTTGTGGCGAGACCATCACAACACGCCGACCAATCGCTTTGGCTGCGACGGCCACTTCGGCTGCGCGGGAGGCGTCTCGCTCGGCGGCGGTGATGATGAACGTGGGCGTCGGCACAGCGCGCGCAAAATACTGCAGGTGCGCCCATTCTTCGGTGTCTTGACCCACGGCGCAGTCGCCGCTGGCTTCCAGGATTTTGGCGGCGCTGTTCAACGCCGTGCCAAAATTCGGGCCGCCTCCCACGAACACAAACTCGCTCGCGTCTTGCCAGTCGCGCGCCAACTGGCGCGCCGGTTCATCGCACAGCGCGACGGTGCGCTGAATAGCCTGCGCTATCCCCGCGATTTCTTGGCGAACGTCGGCGGCTTGAGTGGGCGCGAGCTTGCCGCGCGCTTGCCCGATTCTCACGGAGGCGAGGTACAGCATCAGCAGCGTGGCAATATACGAGCGGACGCCCGGCGAGAAATCAAATGGCGGCGTGATCATCGGCAGGAATCTGTCACCGGCTTGAGCGAGGTGACTGCCCGGTGTCCCGCATAGCGCGATGGTCGTAGCTCCAACCTTGCGCGCGCGCAGTAGCGCCTCCAACGTCCGGCTGACCTCGCCTGAAACTGAAACGCCAATGACGAGACTGGCTTCAGGCAAGAAATCCGCCGCGTAGCGCGACATTTGCAGCGCCGTCATCGGCTCGGTTGGCAAGCCCGCCAGCGACTCGAACGCCAGCTCGCTGGCGAGCGCCGCATGGTGACTATCGCCGCAGCCGGTGACAAACAATCGTCGGGCCGACCGACATAGATTGTCGTCGAGCGCCTGGCGCACATTGCGCTCAAACGCAGGCAAGACCGCGCGAATCATTTCCGGCAGGCTGTAGATTTGGGCGAGCATGGTGTTGTGGGCCATTGGTCGTTCGTCCTTCGTCAGATGTCAAACGTCCTTCGCCGGTTCGCTTCCTCGCGCAGCCGGTCGTTGATCGGCGGAAGCCCAACTTGCTCGACCATGAATGATGCGGCGACGGCGCCATAGCGCGCTGCCGTCAGCGCATCGCCGGTCAGAACATATCCAGCCAGGAATCCGCCGCAGTAAGCGTTGCCCGCGCCGGTCGGGTCCACGACGGTTGTCCGCACGGTTGGCACATGATAAAGCTGTGCGCCATCGTGCACCAGTGAGCCGTGTGCGCCCATCCGCAGTGCGACGATGCGCGCGCCCGCGTCGGACAAGCGCCGCGCTATCTCGTCCGGCGCTCCCTCTCCCACGAGCGACCGAGCTTCGAGGAGGTTGGGCGAAAAGATGTCGGCGACGCTACACAAAGATCGCAATGACACGTCGCTTGGCAGTCGCTCGGCGGGTTTGAATAACTCGAGACTGATCGTTGCTGATCCGATCTCGCGCAGATGTTTGATGAATTCCAAATCAGGCTCATCGGGATGGACGCCCAGGTGAAATCCTTGCGCCGGCCGATAGTTTGTGGGAATGCCGTCGAGCGTCCGCCGCAGTTGCGCGCCGATGACGTCGCTTTTCACACGCCAGACCTGCGTGCGGCGTCCGTCCGCTTCCATCAACTGCCATGCGCGCGGCGTGGGCAAGTCACTCACTTGGATGCCGGTCAAGTCAATGCCAGCGGATTCCATCCACGCGCGCGCCGAGTCCGGCAAGTCCCGCCCGACGCCGGCCACCAGCCCAACGCTCACGTCCGACCATCCTGCCAGCGCCGGCAATCGCATCCCGAAAGCTGTTTGAGGTCCGCCGCCGCCCAGCACGCCCATCGCCGTGCGCCCATCGGGGAACACGAGGTCGTCTAGGATGACGCCGAACGTGACAAGGCGACAAGGCGACATGGTGGTCAGGCAGGTAGCGGCGCAAGCGTTAGCGCATATCGCGCAAGGCGACGTATCCTTGGGCGATTGACACGATCAACGTCACGGCCAGCACGGCCAGAGAAATCGGCAGGCGAAACTCGGGATGGCCGGTCAGGATAAAGTAGCTGTGAATGACGAATGCAAATACCCCCGCCGCGGCGAGCAATAACGAAAAGATGTAACCGCTTCTTGCGCCCTGGACGAGCTGCTTGAAACCATAGAGCGCCGCAAGCAGCAGCGCAAAATTCAGCGCGAGGAATACCTGGACGCCGCCCGGTATCCCAAACAGTTTCCACTCTTGCCAAAACGCCGAATCAATTTCGTGCGTGAACAGCAGCGCAAAATTGAATAGGTATAGGTTGATGGCGGTGTTTTGTTTCAAGTAATCGTCTCCCGAGTTGGCAAGGTGAGGGGAGTGGCGAGATCACCTTGTCTCCTTGTCGTCCAAAAGGGCTTGGGCGATGTGAGCCGCGACGCGCGCGTTATTGAGCAGCAACGCCACATTCGCCCGTTTGCTGCGCCCGTTCGTCAGTTCGGCGATTTTGGCGAGGATGAATGGCGTGACCGCGGCACCCGTGACGCCGGATTCATCTGCGAGTTGGGTCGCTTGCGCGATGGCGGCTTCGGCTTCGGCGTGTGACAGCTCGTCGGCGGTGGGGACGGGAACGGCGACTAGCTCGCCGCCTTGAATCCCCAACGCTCGACGCGCGCGCACGATGGCGGCGACTTGTTCCGGCGTGTCGGCTCGCGCGTCCACCGGCAAGCCGGACGAGCGCGAGTAGAACGCAGGCAACTCGTCTGTGCCGTAGCCGATGACCGGCACGCCGCGCGTTTCGAGCTGCTCCATGGTGAGCGGCAAATCGAGTAGCGACTTGGCCCCGGCGCAGACGACGGTGACGGGCGTTCGGCTCAACTCTTCCAGGTCGGCGGAAATGTCGAACGGGTGACCGCGATGGACGCCGCCGATGCCGCCCGTGGCAAACACGCCAATGCCGGCCATCGCCGCCACAATCATTGTGCCCGCCACGGTGGTCGCGCCGTCAAGCTCCTGGGCCACGACGATGCCGAGGTCGCGGCGGCTGCACTTGCGGACGTTTTTCGCCGTCGCCAGGTATTCCAGTTGTGCGTCGTCCAAGCCCACGGTGAGCTGGCCGTGCAGGATGGCGATGGTGGCCGGGACCGCTCCCGCTTCGCGCGCGGCGGCTTGAATCGCGCGCGCGGTGGCGAGATTATCAGGGTAAGCAAGCCCGTGTGTGATGAGCGTGGATTCGAGCGCGACGACGGCCTGCCCATTTGCCAGCGCCTCGGCTACCTCGGACTTAAAAGTGTTCAAGTTTGACTCCGTGTGTCTTGCGGTTCGCTTGAAAATCGCGGCTACATTCTACCCCCAATGAGAATGGTGTCAATGAGGCACGCTCGCAATGACACCCTCGATTTTCCATGCGCGGCGACAGGGAGTATAATTCTACTGACGCGGATAGAAAGGAAAGTGTGCCGCATGAATGATCATCCTCGTATACTTATCGTAGACGATGAATTGGTCGGGCGCGAGACGATGGAGGCGCTGTTGACCGCGGAAGGCTACGAGCTGGTTTTGGCCGGCAATGGCCCCGAAGCCTTGGAACAGGCGGCGGCTCTTGCTCCAGACGTGATTCTGCTCGACGTGATGATGCCCGGCATGGATGGTTTCCAAGTCTGTCAGCAGGTGCGCGCCAGCCCGCCTATCGCCCAAGTGCCCGTCATCATGGTCACGGCGCTGGATGATCGCCAGTCGCGCTTGCGGGGCATTGAAGCCGGCGCCGATGATTTTGTCTCCAAGCCGTATGATCGCGCCGAGCTGCGAGCGCGGGTGCGGACGATTACCCGCCTCAACCGCTACCGGCGGTTGTTGGCAGAGCGAACCAAATTCGAGTGGGCGGTGGATCAGAGCAACGACGGCTATCTGATCTTGGACGAGCGCGACGCAGTGTTGTATGCCAACTCCCAGGCGCGTCTCTATTTTGGCTTGCCGGTGGAGGGCGCACCAGTCTCGGAGATATTTCTGGAATTGGCGCGCAGGCAGTATCGCTGCGAGCCGGAGGCAGCCTGGGCCACATGGTCGGACAGCTCCGGCCCGCCGCAAGCGTATTATCTCGTGCGGCCCGAATCGCCGACCGCCAAGGCCTTTTGGCTGCACGTGGACGCGCTCGATCTGCCCGCGGGGGTCGGGGGAGGGCGGATTGTCAGAGTGCGGGACGTGACGGCGCAGATGGTTTTGCAGCGCAACGCCTGGGAGTTTCAATCCCTGGTGAGCCACAAACTGCGCACGCCGATGACCAACACGCTGGCCAGCCTGGAGCTTTTGGCGAGGGACGTGCCCGAGTCGGTTGACGCCGAGGACACCCAGTTGCTGGGCATGGCGCTCCGAGGCGCGCAGCGCCTGCGCAGCGCAATCACGGACATCATTGGGTACCTGGATGCTCCCCGGTTGGCCGAATCCGGCGCAGGCCCGCGTGTTTCTCAGTTGCCGGCCATCGTGGCCAAGATCAGCGCCGATTTAGAGCTGCAAGCGGTGACGACGACCGTTCAAGCGGGCGTGGGCGACCCACAAATCGCGCTGACTCGATCGGCCATCGAGCTGGCGCTGGGGGAGTTGTTGGAAAATGCGACAAAGTTCCATCCCCAGCATGCTCCTACTGTGCAAGTGGTCGTGTCCCGCTCGAATGCCACGACGGTCAACCTTCGGGTTGGCGATGATGGACTGACGCTCTCGCCGGAGCAGTTGGCTCGGGCGTGGTCTCCCTACTATCAGGGTGAAAAGTATTTTACCGGCCAGGCCACCGGCATGGGGCTGGGATTGTCCATGGTTGCCACATTGGTTTGGGGCGCAGGCGGAGCCTGCCGCATCTACAATCGAAGCGATGGGCCTGGCGTAGCCGTGGAATTGGATTTGCCCATCGCCGAGTGAATGCCTCGATTGGAGGCGAACCTTGCAAAGGTTTCAAGGTTCAAATCTCTGCGTGCCGCCCGGGTCAGCGCCCAGACGGCTCGCAGTGTTTAACACGCCAGTTCACGGCGCGAGTTTGCTAGGGAACCTCCATTCCACTCAGCGTGGGAGAATAGTTGCGCATCACCACTGGCATATAGACTGGGTATCCATTGGCGATGACCATAGCCGTGGGGGGAGAGGGACTTGGGTAGCCCGGCGCGACAATGATGGCCGTGTTGGTGATGACCTGGGTGAGGACTGTGCTGACCGTGACAGCATAGGTGATAGTAACCACAGGCGTGGGGCTGAGGACGCCCGACCAGGTGAGAGTGGAAGCGTCTGCGTTGGTGATGCCGGACGTGGCGTTAAGCGTGCCAGCAACGTAAGACAAGCCGTCGGGCACCGTGTCGGTCAGGTGGGCCGTGGCGGAAAGCGGCGCCGGGAGGTTGCGGATAATAACGGTGTAAGTGACAGTGTCTCCATACATCGGCGCTGGCATGGAGGCTGTCTTGCGGGATGTTTCCTGGGTTCCGTCCCAGCCGGCCAGCCGGGCCATCAGCCACCAGAACGCCTGCCCCTTGAGTTTGCAGTTGAACCTGCTCCAGGTAGTCCCTTCGCCTTCCTCTGAATGCGCGCAAGAGTCGGGAAGACTGGCGCAATCGGCGGGATGAGCGGCGCACCATGTTTCGCACCAGGGGCAATGGTCGTCTGTGCCAGGATAGTGATTCCCAGCAGGATCATAGCTTTCAATGTCCGCAAAGTCGAACAGTATCTTGCCGTAGTCTCGGACGTACTGGCGTATCGTGTTGTTGTTCGTGTTGAGCGCCCCGCTCACGCCAGAGCCGTCGGTATGGCCGGTCAAGTAGATAAAGCGCATTCCAGGATATTCTTGCTCGAACTGGTTCATGGTATCCAGGTATTGCGGGACCGGATAGCCCTCGTCGGATAACTGGCCGCACCACGCCCACATGGAATAGTCGAATAGCCCTGTGTTCGCTACGGATCGCGTATTGTTTATGCCGTCGTTTGTTTCCCAGTAGAGGTCGGGTGTGACGTACTCGTACACATACCCCAGCGGCTCGCCCAGGTTGTTGCCATCATATATGTGGATGGCATTTGTTTCGGCGGGCACACCGGGAGTTCCGCTGTATTGGATTGCAATGTTGTATTCAGAGTGTTGCGTTTCCAGCCATTCGATGCCAGAGTTGATTTGCGAGCCATGCGAGGTATGGGCGTAATGAAGCGTCAACTCTTTTGCTTTTTGCAGCCAGTAATCTGGGATCTTGGTGATGTCCGTACAGGTGTGGTCAATGATGATAGCCTGCCCAGCCTGGCTTTCTTGCAGCCCAATGGGCGCGGCAGCTTGAGATGATTCATCTTTTGCATCAGACGCAGACATCGTGGGCGCGAGCGAAGCGCGAGTCGGTCCCGCTCCATTCAATGTCACCAACAGAACTAGGGCGAGAGCTAGTCGAAAGAACCGATTTTTCATCTTGCTGCTCCTTTCTATTCTTGGCGCTGCGCCAGTCGGCCAGGGCGCAGCATTGAGGCTTGTACTAGGGGGCCGCATGAACATGCACTCACAGTATCAGAGAATACAGCCGATTGCAATCCCGCGTTGGTACTAGCGCAGGTTTTGCGCAATCAGACGGCAAATCGTTCATCCGGATTCAATTAACACCGCCTTCCGCCCAAGGCGTCTCGGCCTGGCAGCATTGCCTGGTCTTTAACCTGATGACGCTCTTCGCTCAGGCGCTGGGGGCGGTTACACCAAGCTGCAGCGCCAGTATCTCTTCCGGCGCGGGCAAGCCGGCCAGGAATTTCATCACTTGTGCTGCGCCCACAAATTCAGGCTGGGCAGCCGTATCGCTAGTTCGTCGGGAACGTTTAGCGTGATCGGCGACATGATACTACCCTTGCCTTTCGTTGAAACAAGTATAGCACAGCGCCATGTTCGCTGCAACGTTATTTCTCTCTCAGCCTCACGTCCAACGCGCTATACCGCTGCGCCACCTTGTTATTCTTGACCGCCATCGCCAGCGCCTTGCGCGATCCCACCATGACCGCCAGCTTTTTCGCCCGCGTGACGGCAGTGTAGAGCAAATTCCTCTGCAGCATCAAGTAATGCTGCGTGAGCAGCGGCAGCACGACGCACGGGTATTCACTGCCCTGCGCCTTGTGGACGCTCGCCGCATAAGCCAGCACCAGCTCGTCGGCTTCGAGCCAATCATACGTCACCGGTCTGCCGTCCACGTTGACCGTCATCGTCTGCTCTTCCAGGTCGAGCGCGGTGATGCGGCCAATGTCCCCGTTGAATACGTCTTTGTCATAGTTGTTGCGCGTCTGCATCACGCGGTCGCCCACGCGAAAGAGCGTCCCGCCCAACTTGCGCTCCGGCTTGTTGGGTGCGGGCGGATTGAGCGCGGCTTGCAAAAGCGGGTTGAGATTCGAGACGCCCACCACTCCGCGATACATTGGCGCGAGCACCTGGATGTCTGATGGCTTTAGTCCGAATTTCTTGGGGATGCGGCTGCTCACCAGGTCCACGACGAGCGCGGCGGCTTTATCAGGATCATCCTGGGTGAACATGAAAAAGTCGCGTGCGCCTTTGGGAAACTCGGGAAACTGGCCCTTGTTGATGCGGTGCGCGTTGGTGACGATGAGACTATCTTGCGCCTGGCGAAAGATCATATTGAGCCGGATGACCTCGGCGCGACCGGAGGCGATCACGTCGCGCAGCACGTCGCCCGCGCCGACGGATGGCAACTGATCCACGTCGCCGACGAGCAGCAGGCGTGTGCTCGGCATGAGCGCTTTGAGCAAGTGGTTCGCCAGCAAGAGGTCGAGCATCGAGGCTTCGTCCACGATGAGCAGGTCAATCGGCAGTGGATTTTCCGCGTTGCGCTTGAATCCCTCTTGCGGCGAAAATTCGAGCAGGCGATGGATCGTCTTGGCCGCGCGCCCGGTCGCTTCGGCCAGTCGCTTGGCCGCGCGCCCGGTGGGCGAAGCCAACGCGTAGCGCAGCCCGCGCTTTTCGCACACTTCGATCATTGCGCGCACGGTCGTCGTCTTGCCCGTGCCGGGGCCGCCCGTCAACACCATGACCTTGCCCGAAGGCGACATCAGCGCGCGCACGGCCTCTAGTTGCTGCTCCGAAAGTGCCGCGCCGACGGATGAGACAGAAACAATTTGCACCGCTCCCTCCCCTATCGCGGAGCGACGGGGGAGGGTTGGGGTGGGGGCCTCCATGATCGCGCGCAGCTTGGTCGCCACGCCGGTTTCGCCATAATAGAACGGCGTGAGGTAAACTGCGCGCTCTTCGCGTGCTGGCCTCGCTGTCGCGACATTGACCGACAATGAATTGTCGGACTGAGACGGCAAGGCCGCTAGAGCGGGCTGAGCATGTTGTACCCCCGTCAGCTTTAGCCGACTTTTTTCAGCCTGGGTGTTCACATCCAGGCGTTCACCCAGGCCCTCTTCCACCTTGACCTGCCCATCCTGCACCAATCGCTCAATGCCAACGGCTGTCAGTTCCGGCGCAACGCCGAGCAATTCCGCCGCGTCGTGGACGAGCTTGCCTTCCGGCGCATAGACGTGACCTTCGTCGGCAAGCTGGCTCAACGTATAGGCCACGCCCGCTGCGATGCGGTTGGGGCTGTCCATCGGCAGGCCCAGGTCGCGCGCGATCTTGTCTGCCGTCTTGAATCCCACGCCGAAAATATCGCGCGCCAGCCGGTAAGGATCATTTTTCACGGTGGCGATGGAAGCGTCGCCGTATTGCTTGTAGATTTTCACCGCCAGCGTCGTGGTGACGCCGTGCGATTGCAGGAACAACATCACGTCCTTGATGGCCTTTTGCTGCGTCCACGCCCGGCCGACGCTATCGGCGCGCACCGGGCCGACGCCCAACACCAGCCGCAATTGCTCCGGGTGATGGTCGAGCACGTCCAGCGTTTGCAGCCCGAATTTTTTGACGATGCGCCCTGCCGTCACCGGGCCGACGCCTTTGATGAGACCGGAGCCGAGATACTTTTTGATGCCCTCGATCGTGGCGGGTAAGACTTGCTCGCAATGTTCAGCCTTGAATTGCTTGCCGTGCATGGGATGGTTCATCCACGCGCCGGTCAGCTTGAGCGACTCGCCCGGCTGCACCTCTGGCAAATTGCCGACGACGGTGACCAGCTCGACTTGACCCGGCGTGTGCAGCCGCAACACCGTGTAGCCGTTCTCGGCGTTGTAGAACGTGATCCGCTCGACCGCGCCCTGTAAGGTGTCCATGCTCCTAATCATAGCAGAAATGCTCGGAAAACAAAATTGTAGGCTTGCCCCGATAATGTTATACTTGGCGTCTACAAGCTACAGCCGAATCCGCCTTTTTGTGTCGCCCTATCAGGAGGTCTCGCATGACAAAGGCTGAATTCCCCGGCAATCGCGCGGTCCAGCCTCAGGCAAATAGCCCGGAAGATGATCGAGCCGAGACGACCCGCCAGGCAGTCAGGATCGCTGTCGCGCACTCGGACCATGCGGCGCGTGAGGTGCTGTCCAGGGCGCTGGCGTCCAGATTGAACGCCGACGTGTTGGCGTTTTCCAACTGTGAGGACTTGCTTGCGTCCTCGATGGAGTATGATGTCTTTGTGGTGTACAACAACTTTGGAAAAAAGATGACGGGCATGCAAGGCGCGCGCGAGATCAGGCAGCGCAAGCCCAAAGCATTTATCGTCGGCGTGACGTCTACGCCCTACTTTGATCGCAAGTTCTTGCAGGCTGGGGCGGATGCCGCTTTTATGCGGGCCGGCAACGAGATTGCAGAGTTGGTCAAGGTCATCCAAAAGCGCCCGACCGGCGAGCGATAGAGGCGATGAGAATGCCTTTCGTCAGCCGCCCTTATGCAGGCCCTGCAGACTTGCGATGATCGAGTTGCTCTTTGCAGTCAGGCCCGCTGAGCGCATCACGGACTATCCCATCAAGGAGAGAGTTGATGACGACGAGCCTCGCTGATCGAATCGAATCCGCCCTCCGAAGCAACGCGCCGCCGCTGGCTTCCCAGTGGGGCGATGATGTGGTGTGGCCGCGCTACGATGGCTACTCGATCGCCAACCTGCCCGCCACGTTCGCGGCCATCCTGGGCGCGCCGTTGCCCGCGCCCATCGCTCCGCCGCTGCCCGCCGAGTTGTGGCGTGACCTGGCCCGCGACGCGCGCCGCATCGTGTTCGTGCTGATGGACGCACTGGGCTACCGCCGCTTGCGCCGCGCGCTAGAGGCTGACGCCCACTCGGGCTGGCGACCTCTCGTAGAGCGCGGACGGCTCTTTCCACTCACCTCGGTCTTTCCTTCGACGACGGTCGCCGCGCTGTCGTCGCTCTGGACGGGACTCGCGCCTTCGCAGCACGGTTACCTGGGCACGTTCTTGTTTTTGCGGGAATATGGCGCAGTGGCTCAAATGATCTCGCTCAAGCTCGCGGTCAAAGGCAAGCCCGATCAACTGATCAGCATGGGCCTGGAGCCGGAAAAGTTTTTGCCTGCGCCCAACATTGTGGAGGTGTTCGAGTCTGCCGGCGTCAGCGTGTACGACGTGGCGCCTTATCACCTTGTGAGAGGCGGATTGACCCG
Source organism: uncultured Anaerolineae bacterium (assembly GCA_964354595.1). GTDB lineage: Bacteria > Chloroflexota > Anaerolineae > Fen-1058 > Fen-1058 > JBGLNJ01. The sequence continues at coordinate 8,721 of CAYHAR010000027.1, read as the reverse complement.
CGTCCTGCATCGCGGCGTGGACAAGGATAGAGTGATACCCTTCGTCGCCGCGTCCGATATGTGGGTGAGGCTGCGCCGCCTGTTGGACGCGGAGCGCGCAGGTGACCAGCCGATGTATGTCTATGCCTATCATGCGCCCCCGGATGGCGTCTCGCATCTTTACGGCCCTGCCGACGAGACCCTGGATGCCGAGTTGCGCGCGTTCGCTTATTCGATGCGGACCGAATTCCTGGATCGGCTCTCGCCGCAAGCAGCCAAGGGAACGCTGTTAGTCATCAGCGCCGATCACGGCCAAGTCGCCACGCCCAAGTCCTCGGCCATTGCGCTGCACAAACAGCCGGTGTGGCAAGACCTCGTGATGATGCCCACCGCCGAAGCTCGCGCGGCGTATGCTTACGTCCGCGCCGGGCGGGCGCAGGCCGTGCGCGATGCGCTGGCCCGCGACCTGCCGGGCAAGCTCGTCGCCGTGGATACACGCCAGGCGCTCGACGCGGGGCTGTGGGGGCCAAGGCCGCTGCATCCTGAAACCCTTTCGCGCCTGGGCGACCTCTTGTTGCTCGCCACGGGCGATGGCTACCTGGCCGATTCGACCGGACAGATGCCGGAATTCCTGGGGATGCACGGCGGGCTGACGGCGGAAGAAATGTTGGTGCCGTCGCTGTGGCTGCGCTTGGACGAATGACCGCTTTGTAGGACGGGGGACGAATGACCGCTTCGCGCGACGAAAGACAAGCCTCACAACCCGCCGAGTGGCTGCCGGCCAAGACGGTTTTGCTTTGCGAGCCGAACATCGAGACGCTGTTTGGTATCCTGGAAACCAACTCGGCCAATTTCCTGTCTCCGTTCTCGCTCAAGCAGGCGCAAGCCGAGCATCGCGCGTTCCGTCGCGTGCTGGAAGCGGCGGGCGTCCAGGTCATGGACGTGCGCGAGGCGCTGATGGGCAACGGCGATGCGAGCATCGCGCGCCTGCGTGCCTGGGCCGTCGAATGCGTGCGTTACGAAATGGACGCTGCTCTTTCACCGGACGACCGCGATTTGCTGCGCGAGAATCTGCGGCGCACCATCGAAACACTCGATCCGGCGACGTTGACAGACTTGGTTCTGCTGCGTCCGACCTTGGGGATTAGCTACAACGAAAACGCGCTTGACCCGACCAGCCGCTTTCGCAGCCGCTACGAGGTCAATCCCGCCAACAATCTCTTTTACATGCGCGACCCGCTTATGACGACGGCGGCGGGCTGCGTCATCGGACGATTGCGGTTAGACGTGCGCCGTATCGAAAACGATATTGTCTCGCACGCGCTGGAACAGCGTGGCATCGCGCCGGTGTATCGCGTGCAGCCGCCCGGTTTTTTAGAAGGCGGCGATTTTATCCCGTGCGGCGATTTTGTTTTGCAGGGTCAAGGTTTGCTTTCCAATGCCGATGGCGTAGGGCAGTGCCTCGATCATCGCGTATACGGATTCGTCGAGGTCGGCGTGGTGCGGGACCCGCGCGCGCAGATGGACGAAATGCACCTGGATACTTTTTTCGCCGTGCTCGACCGCGACCTGTGCGCGCTGTGCGACGACCGGCTGGGCGATCAACAACCTAGCGTAGATGTTTACGCCCCCGATGGCGCGCCAGACCAGTTCACCTATAAGAAGGTTCGGACGGTCGGGTTCTTGGCTTACCTGGAAGAGAAGGGGATGCACGTCTTGACTTTATCGAAGAAAGAGCAGGAAAACTATGCGCCGAATGGACTGTTGCTCGGCCCGCGTGATTTTCTTGGCGTGAGCCGCGCAGGGCCAGATTACGAGCGGCGCTTGAACGAGCGTGGGGTCAAGACACGGTTTCTTGGCTTTGACGCTTTAACCTGCGGCTACGGCGGCCCGCATTGCATGAGCCAGGTGATTCGCCGGGGGTGAAATTCGCCGCATTCCTGTGCGCTGTGCGGCGCGTAGACGTCACAGAGAGGACCTGCCGATTTCAAACGGTGGATAATACGTCTCACCGCGCAGCACGGCGTCGCGCGCGGCGAGCAACTCTTGCGGCCCGTAAGGCTCGTTGATGCAACCGGCCGCCCCCAGGCGCTTGGCTTCCGGGATGACATCCGCCAGCGCTCTCGCAGTTTGAAACAACACCGGGACATTCCACAGAGCCGGCATTCCCTTGATCCGCCGGCAGACTTCAAATCCGTCAATGTCGGGCATCATGATATCCAGGATGATGAGGTCAGGCGGGTCTTGCTCGGCGACCATCAGCCCTCTTTGCCCACTGTTGACGTATCGCACGCTGTCGTCGCGCCGGTGGCGCAAGATGAATTGAATCAATTCTAATAGCTCTGGCTCGTCGTCTACGAGCAATACTTTGCAGCCTTTCCTGATGCTCGCCTTTTGCTCCTGAGGGGATGGGTGCGGTGGCGGGGAGGCGGATGGATAAAAAGTTTCGCCCCTCAACAGAGCGTCGCGCGCTGCGACCAGGTCTTGCTCTCGATCGGGGTGGCGCAGATAGCCGGCCGCTCCGGCGCGTTGCGCTTCCGGATAGGCGATGTGTGGAGAGGTAGCTCCCACCAGCAGGACCGATACCTTTTCAAGCGCCGAGATCGTTTTGATTTTCTGGCAGAACTCGTAGCCGTTCATGTTCAACGTCCACAGAAAATAAATGATCAGGTCAGGCGGGTCCTGCTCGGCGGCGACTAGCCCTTCGTTTCCACTAGCTGCAAACCGCACCTGGTCGTGCGGACGCCCTCCGCGCGCCAATCCATTCTTGATAAAGTCATGCCAGGCTGGCAGGTCTGACACGACCAATACCGTACAGCCCTCGGTTTCTTTCATGTTTTTTCCTCGTTTGTCCTGAGCTGCCGCGAACACCTCCCGCCTTTCCATCGTCATAGCGCGCGGGGTAACCGTTCAGATGGTTCCTCACCACATGCACTGGCTTAACGATGAACATCCGCCAGATATGGTGGTGCCAACCTTGCTTCGTGATGGGATATGGCGTCAATGTGGCTTGAAAGGCGTCTGCGATCAGCCACCTGTGGGGGTTCGACAAAAATCATGTGCCATATCTACCAACTGAACGGTTACCTCTTGCCGCGCCATCGGTTGATATACATAGCGCATCCCGCCCAGGCTCCCTGTGGCGGGATAGACTGGCTCTACATCACAAGCGCCTGAAGGGATAGAGAGATATTGCGAATTTGCCGCTCCCGCCGGCTGCTGGAACTGAAAGGCATTCATGCCGGGTACCGACGGGTAAATAAAGACGACGTCTAGGCAATACGGACGAGTCGCGGTCCACCTTTCGAGTCTGCCAGCCGCGCATTTGACCTCGTCCTTCCGTCGGCTCAGCCTCGACCCCATACAAGATGGCTCGCCTCCATTCCTGCCCGCGGCGACGACGCGGTTTTGTTCGTCCATCATCTTTATCTCCTGCTCTCGCGCTGTACCAAATGTATCGGAATATGGAATGTGCCCATGTTCCAAGCATATTGATAGCACAAAAACCCGCTTTTGTGCATTGCAGTTATGTTACGGCCATATTGCGAGAGCAGTTGCCACTTGGCCCTGTATTGCCAGGTTTCCGACTAGTCCATCATTCGTGACGAGCCAGGGCCATGGGATTTTAGGACTAGTGTGTTTTGTGCTGTTCACGGTGTCACGCGAATCGTCGCCAGCGGCACATGGTCGCCAGATGGCTTGCCGTTCAGCGTGACGGGCAAGCGTATGAGGTCGGGCCATG